>JBEGPG010000001.1:0-4418 GCA_041181585.1 Actinomycetota bacterium
TGATCTTTCTGGATGGGACGTTGAAGAGGAACTGGTTGTTCTTATAGACATCGGTGCCGTCGGCGCCCTTGGTGATTAGCACAAGCTTGTTTGTGGACCATTCCTTGGCGGTTTGGTCTGGGGTCTTAGATGGGTCGAGCCATTCGAGGTCTTCGTCGGAGGCCTTGATGATGTGGCTGAAGCTGTTGACGCGTTCTACTCTTGTCTTTTCTTTTTCCTGGTCGAAGCCGAGGGCTGGGCGCATGTTGATGTCGTGGGAGATGGTCTTGGTGTTGCTTTGGGCTTTGGCCCATTCTTCGATTACGAGGTTGCCTGGTTCCATGGCCATGGTGAGGCAGCCGAACTGGATGGCTTCTGCTTCGAGTTGGGGAAGTTCTTGTTCGGTCCAGCCCCAGTCGGCGGTGCCATTCACATAGAAGGAGTAGCTTGGAGAGCCGTTTGGGCCGATGGAGACAACTGCGAGGGTGGTTGGCTCTTCGGTTTTGATTGCTTTTTCGAAGTTGACGTTGTTCGTCTGGAGTTTTTGGGTGATCTGCTGGCCGAAGGAGTCGGTGGAGATGCGGGCGAGGAAGGTGTGGGGAGTTCCTCTACGGGCAAGGGCGATGGCAACGTTGGCGTTGGCGCCACCAACCACGGCGTTGTAGCTGGTTGGGTTGTAGCGATCCTGAATTAGGTCGATAAGTGCTTCGCCGATAACGATGATCATTGGGCTCCCTGCGATTTTGTTATCTCTATCGTAGGGAAAGTTTTCTGCCCTTAAACCAGAAGATGGCGATTATCAGCCAAGCGACCGCATAGAGGGCCAAGCAGATGTAGATGAAGGTGGCATCGAACGGCGGGCAGCTGATGTCGCAGGGTTGGTTGTGGTTAAGTGTGAAGTCGAGGAAGCCTAGGAACGGTAGGGCTGCTGCAATTACACCAAGGGCTATTTGAACCTTGTCAGTCTTTGTTGTCTCTACTTCCTTCAATGCGGGTCGCTTGGCGATGATGACGGCTCTTATGAAGAGTCCGACCATTAGTGCTCCTCCAGGAAGTACTAGTAGAACGGTGAGGGCAGTGAGAGCAGAGAACAAGGTGAAGAGCGTTGGGGTTAACTCACCAACAAATGCCGCCAGGATCATTGGTGTTAGCACGATGCCTGGAATTGCTGCAATTGCGAGCGATAGTTTGCGAAGTTGGCTGTATTTGAGCTGTTTGGTGAGAGGCTCTTGGTTTTTAGCGGCTGCCGTAAGCCCTACGGTTGCGTAGGAAACCAACATCAGCAAGGCTGCGATGACTAGCGTGATTTTGGCAGGCAACTCGAGTGCTCTTAGGAGGTCGTAGCCGGGGAACCGCTCACCTCCATTAGGAGTTATGAATACCAAGAAGCCTGCCATGCTGGCAAAGATTGTGCTGACAATGGCCGTGTTCAGACTGACGCGTTTGAGTGTCACTTTTCCCCCGTGTTTTGTTCAGTCTAAAGGCGTAGTCTGAGGATATGAATAAGAATGTTCGCCTTGGGCTATTGCTTCCAATGGCTGGTGTGTTGGTTGCTTGGCTTTCGATGATGATTGCCACCTACCTAGATCTAGGTATAAATGTTTATGACTCGGCTCTTCCTCGAGTTGAGATCAAACCATCTACTTACACAGTGCTGATTGGCTTTGCTATTGGTTCGGCTTTGGTGCTGTGGGGATTCAAGAAGGCTGATGCTCTGCATTCTTCTGGTTCCTCGGCTTTGGTTCAGGCTGTTTACCGGTTCGCTGGATTGACTGTGGTTCTGGCTTTGGCGGCTGATGTGGTGTTTGCCATGGTGACGTTCCTGGGTTCATTGGATTCGGGGGCTGTTGCCTCGGTTTCTTTGGTTGGACGAGTCTTTGGTACTTATGTGCCGATCTTGGCTGATGCTGGTCTGATCGTTTTCGTGCTGTTGCAGGCAACTCTTTACCGCAAGAGCCAGAACGTTGAGGCTAGCGTTGAGGTTTCCTCGGCTCAAAAGGCTTTGGCTTTGGGCTATGCGTTGCCGGTTCTGGGAACTGCATTGGCTGTAATCGTTGGTTTAGTGTTCTATGACATCCAGCGTTCGTCGATTCAGAACTGGACCTGGGTGGTCATTCAGGTGATCATCGGAACGTCGGTGGTTTTGGGAACTCGCTTTGCTGCGAAGGCTAAGGCTTCGACGCCTGTGGTGCGAGCTCCTCGAGTTGCTGGGGCGGTTGGCGCGGTTCGTTTGAACTATGTGCTGTCGGTTGTTTTTGCTGGTGTTGTGGCAGCGATGTCGTTCGGTTTTGGTACTGGCGCAATCTCTAGCTTGAGAAGTTATGAGTCATGTGGTGAAGGGCCTTGTGTTCCAAAGATTTCGGGCATGACGTTCGACTGGTGGTTCAACCAGATGATTCCAGCGTTCTTGCTTCTGGTTCTGGTTGAGGTTGCGGTTTACCTGTCGATTACTCTTCGCAATAAGGAAGAAGCGATCGCTTAGTCAACCGGGCAGCGGTCGGTAGTGAATTCGCCGAAGCTGTTGCCTGCGGTCCACGGGACAGGCCAGTAGTCTTTTCCGGTGTCGGGAATGCCGATTTGCTCAGAGTTGTAGGGCTGAATTACAAGGCAAAGTTTGGACTCTTTATTTTCCACGCTTTGACCCTCAAGGTAGAGGACCTTGCCATCGGAGCCTGGCAGCGAGAGCCAGTCTTTACTGAGGTTTCCTAGTGCTTGGCTAACTTGCTTCTTAGTAAGCCGACCCTTGATCTTGTTCTTGAATTGGAAGTTTCCAACTTTGTTCAACACCGTTTGTAGTGGGATGTAGGACTCCCCCAGCTTGCTGGGCAGTTCCGCAATGTCAACCGTGCTGCTCTTCAATTCATCGCTTGGGATCTGTACGTCCATTACCTGAATCATTCCCATACTAAAATCACTCTGCCAGAAGTCGTGTTTTAGTTTTCCCATTAATGAAACTGAGTTGGTCGTGACGCAAATCCTTTGAACGAAGTCCTCGGCTCCTTCCACCTTTACAAAGACGCCTCCGTAATTCAGATACTGGGCACCGCGCTCTTTGGCCCAAGCAATGAACTGCTGGCACTCTTTCGCGTTCCATTCAGGAGTGTCTTTGTAGAAAGAGACCACGGTCTCACCGTATTGACAGTAATCGCGGGTAGGCGAGAGTAACCCACAACCGCCGGTGAGTGATCCGTGTGGTTTTGTTTCATCCATGTTGTTCTTGTAACCGCTTGGTGGATTATCGATAAAAGCTTGAAGTGTCGATTGATTGCGCTGAGTGTAGAAGTCTGGCACGGCATTCAGGAACATGATGAATGCGATTAGCGCTGCTGGAATTAGTGTGGCAACGGTTTTCACCGTCTTAAAAGTTTTGTCGTTCATTATTTCCCCCTTGAGTTGATTTTAGGAGGACTTGAGTCTTTTCTTGAACCAGGTTGTGTCTGGCACGCGGGCAAGAACTGGGCCGGCTACTACCGTCATGAGCATGTAGGTGGCGGCGAACGACACGATGGTTGGGTCGAGCTTGGCGGTGATGGCAAGTCCGGCGATGATGATCGAGAACTCACCGCGAGGGGTTAGGGCGAAGCCAGTACGCCAGCGACCTGGGATTCCGATGCCGGCTTTCTTGGCGGCTATGTAGCCGGTGAGAACCTTGGTGGCAATGGTTACTGCGGCCAGAGCTGCGGCAGGGAAGAACGCTGGAGGGATTTCGGCAGGGTTGGTTTGGATGCCGAAGTAGACGAAGAAGATGGCTCCGAAGAAGTCTCGAAGTGGGTGAAGGTGTTCGGCTGCCTTGGCGGCAACCTTTCCTGCTAACGCGATACCAACTAGGAAGGCACCAACGGCTGATGAGACTTGCACGTCGGTGAGTAGACCCGCAACCAGAATGGCGAGACCGGCAACGCCAACGATTACGGATTCGATGTTTTCGGCGTCGAAGACCTTGGAGATGTATTTACCCCAGAAGTAACTGGCGGTGAGGATCGTGGCAACGATGGCGATGGCAATGGCCACTGTGATTGAACCGTTGAGGAGGGTTGCGCCAACTGCGATTGCGCTTAGAACCGGCAGATAGAAAGCCATGGCGAAGTCTTCTAGCACCAGCACAGTGATGATGGTTGGAGTTTCGCGGTTGGTCATTCGCCCGAGATCGCGAAGCACTTTCACAATTACGCCACTCGAAGAGACCCACGTAACACCGGCAATGATCAGTGCCGCGGTGATGTTTTGGGTCAGCAGGTAGCCAGCGATGAATCCTGGAATTGCATTCAAGGCTGCGTCGATGAGGGCAATCGACTTGCTCTTGCCGATACTTCTTACTAGTTCTTTGGGCGAATACTCGAGGCCGATGCTTAGTAGCAGAATCACTACGCCGAGTTCGGAACCAAGCTTGAAGAACTCGTTGCTCGCCGAGAGCGGGATGAGACCGCCGGAGCCTAGGA
>JBEGPG010000002.1:0-9913 GCA_041181585.1 Actinomycetota bacterium
ATCGACTAAACTTACTCGAGTACTTGGAGACGTCGCATAGCCCGGTCGAGTGCGCCTCACTGCTAATGAGGTAACCCTGAAAGGGGTTCGGAGGTTCAAATCCTCTCGTCTCCGCTCCAAAGACAAAGCCCCCGAGAAATCGGGGGTTTTGTTCGTTTTGGGGTATTTTTTACACTGCAAAGTTATCTAGACTTGGGTTATGTCTAAGTTCCTCAACCTGAAGTCGGTGCGATTTGCATCAGCCGTAAGCCTGGCCGTAGTCGCCACGCTAACTCCGGCCGCCATGGCATCGGCTTCCGGTAGCTCGGCGCTGAACTTCAACTTCGACACCGCGGGTCAACTAAACAAAGACTTCACAAGCTACGTAAGTTATGGAACCGTGAACCAGTCTGCCAGTGGCGGTATCGGTGACTCTGGTGCAATCACCACCAATAACGACAGCGCAGGTGCAGTGTTCCAGCCAAAGGCTTCTTACACAATCGGTCCGGTTGGAAGCAGCTATTCGTTCTCGGCGATGATGCAGAGTGTTGGTAACAGCGGCTATTCAGGCTTTGGATTCACCGCCACAACTCCATCGGCTGGCAATGACACCGACTCGATTGGCCCATTCCGCCCAGTGGATGCCCTCGGTATCTCGGTTCACGGTGGTGGCTTTGTGTTCCACAATGGCAGCAACGACATTAACGGTTCTTGGCAGTCCGGTGGTGGCGACATCAATCAGATCACTGCCTACAACGACTTCGATCTTCTAAACAGCGGTTCCCCAGACGACTGGTACAACATCATCTACACAATTACCAGAACGTCGGAAACCGAATTCACCACCCGTGTTGAGGTATGGTCGGCGAATGCTGACGGCACCTTGATTCGTCCTGGCGGCGCCGATGCGGTTTACGAGATGGTTAATCAGGAAAACTCGACCATCCTGAACTCAACCCGCCTCTATAGCTACATCAACTTCTCGGGTTACCGAGTGAACTACTTCGACAACTTCAAGACCACAGTTTCCGGTGGAGCTCAAATTATCGGCGCTCCTGCCGGTAGCGTGACCGGAGACCAGGCTGAGGAATTCTCTTCCGACAACAGCAACACCGATGACAACGGATCGCTTGCCGGAACCGGAACCAACGACGCCGAAATCATGGCACTCGGTTCAATGGCCCTGGCTGCCCTATGGATCGGAATGGCTGTACTAGGCGCTCGCCGCAGAAGCGAGTCAAAGTAAACTCAGACTCATGTCTAAGAACTCGCCTGCACGAATCAGTGCGGGCGATTTCGTTTTAATCGTCGTTGCGGCATTCTGGGGTGCAACATATCTGGTCACCAAAGATCTAGGAAACCACGGGACCATTGGCGGCATGCTCGCGATTCGATTCGCCATTGCAGCAAGTGCACTGTGGCTCTTCGCTCTGGTCTTCCAAAAAGACAAGTTCAACAAACGCGAATGGCTATTGGGCATACTCTTCGGTCTTAGTCAAACTTTCGTTTTGAACTTAGAGGCACAAAGCGTTCACTTCACATCGGCGACCAATGGCGGGCTAATCATCGGAGTTTCGATTATTACGGTTCCGATTCTGGAGAGCATTTGGCGAAGGAACTGGCTGCCCAAATCATTCTTCCTGGCTACCCTAATTGCTCTTATCGGCCTCGTTTTCTTAGTAACTGGCAACGGCTTTGTTGAACCAAATCTCGGCGACCTTCTAATGTTTATCGCCATGGTGATTCGAACTTTCCACTTTGTGATCTTGGGCCACCAAACACAGGGTAAAAATGTATCTCCGGTGAATCTCACCACAATTATGGTCAGTACCTCGGGAGTGGTGATGCTGGTTCTAAACCCGATAACCGCTCTCGAAACCGCAAAAACCTATGGCCCCAACGAGTGGGCAACAATGCTCTTTCTTTCCCTACTTTGCACATCGTTCGCATTCATTGGAATGAACTGGGCGGTCAAGCACACTAGTGCCTCAAGAGCAAGCCTGTTGCTCGGCACCGAACCGGTCTGGTCAACAATCCTCGCCACCATCATCGGCGGTGAAATCATGGGTCCAGCCGGTGCCATCGGCGCACTGCTAATCATCGGCGCCACATATTGGGGTCAGGCCATCGAGTCGAGGCATCGCAACAAATGACAAAGTACCCAACCGTGCTCTGGGACCTCGACGGCACGATCGTCAATTCTTCGCCAGGCGTCTTCGACTCCTTCCGCAAAACTTTCGAAGCTCTAGGGCTGCCGGTCCTCACCGACGAGCAGATGCTTCCGTTCATGGGGCCTCCGCTCACCGTCACCTTCAAGGACCTTGGCTTCAACGACGACCTGGTTCAGGAGTGCCTTAGAACCTATCGAGACTTCTATCTAAATCACGGCGGAGCATTGAACGCTCACGTCTACGACGGCGTGCTCGAGACCCTTAACAAATCTCAGCAAGCCGGAATCATCAATTCCCTTGCCACCTCGAAAGCAGAGGTCGGAACCAGGTTGGTCGGCGAACACTTCGACTTCTTGAAATACTTCGACGTTCGCGGAACCGCATCAAACGACGAAAAGCGCAACACCAAGGGCAAGGTAATCACCTACGCACTTGAAGAACTCAAAAAGATCAACGCCAATCTCGACAACCTAATCCTCATCGGCGACCGAATCCACGACGTTGAAGGCGCCCGCGAACATGGCATAAAGGTCTGCCTGGTCAAATGGGGTTTCGGCAACGAAGACGAGTGGAATCAGGCGGATTATTTGGTTGAAAACGCTACCGAGCTTCAAAAACTACTACAAATCTAACCGCGTTGGATTTATTCGGGTGCGCGAATAAAAATAGGCAGATTACCCCATATTCTCTAGAATAAAGGTCTAGACAAGTTAGGTTCACAAATTGAAAAAACTCGTATCAGCAGTTGCCACGATCGCCCTTTCTCTTGGAGCATTGGTTGCTCTTGAAGGACCAGCATCGGCTACCGATAACGTAGGCGCATACCCTCTAAACATCAACTCGGCCAGCGCACCTGGTGATGCAAAAGAGTTCCTTACATACGACGGCAAGGTTTATTTCGTAGCGAATTCTTTGGATCACGGCCGCGCTATTTACTCCACCAGCGCAACTAGTCCTTCTGGCTATACGTATTTCGACTCTCGATCAACTTCACCAAAGATGGGCGATCCAAGGAAGTTATTCGGCTTCGCAAACGCCATCTACTACTGGGACAGCCCAACCAACAACTGGAGCACTTATACGCTCTACGGTAAGAACACCACCGGCAGCGGACACTTTGAGGTTGAGACTCCAAGTGCAGCAAGTTTTGTAGTTCCGGGCGACCGCATTTACAACCCGGTAACTCTCGGTGGAAACATGTACTTCATTGCAGCCGAATCATCGACCCCTGAAGATTTGAAGTTCTGGAAACTGGATGGAAGCTCTTCAACCATTTCGATGGTTACCGACATCAACTTCCTGCCAGGAATGCCATTTACCGAATCCAACCAGGGTTATGGCTACACCCAGGACGCTCTCCAGGTCTTTGACGGAAAGATTTATCTATCCACCGCCAACAGCAACTGGAACACTTCGGACTCCGAGCTAAAGCAGTACGATCCTGCAACTGACACCTGGTCCACCATTAATGACTCGGGATCACCATTCTTGGGATCTTCGTTGATGGGTAAATACCGCTACAACAACCAAGACGTTTTGATTTTTGGAAAGCGTGCGAGCGGATTCCGTTACTACTACCTAACTGCCGATGGCGTCATTCACCGTTTTGGCAGCTTCAGCACTGGTTACTCGGGTTATTTTGTGAACCTAGGCGAGCGCCTGTTCTTCTACAATTACCCAGTTTTCAACGAGGTTAGTGCTTCGACTGGTGAAATTACCGACATCATTTCAACGCTTGCTCCTGGAGCTGTCAACGTGCACGTTGAATCGGTAGTAGAGACCAACAATAAGTTGGTGCTCATGGCTAAGCCAAGCAACACCGACAACAACAGTGAATACCTATACCAGTGGGACGGCACCAATGGAATGACCAAGATTGGCACCATTGCACCAATCGTTGGATTAAATGGTGGCTGGCTTCCTGAGTACCCTACAACCACTGGTTGGGGTCGAAACACCTCAATGACAGCTGCTGGAAATGGTGTGATTCTTAATCTCTACCTAGACGCC
Organism: Actinomycetota bacterium; assembly: GCA_041181585.1. Taxonomy (GTDB): domain Bacteria; phylum Actinomycetota; class Actinomycetes; order Actinomycetales; family Microbacteriaceae; genus Rhodoluna. The sequence continues at coordinate 4,161 of JBEGPG010000002.1, forward strand.
GCATTGGGCTATGAGCCTTACTACGTAAACCTAAACGGAACGGCCACGGCTCTTGGCGACATAAACAATGTCTCTGATGGCTCGGCTCCTTACATGAACTGTTCAAGTGCCGGCGGAAACACGGACTTTGTGGCCGCGAGAGTAACTGGCCTGTTCGGTGAAAAGGGAGTGATTACCGAATTCAAGCAGGACGGAATTTACCTAAAGTACAAGGTTATTGAAGTGCCAAACGTGACCGATATTTGCGGAATCGTAAACGATGGAACCAACACCTACTTCAAGGGTTATGACCGATCTAGTGGTGGCAACGCGGTATTCAAGATGGATGCCAACCACGCTGTTACCAAGATTGGCTCAATGTCTTACGGCACCTACCAAGGCTTTGTGTACCAGGGTAGCTACTTCTACAAGAATGATGACAACTCAGATATTTACGTAGTCAATTCGGCTGGCGTTGAAACGCGACTAACCGGTGCCAACGGTTCGCCTATTTCCGAAGGTTCGATTGACCAGGTAAAGCAGATTGGTTCGAAACTCTACATTTCTGGTGAAACCCCTAATGGAGACAAGAACCTATTTAGCATCGACATGGCTAACCCAAACACAGCACCAGTTAGCTACCTGACCAATACCGACTCCGGTTGGAAATCTCGAGTTCGCAATCTAACCGTTTCTGGCACGAAGTTGTACTTCACCTACGTTCCAGCAAGCGCTACCGACGGCTCGAAGGTCTACTCAGTTGACTCAGCAAACAGCAACCCAGCTGTTGAGGTCTTCGATGTTTACACCGACCCTCAGACGCTAGATATTGTCACCGACATGAGAATTATTGGCGACACCTTCTACATGAACGCCTACGATGACAACAACAGCAACAGCCGTTGGTTCTTGAAGCGTTCGGGATCCGCGACAACCGGATCTGTTGTTTCGCTACCAAACAACTTTGCCCCAGATTGCATGGCCATTATCGGTGGCGAACTGCTGCTTACTAACGGTGACGGAGTTGCAAAGTACTTGGGCGACGGCTCGTCAACTTTCCGTGACGCAGGGCTGGTGTACTCAAACAACTCGTCAGCACTTTGTGATGCAATCTCATCTGAGCGTGGTACCTACTTCTCGTATCCTGAGCAGTCTCGCCAGGGTCCGTGGGGTAGTGAGCCAGCCTACCTGGGTCACCTAATTCCTATTGCGGTAGAAAGACTAGGTGTTTCGGTAACTGAGGCTCCAGCCACCGCACTCAGCGGAACCGTGCAACCTGCAGTTCCTGGCCCAAACACCTCGGTAGACACCGACGATGTCACTCTTGGGAATCTTGATGAGACCTTGGACTTCAGCGGATCAGTTGGTTCAATCAACTTCCCAGACGGATCTGGATTCATCATCGATGCCAAGGGAAATGTAAAGGCCAAGACAAAATCGATCTACCTGATCCAAGCATCTGGAAAGATCAAGTTCAGCTACATATCGGGAACCAAAACAAAGTCGGTTACCTGCAACATCAAGACCTTCGGTAGTAAGAAGAAGGTAAAGACTGCATTCACCACCAAGAAGATTTACACTTCTGGAACAGTTTGCAAACTTTCCCCAACCGTAATCAAGGCAATGAAAACCGGTGTGGTTACTGTGGTTCAGACCCTAAAGGTCAACCGCTACTACTCAACCACCATGAAGGCTAAGACCCCTGCCGGTGCCGTCATCAAGGCTCAGAACCGCAAGATGACTGTTCGAATGGGAAAGTTGAACTAGTAGTAAATACAAAAGAAACCCGCGAGCAAGAGAGTTCGCGGGTTTCTTTTTGGCTAAAATTGCACCACTAGCGCTCAACTGAGCAATGGGCTAGAATAGTCAAGTTGCCCATGGCACCCAGCGTTTGTAGCTCAACGGATAGAGCATCTGACTACGGATCAGAAGGTTGGGGGTTCGAGTCCCTCCAAGCGCACAGATAAAAATCCCCCGGTACATGCCGAGGGGATTTTTCTACAACTAGTCGCCGCAACTTGGGCAAGGAGGGTAATCCTCCTCGTCACCAACCCAGTGACACTCTGGACAATATGCGCTCATTCTTCCCTCCAATCGTTGAAAGGTCTCGACCGTTGTATTCGAAAGATACTCCTCGGGAATGTAGTAACTTCGCAAAACGCTCCGCACTTGTCGCAACTTGCGTTCTTTCGAAAAGAATCAAAGACCGGTAGCACTTTGAAAGTCGAATTGGCCAGTTGGCCCATTCTTGGTTGGGATCAGGCTTCGGCACTTCGGCATTAGCCTCCACACTCCAACCCCAGGAAAGCAAAAGCAACGCCGCCGCTTCATCGAGACTTTCCAAGAACTTCGAATCCTCTTTGAGTTCAGATATCGCCTCCGGAGTCACTGAATACTTGTAACCGAACGAGCTTGGGGCAGTAATTGGAAAAGTCCACCAGTCATAGTGGTTGATGTGAAAACTATTCCAGTCTGAAGCTTCAGCCCAAGCACGGAACCTTTGAACTTGATGCGCCTGTTGAGCCTTAAGTTCACTCACCCCAATGAACTCGTTCATTTTCTAGAGCCTCTTCTTCATCTGAAGTCGAGCGCTTTCAAATCCTTCGGATAGGTATAGCGTCTGAGCAGTCTGATTGAATCCGAACACCGACAACCACACTGTGGTTCCGCCGTGTTCCTTTACGTAACTCTCAATGGCTCGCATCGCTAGGCGTCCTAGCCCTTTGCCACGGTGAGCTTCATCGATTTCAATGTCGTAAATCCACCATTCAACACCTTGATCAACCAACCAAACGTTACCGATGTCTTTACCTTCTAGAACTACTTCTAGAATGTGGTTGCCTGGGCTTACCTTGCCATACTCAATCGAATTTTCTGGGTTCGGAGACGCATCACGCTTGGCAACTTCCTCGGAGAAACCTGCCTGAATAAGCTCTTCGTAATAGACAGGCCAGATTGCAGCAGCCCACCGATCATGTCTCGGCTTAGACATCGCGCGAAGTGTCACCATGATTGGAAGTTTAGATGGTTACGTTGATGCTCTCGTAGCCGCGAAGCACAAACCCAGGGCGCCGAATTGGTTCGCTCGCCAACTTCAAGTTTGGATACTTGGCAACTAGTGCCGGCAGCGAAGTCGTCATCTCCATGCGAGCCAGGGGCGCACCAATACAGAAGTGAATTCCGGCGCCGAATCCAATCTGTGGGTTCGGGTCTCGGGTAATGTCCATCTCGGTTGGCTTCTCAAACACCGACTCGTCACGGTTTGCCGAACCGAGCAAAGCAGCAACCTTTTGACCCTCAGGAATCGTTACGCCACCAACCTCAACGTCTTCGGTTGCGGTTCGCTCGAATAAGTGCAGAGGAGCATCAAATCGGATGAATTCGTCCACGGCGGTGGCAGCCAATCCATGCGGGTTATCCCGTAGCAATGACCACTGATCAGGTCGCTGTATCAAAGCCACAAACCCGTTACCGAACCCATTCACGCTCGCCTCGTGACCAGCATTCAAAAGCAGAACACAGGTTGCAATGAGTTCCTGAGCGTTGAGCTTCTGGCCATCCTCTTCCACTGCTGCAAGGTCGCTAATGAGGTCGGTTCCAGGATTACGCTTGCGCTCCTCCATCAGCCCGCGGACATATTCCGCGAACTCATGGCTCGCCTTCTGGGCATCCTTCTGCACCTGCTCGCTCGGATTTACTTCATACATCTTCACGATGGCCTGCGACCAAGGACGCAAAAGGTGCTCATCTTCATCCGGGAAACCGAGAAGCGCGGCAATCACCTTAACCGGCAACGGTTCGGCGAAGTCGGCAATAACATCGAACCGGCCAGTAGCCTCCAGCTTCACCTCGATATTCTTCAAAAGGCCAGCGGTCAACCGCTCAACATCGGGCCGAAGGCTCTCAATCTTGTTCTTATTGAACGCCTTCACCAGTAACGATCTAAGCCGAGTGTGCTTAGGTGGTTCACTATCCAACAGGCTGTCACTGTGAAGCCAGTTAAAGGTATCCCAGTCTTCTTCAGGCTGTCGTGGCTTGAAGATTCGACCAAGTGATCGATTTCTGAGCACAGCATTGGCATCCTGAAACGTAGCGGCCAGGTAAAGCCCAGTTGCCTCGTGAAGCACTGGCTTACCAACTTTACGAACCTGAGCTAAGGCCGGATAGGGGTTCTCCATGAACTCTGGATTGTTGAAGTCGATCACATTTTTCAGACTACCCGTTGGAATGAATTGGCACTTGTTTCGGTTTTCAAATCTGGAGGCATCTATGAAGAACAACAGTTTGGCTATGGTTGCAACGATTTCGTTGGCCATGGGGTTGGCGTCGATTATCGGCTATGTGGATCCTGGCGTTTGTGTGGTTCAGGGTGCTGAGGCTTATGGAAGTTGTGAGGCTGCAGCGAATCAGCATGTCTGGGGTTTTGTTGGTTTCACATCTTTTGCAGTGATCACATTTGTGGTTGGCGCTCTCAGGGGTCGTAGGCGCAGGTAATGGCTTTAGAGCAACCGAAGTATGAACTTGTTCGCAGGTACGGCGAACTCGAAGTGAGAGATTACGTAACTTTCTGGATTGCCGAGTGTTCGCTGCCTTCGGTGGGCAACCTCAATTCGGCTAGCAGTTACGCATTCTCGCGCTTGTTCAACTACATCCAGGGTCGAAACAGCAAGACTCAACCAATCCAGATGACCAAGCCGGTTCGGCAAGAGCCACACCAGGGTGGATGGAAGATTTCTTTTGTGATTCCGGAGGACGTAAGGAAGTCAGGAATTCCCGAGCCGAGTGATTCAAGCATTTCGATTCGTGAAGTTACTGGAGGACTCTATGCCGCAATTGTCTACAGAGGCAGTTGGGGGCAGTCCAAGCAAGAAGCTCAGTCAGCTAAGTTGCTGAGGTTGGTTTCTGAAAACAAGTTACAAACCAAGGGGCCGGTCATCAGCGCAGTTTATAACCCACCAATCACACCAGGCATGCTTCGACGAAATGAAGTCATGGTCGCAATAGAAGGAGAGAAGTAATGATGAGTCAGGATCAAGCACTCGCAAGTTGGAAAGACGCATGGAAGCGAATCGTCTATTCTCAGGTGGCGCCGACCTTCCTATTGATAACGACAGTTGGGTTGCTGCAATTCGGTTTGGCTAAAGCCGACTACTTGGTTCGTTTAGCTGCGCTATTGGTTTTGTTGGCTTCGGGGATTCTTGGAGCAATAGCCCAATTCAGCTCGGCTGCCGATGCTATTGCCGCTGGCAAGGTGTTGAATCTGGGTTCTCGAATTCAGCTACTGCAGGTGGTTAAGTTTGTGACTCCGGCTATTTTTGTGGTCATCTTTGTTGTATTGGCAGTGGCGCTGCTTTGGAGCTAGCGGGCAAGAGATTTCTGGTCGTAGGAGCTAGCGGCGTTCTCGGCGGCCTTATTGCAGCAGAGCTTGAGTTGCGTGGGGCAGTTGTGACCGGAACGACTCACAAGCCGGTAGCCGGCCGATACCACCAACTACTTTTCGACATCTCGGATCCAATTCAGGTCGCAGCGTTGGCAGCTCGAGCCGATTCGATAGATGGATTGGTGATTGCTTCCGGTTTGGTTGGATTCGCTGACGCCGTGAGCACGTCTGTGGAAGATCATGAGCGATTGATGGCTGTTAACTTCGAAGGGCCTCGCCAGCTGATAACGGCACTGACTCCGAAATTAACCGGAGGCTCAGTGACTGTGATCACCGGGGTGGTTGCTTCCCGTGCTTTCCCAGGAATGAGTTCTTATGTGGCATCGAAGAGCGC
>JBEGPG010000003.1:0-56388 GCA_041181585.1 Actinomycetota bacterium
AGGTCCTCGCTGAAGCTCTTGTCGAGCTGTACCTTCTCAGCAGCGATACCGGTCTCGTCTACAACGAGCTCTGCTAGGCCAGCTAGTACTTCATCTTTTGACAGTGCCATGATTTCTCCTTATTGGTTATTTACCGTGTTTAAGTTTAGGGCAAGACCACTACTTGAGCGCCGAAGGCAAGACCGGCACCAAAGCCAATCTCTAGTGCCAATCCGCCCGATTTTACAGCTCCGGACTTCAGCAGTTCGTGCATTGCCAGAGGGATCGAAGCTGCCGAAGTGTTTCCAGTGTTCACGATGTCTCGAGCCACGACGACGTTCTCAGGAAGAGCAAGCTGCTTCACGAGTTCGTCGATGATGCGAATGTTGGCCTGGTGGGTTACCAAAGCGCTTAGCTCTTCAGGCTTTACACCTGCGACTTCAAGCGCCTGCTTCGCAACCTTCGCCATCTCCCAAACGGCCCAGCGGAATACGGTCTGGCCCTCCTGGTGGAGAGTTGGCCATGACGCGGCGCCATCGCGGAAGTCCAGTAGCGACGAGGTCATTGAAACCGCTTCCCACTTCGAACCATCCGAACCCCACACGCTGGGGGAAATTCCTGGGAAGTCAGAAGGACCTACGATGGCTGCACCAGCACCGTCGCCGAGCAGGAACGAAATCGAGCGATCGGTTGGGTCGATAAAGTCACTGAGCTTCTCGCCACCGACAACGAGAACGTACTTTGCCATTCCCGAGCGAACCAGGGCATCAGCCTGAGCAATGCCATAGCAGTAACCAGCACAAGCGGCCGAAACGTCGTATGCAGGGGCAGGGTTAGCGCCTACCTTGTCGGCGAGCAGAGTTGCCGCCGATGGAGTCTGATACGGGTGAGTGATGGTGCTGAAGATGACCGCGCCGATTTCACTCGGATCGATTCCAGCGCCTTGAATAGCCTCGTTCGAAGCCTCGACCGCCATATCCATGAGGCTACGGCTCTTGCTAGCGCGGCGTCGGGTGATAATTCCGGTGCGCTGGCGAATCCACTCATCGCTCGAATCGATTGGGCCGGCGACATCGTCGTTGGTAACCACTAGGTCACCTCGAGCCGCACCGAGCGAATAGATTCTTGAGTATTTGACTGCTTCGTACTGATTCAGTTGCACGGTCATGCTCTCAGGTCCTATCCGTGGTTTTTTGCCAGCTCTAGAGCGGCATCGATTTGATCAGGGGTTTTTAGTGCAAGGGTCTCTACTCCTGGCATTCCGCGCTTGGCAAGGCCAGCGAGGGTTCCAGCAGGGGAGAGCTCGATCAGGGCGGTGACGCCGACGGAAACCATGGCTTCCATGCAGAGGTCCCAGCGAACCGGGTTCGAAACCTGGCTCACCAAGAGTTCAAGGTATTTCGCGCCGGAAGAGACTACGGAACCATCTTTGTTTGTCCAAAGTGTGGTGTTCGCATCCGCAGTGCTCAAACCCTTCGAATAAGAATCGAGTTCGGCAACTGCCGGCTCCATGTACTTGGTGTGGAATGCACCAGCAACCTGAATCGGGATTACGCGAGTTCCTGCCATTGGTTCAGCAGCCAAAGCCGTGATGCCCTCTTGAGAACCAGCAGCCACAATTTGACCGCCGCCGTTGTAGTTTGCCGGGGCAAGTCCGCGTTCGATCAGGTAAGTGGCAACCTCGTCGCGTTCTCCACCTAGGACGGCAGCCATCGACGACGACTCCAGCGCCGCTGCCTTAGCCATCTCGTTGCCACGCTTAGCCACAAACTCCATGGCCGTTGGTACATCGAAGATGCCAGCGATCGATGCGGCGGCTACTTCACCAACCGAGTGCCCAGCAACACCAGCAACCGAGCCAAGCCCTGCAGCCTTCAAGGCCGCGAAGGACGCTAGGGAAGCCGATACGATCAGCGGTTGGGCTACCGAGGTGTCGCGAATGGTGTCGGCATCGCTAATTGTGCCGTAGGTTGTTAGATCGATTCCCGAGGCGCTTTGAGCCAACTCGATGGTTTCCTTGAAGGCTGGAAGTTCCATCCACGGCGTTAGGAAGCCAGGGGTTTGCGAGCCCTGTCCCGGACAAACGATTACTAACATTCGACTCCTTAGGCGTCCCCGCCGGCGTTTCCGCTGTTACCAGCGGTCACGTCGTGGAGGCGATAGCGTTCGATAGCCGCGGCAGGAATCGATGGATCAATTTCACCGCGAGCAACCAACTGTTCAAGAACACGAACCACGATTGAAGGGCCGTCGATTTTGAAGTGTCGTCTAGCCGCAGCGCGGGTGTCTGAGAAACCAAAGCCTTCGGCGCCAAGCGTTGCGTAGTCGCCTGGTACCCATTCGCGAATCTGGTCTGGAACCTGGTGCATGTAGTCGCTTACAGCGAGGAATGGACCGTGGTGACCAGAAAGCTTCGACGTTACATACGCAGGTGCGACTTGTTGCCCTGGGTTTAGGAACTGCTCCTCGTTGCGACGTAGTCCATCGCGACGAAGTTCGGTCCACGAGGTTACCGACCAAATGTCAGCCGAAACTCCCCAGTCTTCCTGCAGTAACTTGGCGGCTTCCTGAGCCCAAGGAACCGCAACTCCCGATGCCAAAATCTGAGCCTTGCGGCCCTCGGCTGGGTTGTTGTAGATCTTGTGGATACCGCGAACGATTCCGTCGACGTCTACGTCTTCCGGCTGTGCCGGCTGCGACATTGGCTCGTTGTAAACGGTTAGGTAGTAGATCACGTTCGGGTCAACGTGTGTGCCACCGTACATGCGCTCGATACCCGAGCGAACGATGTGTCCGATTTCGTATGCGAACGCAGGGTCATAGCTGATCACGGCATCGTTGGTTGCGGCGATAATCGGCGAGTGACCGTCTGCGTGCTGTAGGCCTTCACCGGTCAAGGTGGTGCGACCCGCGGTGGCTCCAATTAGGAATCCACGGCTCAACTGGTCAGCGGCGGCCCAAACCGAGTCGGCGGTGCGCTGGAATCCGAACATCGAATAGAACACGTAGAACGGAATGATTGCCTGTCCGTGCGTTGCATACGAGGTTGCTGCTGCAGCAAACGACGCCATCGAACCGGCTTCGTTGATACCGGTGTGGATGATCTGACCCGCTGGAGACTCTTTATAAGCAAGAAGCAGGTCGCGGTCTACCGAAATGTAATGCTGACCCTGTGGGTTGTAGATCTTGGCGGTAGGGAAGAACGAGTCCATACCGAAGGTACGAGCCTCGTCAGGAATGATCATCGCGATGCGGTCACCAAATTCTGGTGCACGAAGCAAGTCTTTGAGCAAACGCACGAACGCCATAGTGGTGGCTACCTGCTGGTTGCCCGAACCGCTCTTGGTGATGTCGTAGGTCTTCTCTTCAGGAAGCTTGAAGTCCACATAACGGCTGCGGCGCTCTGGTAGGTAGCCACCGAGCGCACGACGACGCTCGTGAAGGTACTGGATCTCAGGTGCGTCCTGTCCAGGGTGGAAGTAAGGAGGCTGGTAAGGGTTTTCCTCAAGCTGTGCATCCGAAATCGGAATCTTCAACTCGTCACGGAAGCCCTTAAGGTTCTCCAGAGTCAACTTTTTCATCTGGTGGGTAGCGTTACGGCCTTCGAAGGACTTTCCAAGGGTGTGACCCTTGATGGTCTTCGCCAGGATTACGGTTGGCTGCCCCTTGTGCTCGACCGCGGCCTTGTAGGCGGCGTAAACCTTGCGGTAGTCGTGGCCACCGCGCTTGAGGCCCCAAATCTGGTCATCGGTCATGTTCTCGACTAGCTTCAAGGTGCGAGGGTCGCGAGCAAAGAAATTGTCACGAACGAATGCACCGTTTTCGGTCTTGAAGGTCTGGTAGTCGCCGTCCGGGGTCTTGTTCATTAGGTCGACCAGGGCGCCCTCGGTGTCGTTGGCTAGTAGACCATCCCATTCGCGGCCCCAAACTACCTTGATAACGTTCCAACCGGCACCGCGGAAGAAGCTCTCAAGTTCCTGAATGATCTTGCCGTTTCCACGTACTGGACCGTCTAGGCGCTGAAGGTTGCAGTTCACAACGAAGGTCAGGTTGTCTAATCCATCGTTTGCGGCTAGCTGCAGTGCACCACGGCTCTCAACCTCGTCGAGTTCTCCGTCGCCTAAGAATGCCCAGACGTGCTGCTCCGAAGTGTCCTTGAAACCGCGACCCGCTAGGTAGCGGTTGAACTGCGCCTGATAGATGGCATTGATTGGGCCAAGACCCATCGAAACGGTTGGGAACTGCCAGAAATCTGGCATCAGACGTGGGTGAGGGTAGCTCGATAGGCCGCCACCTGCGTGCGACTTCTCCTGGCGGAATCCGTCCAACTGCTCGGCACTCAAACGTCCCTCGAGGAAGGCGCGAGCGTATGGGCCAGGGGAGGCGTGACCCTGAATAAAGATCTGGTCTCCACCCGACGGGTGGTCCTGCCCCTTGAAGAAGTGGTTGAAACCGACTTCGTAGAGAGAGGCGCTTGAGGCAAATGTAGAGATATGCCCACCGACACCAACGCCTGGACGCTGTGCTCGGTGTACCAACATGGCGGCGTTCCAGCGCATCCATGCGCGGTAAGTGCGTTCGATGGCCTCATCACCAGGGAACTCCGGCTCGTTTTCAGGAGCAATCGTGTTGATGTAGTCGGTAGTTGGAACGATTGGTACGTTCAACTGAAGTTCATGAGAGCGGCGAAGCAGGTTGAGCATGATTTCGCGCGCACGCCCACGTCCGTGGACTCGAGCTACCGCATCGAGAGATTCCAGCCATTCGCGAGTTTCCTCTGGATCCTGGTCTGGATTGTGAACTGCGTAGGCATCGTTGTTGTTCAGTGACACCGAATACACCCTTTCGTGGGGGAGTTGTAAAAGGACATCTTTGTCACCTTTGTAAAGGCTCGTTAAGTCTACGTTGGAAACTGGGAATGAAAAGCATTAGCAATGTGCTTTAGTTTCATAACGAGCCTTAGGAGGATTCATGTCGCCAATCATCGGAGACCTTGCACCAGACTTCAGCCTGATCAACCAGTTTGGGGAAACTATTACTCTTTCCGACTTCCGTGGGAAGAAAAATGTGGTTGTGGTTTTCTATCCGCTCAGCTTCTCTGGTATCTGCACTGGTGAGCTTTGTGAACTTCGCGACAACTTTGCGCAATTTGAGCGCAACGACGTTGAATTACTAGCGATCTCGGTTGATTCCAAGTTCGTGCAGAAGATGTTTGCAGAGCACGAAGGCTACAAGTTTTCGGTTCTTGCCGATTTCTGGCCTCACGGTGGTGTGGCAAAGCAGTACGGGGTATTTCTAGAAGAGAACGGTATCGCTAACCGCGCAACATTTGTCATAGACAAGGACGGCGTCCTGGTTTCGAAGTTTGTTACTGCTCCTGGCCAGGCCAGATCGCTCGGCGAATACGAGAAGGCACTAGCAACTCTCCACTAAATGGTGAGCTCGATTTGCATCGGGGCGACCGGATGCGTATTCTTGCTCTTGGGCCTTTAGCTCAGTTGGTAGAGCGCCACGCTTACACCGTGGATGTCATCGGTTCGAGCCCGGTAGGGCCCACTAAAGGTAGTACCCACACATCGAGAGTAAATCTGGATGCGTGGGTATTATTTTTATCATGGACTCAAGCGAATTTACGCCCCCGGTACGCCAATCCCTAACCGATGAGCAGATCAGTGCGCAGCTCGGTTCGGCTACCGCAGACGAAGCGGGCATGCTTGCCGCAATGGACTTTCTGGAAGAGCAAACCAGGCTTCGTGACATCGACAATCGCGCAACGGCTCAGTGGCTTGCCTCAATGGAGAATTCACCAGACCCTAGGGCGAAGTTGGCTCTGGTCAATTTTGAGCGCGCCAAGGCTGGGCAACCTGCGCTTACGGAACTTGAAATTGTTCAGACTCCTGAACCAGTAATTGATCCAGAAGTTGTGATTGAAGAGGAGCCACAACCAGAGCTTGAGGTCATTCCCGAGGCGGCGGAGGAACCGATTGGAAGTGCCGAAGAGGCAGCCGAGGTTCTTGAGGAATCACTAGAGCCTGAGCACGAAGTGGTCAACGGTTATCGATTGCTGTCAGCCGCAAACTGGATTCTGGCAGTGGGCGTTTTGGTTCCAGCAGTGGGCGCAGCCTTTGCAGCGCTTAATGGTTTGGATTTCGTAACGTCAATCCTCGCTGGTCTAGTTGGTGTTCTGGTTGGCATCAAAGTGAATATTTTCGGTTTGATTACCGCAAGGCGAACCAATCGTGGTCTCGCAGTCGCATCTCGCTCTGCCTTCGGCGTATTCGGTGCGATTTTGCCCGGCTTACTTCTGCTTCTTGCTGGCCTAGCCGCAATCGGTGTGATCTCATTCGGCGCTGGTAAGCACTTTGACAACACGATTGTTGGTCTTCCAGCTTTCGATTCCACGGTGATTGCTTTCACCGAGACGGCGCGGCTCACATTTGGTGGCTTATTTGCACTTATCTTGGTTACTGTCGCATCAACGTTGGCAATCTTCGGCGGCAAGTTCGCTCGAATCGTCAAGGTGTCGTTGGCTGCAATCGTACTGGCAGGATTCTTGGTTTTTGCAATCCTGACCACGCCGTCAATTGACTATCTGAATCTGGCTGGTGTCTTCGAAGCCGAGAAATTCCTTCCAGTAGCGTCAATCTTTGCCCTGAGCGTTTCGGTTCTCACCTACGGTGTCGATGCCGAGTCATTGTCGATCGCTTCGTGGGGTGCTTCAAAAAAGCGTCTCGGATGGCCAATGCTTGGTTTTGGCTTCCTGCTACCGTTCTTGGTTTACGGTCACCAGGCAGCACTTCTGAATGGGCACGAATTCCAGGACGTGCCTGAGATCATCGACTTTCTTCTGAAATCGGGAAGTGTTACCTCTGCCACAATTTTGGTTGATGTCGCTCTAGTTGCCGTTTTGGGCTTGCTCTACTGGGCAATTTCGAAACTGATCGAGGCTACTAGGACTTTGGGAACCAACCACATCGGTTACGGAAGTGCAATCGTTAGCGCCCTGTCGATCGTTTTGGTTGTGATTTTGGTAGAAATCTTCAGCGCCGATTCTCTCGCGCTTTCTCTTACCACGGTTGCAATTCTGTTAGTTCCGGCTGCCGTTTGGATTGGCATTGTACTAACCGAGACGGTCATGCGCAGAGGGGCATTCCACGACGCCTCGCTCACCAGATCCTATGGATTCTATGGTGCGGTTAACTGGGTCTCGGTGGCTGGCTATCTACTTATTACCTCTTGTGTTCTAGGGCTTTCAGCACCGATTGAGGGCCTTGGCTTCGTTGGGTTCCTTACCCTTGGTGCGGGGTTCCAGATTTCAAACCTCGCCTACAGCGGCTTGCTTGCGATGGGAGTTGCAGTGGTCTTCACGCTAGTTACCGGCTATCCAAGCATCTTGCGCCAGCAGCGTGAAACCAAAGCCGTGGAAGAGCGTAAATTCGACCTACTCGATGTCGTGGTTGAATAGTGCCGAAGCTAAGCCAAATCCTTGCAAGTTTTGAGGAGTACTGGCCAAAGGGGCACGCCGACGACTGGGATCGGGTCGGTTTGGTCACGGGTTCGCACAGCCAAGACATATACAAAATACTTGTAGCGGTTGACCTAACGGCTGAGGTTATTGACGAAGCGATTGATAGCGGAGCCGAGTTGATTGTGACTCACCATCCGGTCTTGTTGAAAGGCGTCAACTATTTAGAAGAAGACTCGCTAAAGGGCTCGCTCATCACCAAATTGGTTCGAGCCAATCTTGCCTGTTTCAGTGCCCACACCAACGCGGATGTCCAAACCGATGGAGCATCGAGTGAAATGGCACGAGCATTTGGACTTGCGAATCTTCGACCGCTGGTGGCCACACCTAACGGTTTTGGGCATGGTGTGATCGGTGACTTGCTAGAGCCCCAGACGCTCTCCGACTTTGCCACTCGAGTTGCGTTCGCTCTTCCAAAGACAGCTCGAGGCGTGGCACTTGCGGGAGACCCTTACCAAACCATTGTCACGGTAGCGATCTGCAGTGGAGCAGGAGACGGGTTCATCCAGTCCGCCATAGGCAGCGAAGCCGATGTCTATGTGACCAGCGATTTGCGTCATCACCCCGTCTCGGACGCACTGCAGACTCCTCGGGTCGGGCGAAGGCCATTAGCGCTTATCGACGTTTCCCATTTCGCAGCGGAATCACTCTGGGTTGGCAGTGCAATCACACGCATGTCCAAAATTCCAGGGGTTCAGCTGGTCGCCTCGAAAGTAAATACCGACCCTTGGGCCGAACAGAAAGAACAAAATGCTTAGCGCTAGCCACGAACAACAGCAACTGCTATTGGAGGTCTCACACCTAGACGGCGAGATCACCAAACTGCACTTGCAGCTAAAACAGATTGACTCCAACTCTGCCGCTGAAGGTCTTCGCAAATCACTTCTTGAAAGTTCTGAAGAGTTACTCCAGTTCAATGCGGATTGCGAACGAATTGAGTCTGAAATCAAGAAGTTGAACGCCGACTTAGACCTAGTTGAAGATCGCATTGCATTCGACAAAAAACGAAGTCAGCAAGTCAACAATGATCGCGAATTGAAAGCAATCGAACACGAACTCGCCAGCCTAGAGGCGAGAAAGTCGACTCTGGAAGATTCCGAATTGGAACTTATGGAGGAGTTGGAATCCAACAAGGCCAAACTGCACGAACTGACTTCCAAGCGAGCCAAACTCAGTTTGGAATTGGAAGCAGCGCTTGAGAAGGACCATGCTCAAAGTCTCAATATTTCTGCAAACCTGAGTGAACTTCAGGCGAAACGTTCAAGTACCTTTGCAAACCTAGATTCGGAGTTGGCTTCTATTTATGAGCGCAAGGCTTCGCGTGGTGCGGCTGTGGCGCAAACACTAGGTCGCGACTGTTCGGCATGTCGCCTCGCCATCAACGGGGTCGAATTTGATGCCATGCTCTCACTTCCAATAGAGTCCATCCCAACCTGCCCCAACTGTGATGCACTGATAATCCGATGACGCAGAGAAATTTCATCATCGAGGCCGATGGTGGTTCCCGCGGAAACCCTGGGCCATCGGGTTCCGGTGCTGTAATCATTGACGCCAACACTGGCGAGGTCCTAGTGGAGATCGCCAAGTTTTGCGGAGTGGCAACCAATAACGTAGCCGAGTACAAGGCGGTGATCGCCGGCTTGGTCGAGGCGTTCAAGCTAGATCCGCAAGCTCGCATTCAGGTTCGAATGGATAGCAAGTTAGTTGTCGAACAGATGTCTGGCAATTGGAAGATTAAGCACCAAGACATGCAGGTGTTGGCAATCGAAGTTCAGACTCTAGTTGCCGGTAAAGGTGTGAGTTGGCAATGGATTCCTCGAGAGCAAAACAGTCGCGCCGATGCACTTGCCAATAAAGCCATGGACGAATCTGCCGACAGTGTGGTTCATCTCGGCTCAGAGGGAAGGCAGTCCAGCAAGACCGTCGAATTTAATCCGAGCAAACCTTCCTCGATTAGGGCGCCAGGCGTAGCCGACAAGGCTTTGACCACATTCATTCTGGTGCGCCATGGACGCACTCCGCTAACCGAAGCGCACAAGATTTCAGGCGGCACAGGGGAGGACCCGGGCCTCTCCGCTCTCGGTCAGGAAGATGCTAATGACGTTTCCAGGTTGCTTTCTAACCTTGGAGTGAATGGTACGTTCTCTCACATCCCGCGCCCCGATGCCATCGTAAGTTCACCGATGAATCGCACAAAGGAGACTGCCGCAGCAATCGCTAAGGTTTTCGATCTGTCAGTAAACACCGAAGAAGACTTACGCGAAATTTCTTTTGGCGACTGGGACGGCTGCACCAACGAGGAAGTCGCTGCTAATTGGCCGGATCTATTCCAGAGTTGGCGTGGCTCGTGGGAGGTTTCACCTCCAAACGGCGAGTCTCTAGAAGTCTTTGATAAGCGCATTCGTGACGTCCGTGCCAAGTTACTCAAGGAGTACGAGGGCAAGTGTGTCGTGCTCGTTGCACACGTCATGCCCATCCGAGGTTTCCTGACCCTTGCTCTCGATGCCGGTGTTTCTGGTTACTGGCGACCTCAGGTCGCACCCTGCTCGGTAACCATCATTCGCCAATGGGGTGAAGACTTCGCTGAGCTGGTAACGGCAAACTTCACTGCGCATCTCTAGATGTTCGCCAGTATCCTTGTTATTGGATGGGCTGGCTAGACAATCGCGTTAGCAATAACGAGGAACGTCCGGGCTCCGAAGAGTGAAGTGGTGGGTAACACCCACTCGAGGCAACTCGCAAGATAGTGCCACAGAAAACAAACCGCCGTGCAAACGGTAAGGGTGAAACGGTGGTGTAAGAGACCACCAGCGAATTGGGTGACCGATTCGGCTAGGTAAACCTCACTTGGAGCAAGGTCAGACAGAAGGCGTTTGAGGGCTACTCGCTCGAGTCTTCGGGTAGACCGCTAGAGGCTATCGGTAACGATGGTCGTAGATAGATGATTGTCCACGACAAAACCCGGCGTATCGGCCGGCCCATCCACTACTTCTTGTGCTTGAGTGCCAGTACGGCGGCACCAATGATTCCGGCTGAGTTCTTTAGTGAAGCAGGAACAATCCTGGTTCGAATAGATAACAGTGGTAAGAAGTCCTGGTGTTCCTTCGAGACGCCGCCGCCAACCACAAATAGATCCGGGCTGAAAAGATCCTCTAGACGCGTGTAGTACTTCTGCAGGCGTTCCGCCCAGCTATTCCAATCGAGCTCGTCTCGCTCCTTGGCTGCGAATGAAGCCTTGGTCTCGTAGTCAACCCCACCGATTTCAAGATGTCCTAGTTCGGTGTTTGGCACAAGTCGACCGTCAACGAAAAGTGCGGTTCCAATTCCAGTGCCAAGGGTAGTCATGAGTGTGACCCCTTTTTGCTTCTTGCCAACGCCAAACTTCATCTCCGCGTATCCGGCTGCATCGGCGTCGTTTACAAGATGCACTTCGCGTCCTGTCAACCTAGTGAACAGCACGTCGGCATCCAAGCCGATCCATTCGCTAGAGACGTTTGCCGCCGATTTGGTCACTCCGTGCTGAACCACGGCCGGGAAGCAGATGCCGACAGCTTCGGCCTTGCCTTCCGGATCGATTTGGGAAATCAGACTCTGGACCACCTGAGCAATGTCGTTCGGCCGTCCTCCCTGCGGAGTCTCGACTCGCACTCGCTCGGACGCGAGATCGCCCTTCTTGACGTCGACCAGAGCGCCCTTAATTCCGGTGCCACCGATGTCGATTCCAATTGCTAACTTGCCCATTTGTTTCTATTCTCTCGCATCAAGGTAGGGTCAGAATGTCGTAACCGGTTTCGGTAACCGCGATGGTGTGCTCAAACTGTGCGGTAATGCTCTTGTCTTTGGTAGTAACCGTCCAGCCATCGTTCCACATGTCCCATTTGTGGGTTCCTAGAGTTAACATCGGCTCAACGGTGAACACCATGCCAACCTGGATTTCGGTGGCGTAGTTCGGAGCGCTGTCGTAGTGGGGAATAATCAAGCCAGAGTGAAACGCCTCGCCAACGCCATGGCCCGTGAAATCTCTAACCACACCGTAACCGAAACGTTTTGCGTAGTTTTCAATTGCCAATCCAATGGTGTTTACCTGACGGCCGGGAGCAATTGCCATTAAGCCGCGATTTAGGGCTTCTCGGGTTCGCTCCACTAGGTTGTGTACTTCGTCGGAAACTGTTCCGACCTCAATTGTGTGGTTTAAGTCCCCGTGAAAGCCGTCCTTGTAAGCCGTAATATCGATGTTCACGATATCGCCATCTTCGAGAACCGTGTCGTCGGGAATACCATGGCAGATTACCTCGTTGATGGAGCTGCAAAGAGATTTGGGGTAACCACGGTAACCGAGCGTTGATGGGTAGGCGCCGTGATCGAGAATGAACTCATGGGCGAGTCGGTCAAGATGATCGGTGGTCACACCAGGGCGTATTTCACCTCTAAGCATTTCAATGGCAGCAGCAGCGATTTTTCCAGCCGCGCGAATCTTCTCGATTTGCTCAGGTGCTTTTATATCTGAGCCAGTGAACGGGGTGGGTGCGCTCTTGCCTACATACTCGGGATGAACTATGTTCTTCGGAACAGGTAATCTAGGGGATACCAGCCCAGGAACCAGTTGACCGAGTTGATTTTTGGGCATGACTCAATTTTAGGAGACCAATGTCAAATCTGTCGTTGGACTCAAGAGGTGCGCCAGAAGAGTTCTGGTTCAATCTAAAAACCGGACAGGTTGAGTACGGCAAGAAGAGCGCCGCGATTTATCGTGTCGGCCCGTTCCAGACCGAAGAAGAGGCGAAAAACGCGCTTCAGACATTGAGAGACCGGGCTCAAAAATGGCATGAAGAGGAAGAGGACTAACCCTCGAACTCGTGCTCTGGAGCGGGGAAAGTGCCGCCTTGGACATCGGCAATGTAGTTTCTAGCAGCGTTCTCCAGTGCATCGCCGATTTGGGCATACTGCTTCACAAACTTGCGAGGCTTTCCGCCGTGTAAACCAGCGAAATCGGTCCAAACCAAAATCTGTCCGTCACAACCGGCGCCTGCACCGATCCCGATAGTTGGGATGCTGAGTCGCTTACTAACCTCGGTAGCAATTTCGGCGGGAACTAGCTCTAGAACCACAGCAAAGGCGCCAGCGGCTTCAACAGCCAAAGCATCTTCGATAAGTTGCTCGGCAGCGGAACCTCTACCTTGGATTTTGAATCCACCCAGTGCATGTACGCTTTGCGGAGTGAAGCCAATGTGCCCCATAACCGGGATTCCAGCCTCAACGATGGCTGCAATTTGCGCTGCCGATCGTTCGGCGCCTTCTAGTTTCACGGCAGAGGCATTGGTTGCCTTCATAATCCGTATTGCATTTGACAGGGCATCAGCAACGCCGGTTTCGTAAGATCCGAAAGGCATGTCCACAACCACCAAGGCGCGATTCGCGGCATTGCCAACGGCGCGGCCAAATGGAATCATTTCTTCCAAAGTGATTGGGAGAGTTGAGGTGTAGCCGAGCACGTTATCAGAGGCCGAGTCGCCAACCAGGATCACGTCCATACCGGCCCGATCGAATATGCCCGCAGTGAGTGCATCGTATGAGGTCATACAGGTGATTTTGCGACCTGCCTGCTTGAACTCAAGCAGGGTTGAGGTGCGAACCTTTTTAGGGGTGAATTCGGTCACTAGCCACGCTTCCAAGCGTCAACTTCGATTTCAACCAGCATTTCTGGGTTGATGAACTGAATTCCGGCAAGCATGGTTGCTGCTGGGCGAATTTCACCGAAAATCTTTCCATGTGCCTCGCCAACTTTGTCCATGTCTTCAGCGTTGGCTAAGTAAACGCGGGTACGAACAACGTCAGCCAAGGTGTAACCGACCTGGGCTAGTGCAGCTGCAATCACGGTTTCAAGTGCCACTAGGGTCTGGCCGTAGGCATCACCCTTGTGCTGAAGTTCACCATTGACCGTAGCTGTGCTACCAGAGACATGAACGTATTCACCGGCTACAACTGCGCGGGAATAACCAATCTTGGCTTCCCAAGGTCCACCCGACGAAATTAGACGATCTGCTGCCATTACTTATCCTTTGTATTTGTTCGTGATTGGAAGTCTACGGTCTCTGCCAAAGGCCATTCCAGTGATCTTTGGACCGATAGCACCCTGTCGGCGCTTCCATTCGGCTCGATCCACTAAGCCGATAATTCGCTCGACCAGAGCGGGATCAAACCCCTTTGCAACTATCTCCTTTTGGCCAAGTCGTTTCTCAACGTAAGCATCGAGAATTGCGTCGAGGATGTCGTATTCAGGAAGTGAATCTTGATCAATCTGACCTGGGCGAAGTTCGGCTGAAGGAGGCTTCAGGATTGAGTTCACCGGAATTGGTGCGACTTGGCCCAGGCTCTCGGCAAATGCGTTGCGCCACCTGGCGAGTTCCCAAACCTGGGTCTTCTCCACGTCCTTGATTGGAGCGAAACCTCCAACCGAGTCGCCATAAATCGTGCTGTATCCAACCGCCAGTTCGCTCTTGTTGCCGGTGGTAAGAGTCAGGTGTCCGTCGTTGTTGCTCTTAGCCATCAGAATCACTCCGCGCATTCGAGCCTGGAGATTCTCACTTGCCAACCCAGATAAGGTCATGGACGATTCGAATGATGAAACCATCGATTCGATGGCGACGGTCTCATAGTGACAACCCAGATTTTCAGCCAGAATTTGGGCGTCATCCTTTGAGTGATCCGACGAGTAGCGCGAAGGCATAGAAATCCCGAAGACGTTGGCTGCACCAATCGCATCGCTGGCAATGGTGGCTACTAGAGCGGAGTCGATTCCTCCGGATAGTCCAAGCACCACAGATTTGAATCCGTTTTTCTGCACGTAGTCACGAAGCCCCAGAACCAAGGCATTCCAAATTTGCCAATTGTCATCGGCACGTGATTGCACGTGCTCGGAAACAAGCTCGGTGTCTTCACCATCGAAATCGATTACCACCAAGTCGGTTTCGAATTGCTTACCGCGCGCCACGAGGCGCCCAGCGGCGGTCACAAATAAGCTGTCACCGTCGAAGACCAGGTCATCCTGCCCTCCAACCAAGTTCACGTAACTTACAGCGGTCGACTGGTCGGCAGCAAGTTTGCGGACCAACTGTAGACGTCGATCATCCTTATCGGTTTCAAACGGGGAACCGTTGAGTACGAGAGTCAGATCCGTGCCGAAGTCCGAAATTCTCGCAACCGGGCCGCCCTCCTGCCAAATGTCTTCGCAGATGGCGAGAGAAATCTTTACTCCCTGAAATTCAAAATTGCCTTGGGACATGCCTGGTACAAAGTTTCGGTATTCGTCGAAAACCGAATAGTTCGGGAGGTGGTGCTTGTCGTATGAAGCAATAATCTTCCCCCCGAGCAGAACATAAGCGCAGTTGCTCGCGATGGCCCAACCATTGGGTTTTTCAGCGAGCCTTGGGGCGCCTACGACCACGGCGATCGCACCGAGACCACGCGTTTCAAGTTCCTTAGCCAGAGAGCCAACAGCAGCCTCGGCTTCGATAACAAAACTCCGGCGAGTGACTAAGTCTTCAACTGGGTAACCGGTGATTGACATTTCACCGAACTGAACCAAATTCACGCCCAGTCGAGCCGCCGTTTCAACCTGCTCCAAGATTGCGGAAACGTTACCCGAAAGACTTCCGACAATCGGGTTAGTTTGAGCCATGGCTAGGCGAATAAACGGCATAACGACTAGCCTAGTAGCAGGGAATACGAGAGGAAGTTCCAGTGGATAAACAGCGCGACTTTGTTCTTCGCACAATTGAAGAGCGTTCGGTCAAATTCGTCAGACTTTGGTTCACCGACGTTGCTGGAACTCTGAAGTCGGTTGCCATTGCACCAGCCGAAGTTGAGGGGGCCTTCAGTGAAGGGCTTGGTTTCGACGGTAGTGCCATCGAAGGGCTTGCCCGCACCTACGAAGCTGACATGTTGGCAATGCCTGATCCTTCAACCTTCCAGATTCTTCCTTGGCGCGGGGAGATCGATCCAACCGCCAGAATGTTCTGTGACATTCAAACCCCGGATGGTCAGCCAGCCGCAGCAGACCCTCGCAACGTGCTTCGCCGTGCACTAAACAAGGCTTCGGATCTGGGCTTCTCGTTCTACATTCACCCAGAAATCGAGTTTTACCTACTCAAGTCTTCGCAGTTAGACGCAAACGGCGAGCCGGTACCGGTCGACAAGGCAGGTTATTTCGACAACGTTCCTGGCGGTACCGCACACGACTTCCGTCGTCGTGCCGTGCAAATGCTTGAACAGCTCGGAATCTCGGTGGAGTTCTCGCACCACGAAGGTGGACCTGGTCAAAACGAAATCGACCTTCGCTACGCGGATGCTTTGACGATGGCCGACAACATCATGTCGTTCCGCACGGTAATTAAGGAAGTGGCAATCGAGCAGGGCGTCTATGCCACCTTCATGCCAAAGCCTTTCACTCAGCACCCTGGATCTGGAATGCACACCCACATGTCGCTCTTCGAAGGTGATTCAAACGCATTCTTCGACCCAAGTGGTCAGTACCACCTCTCGAAGGTGGCTCGCCAGTTTATGGCTGGTCTGCTGCGTCACGCACCTGAAATCACTGCGGTCACCAACCAGTACGTGAACTCCTACAAGCGCCTTTGGGGTGGTGGCGAAGCACCATCTTTCGTTTGCTGGGGGCACAACAACCGTTCGGCACTTCTTCGTGTTCCGTTGTACAAGCCTGAGAAGGGCAACAGTTCGCGCATCGAGTATCGAGCCATCGACTCGGCTGCTAACCCATACCTCGCCTATGCATTGATCCTCTCGGCTGGATTGAAGGGTATCGAAGAGGGCTATGAGCTTCCTGCTGAGACCGAGGACAACGTTTGGAACCTCACCGACGCTGAGCGCCGCGCCATGGGAATTCAGCCATTGCCACAGAGCCTAGATCACGCTATTCGAAAGCTCGAGGAATCAGAGCTTGCAGCCGAAACTCTTGGTGAAGAGGTGTTCAGCTATGTTTTGGCTAACAAGCGTCGCGAATGGAGCCAGTATCGTTCGCAGGTTACGCCGTTCGAGCTTTCCCAGAACCTCGAGACTCTCTAAGCCTTTTAAGTGTCAACCCTAGGGCTCTCCGAACTCGCTAGGTACGGCTTTGTCGACCTTGAGTCCACGATGGCTAAACTCGATCAACTCGTCCATAAGGTAGGTGATGCTGGCCGTTCGGCGCTGGCTGAACTCGGCAAGAGCGCCAACCCGGACCAAGCTCTCAATGCCCTTCTGGATTTGGCCGACCTAGATAAATCGACACTGAAGAAACTTCTCAACAAGGCAGAATCCGCGGCGAGGTTAATTCGCACTCTCGGAGCCTCGAGCGCCATGGTGGATCTTCTCCGCCGTAGACCGGAATTACTTGTTGTGCTTGATGCTAAAGAGGCACAATTGCCCACCATGCAGAACCTGCGCAAAGAGTTTGAAAGCGCACTCAAACCAGGTTTCGATTCGGCTGATAAGCAGTGGATTACAATTCGGCTCGTTTACCGACGTGAGCTATTGCGTTTAATTGCCTTCGACGTCACTAGAGAAAATCCGATGGAAAATTTCTGTGCGATTTCTCGACATTTGGCCGATCTGGCAACAGAGGCCATTGAAGCTGGACTGCAGGTTGCTAGGTGGGAACTAAGAAATACAACCGACCACGGCACCTACACGCAGGCTGAAGTCGACGACACCCGTATTGCGGTCATTGCGATGGGTAAGTGTGGCGCTCGTGAGCTCAACTACATCAGCGACGTCGACGTAATCTTTGTTGCAGACACCGGAAGCCCAAGTCTCGAACGCGAACGAGCTCTTGAGATTGCCACAAAGCTTGCCACCCGAATGATGCGTGCCATGGACGCAACAGCCAGCGAGCCAATGCTTTGGCAGGTCGATCCAAACCTTCGCCCAGAGGGTAAATCAGGTGCTTTGGTTCGCACTGTTGATTCCCATGTTGCTTATTACGAAAAGTGGGCGTCTAACTGGGAATTCCAGGCACTCCTGAAGGCTAGATTTGCCGCTGGTGATGAAGGTCTAGCGCAGGAGTATCTAGATCGGATCAAACCAATGGTTTGGTTGGCTACCGGCCGGGAAGGCTTCGTCGAAGCGGCTCAGAAGATGCGTGAACGCGTTATGGAGCACATTCCTGACAGCGAAGTGAATCGCCAAATCAAACTTGGACCGGGCGGACTTCGTGACATTGAATTCACCGTTCAGTTGCTCCAACTGGTACACGGTAGAACCGACGAATCGGTTCGGGTGGCTGACACTCTTAGCGCTATACACGCGCTCTCTGAGGCAGGCTACATGAGTCGTTCCGATGCTCAAACATTCGACAGCCATTACCGATTCCTCCGGTCGATTGAGCATCGAATTCAGTTCTCTCAGATGCGCCGAACCCATCTCATGCCTGAAAGCGAGACTGCGGTTCGTTCGATTGCCCGCGGACTGAACTCAAAATGGACCAGCGAACAACTTCTGCAACGTTGGAACGAGGTCAAACTTGAAGTTAGATCGCTGCATCAAAAGGTTTTTTATCGCCCTCTTTTGAGTGCCGTTGCAAAACTCGGCGAGGCAGCCCAACTTTCAAGCGAACAGATTTTGGATCGTTTGCGCGCCATTGGTTTTGACGACCCGAAGTCGGCGCTCGGTCACATAGATGCTCTTACTCAGGGACTGTCTCGGCGTGCGGCGATTCAAAAACAGTTGTTGCCGGTGTTACTGGAATGGTTCTCACAGGGAAGCGATCCAGATTCGGGACTCTTGGCCTTCCGAAGGCTATCTGAGGACCTAGGGGAGTCGCACTGGTATCTTCGAATGCTTCGTGATTCGAGTGGGGCGGCCGAACGATTGACCCAAGTGCTGTCATCGAGCAAGTTGGCTATCGGGCTGTTTGAGCGACACCCAGAAGCTGCCGCTTGGTTTGAAGATCCCGAAGATTTGAAGCCGCTTAGCATCGGCGAGCTTCGGGTAGAGCTTTCTGCAATTGTGGATCGCCACGATGAAATCGAGAAGGCTGCCAACAGCGTCCGCGGTGTTCGCAGACGAGAAACACTTCGACTCGCGATGGGTGCCGTTCTTGGTGTGACCACCATTGAGGAAATAGCTCAGGGGCTTAGCGATATCACCGAGAGTTACCTGCTTGCCCTCAGGGATCTGGTGGATGACCAAACCGTTGATTTAGGAATGGTGGCCATGGGTCGTTTCGGAGGTCAAGAGCTGGGCTTTGGTTCCGATGCCGACTTGATGTTCGTATATCGAGCCATTGAAGGATTCGAAGACACGGCCCAGAAAAACGCAGAGCGTCAGATTTCCGAACTTCGAAAATTGGCTGCCGACCCGGTACTGGAGTTCGAGTTCGACATCGATTTGCGCCCAGAAGGCAAGAATGGCCCAATCGCTCGTTCACTTGACTCTTATGCGGCTTATTACGAGAAGTGGGCTAATACCTGGGAAGCACAGGCTCTGTTGAGAGCTCGCGTCATCGCCGGCAGCCCCGAATTGGTTTCTGCTTTCACTAGCTTGATCGATCAATACCGTTACCCAACCGAGGTTTCCGCTGCTGCAATCACCGAAATCCGACGCATCAAGGCTCGCGTGGAAACCGAGCGTCTTCCGCAAGGAGCAGATCCGAAACGTCACCTAAAACTAGGGCGAGGTTCACTCAGTGACGTTGAGTGGTTGGTTCAGCTGCTCCAACTTATGAATGGTGCAAACCATCCGAGTATTCGAACCCCCAAAACAATTGAGGCTTTAAACGCCTGCGTTGCTGAGGGCCTGATCGAGGCGCATGACGCTCAGGTGCTCGCAGAAGCATGGCGCCTGGCATCGCGCATTCGCTCGGCGGTGGTGCTTTGGGGTTCACGTCGAAGTGATGTGCTTACTACCGACCGTAAACAGCTCGAAGGCATCTCCCGCATTCTTGAATACCCACGTGGCTCAGCTAGTGCGCTCGAGCAAGACTACCTGGCGTTCACCAGACGTTCGAGAATGGTGTTTGAGCGGCTGTTCTACGGCGCATAAGTAAAAGGCCCCAGGATTTCTCCTGAGGCCTTTTGAACTTACTCGATTAGCAACCGAAGTAAAGCTCGAACTCGTAAGGGTGTGGACGCAGAGCCAGAGGCTTGATCTCGTTCACACGCTTGTAGTCGATCCAGTTCTCGATTAGGTCCTTGGTGAACACGTCGCCCTCAAGTAGGTAGTCGTGGTCAGCCTCTAGAGCCTGTAGAACCGACTCAAGGTCGCCAGGAACCTGAGGAATGTTCTTTGCTTCCTCTGGTGGCAACTCGTATAGGTCCTTGTCAACCGGTGCCATTGGCTCAATGCGGTTCTTGATTCCATCAAGACCGGCCATCAACATCGCTGCGAATGCGAAGTATGGGTTAGCCGATGCGTCTGGAGCACGGAACTCGATGCGCTTTGCCTTAGGGTTGGTTCCGGTCATCGGGATGCGGATTGCAGCCGAACGGTTACCTGCCGAGTAAACAAGGTTTACTGGAGCTTCGTAGCCAGGAACTAGACGGTGGTAGCTGTTTACGGTTGGGTTGGTGAACGCAAGCAGCGATGGAGCGTGCTTGAGGATACCGCCGATGTACCAGCGAGCGATGTCAGAAAGACCGCCGTAGCCGTTCTCGTCGTAGAACAATGGCTTGCCATCCTTCCACAGCGACTGGTGGACGTGCATACCAGAGCCGTTGTCACCGAATAGTGGCTTCGGCATGAAGGTTGCAACCTTACCGAAAGAGTCGGCAACGTTCTTCACGATGTACTTGAACTTTAGGATGTCATCTGCTGCGTGCACCAAGGTGTCGAAGCGGTAGTTGATTTCACCCTGACCAGCGGTTCCAACCTCGTGGTGGCTGCGCTCTACCTTTAGGCCTGCGGCTTCAAGCTCTAGAACGATCTGGTCACGCATGTCTACGTGCTTGTCAACTGGCGAAACAGGGAAGTAGCCGCCTTTGAACGGGGTCTTGTTGGCAAGGTTGTTGCCACGGCCAGTCTGTGGGTCGATCTCAACACGGTTCGAGTTCCATGCAGCCTCGTCCGAGTCAATGAAGTGACCCGAGCTGTTCTGGCTGTAGTGGTAACGAACGTCGTCGAAGATAAAGAATTCAGCTTCTGGAGCGAAGAATGCGGTGTCGGCGATTCCAGTCGAGGCTAGGTAGGCTTCTGCTTTCTTTGCGGTGTTTCGAGGGTCGCGACCGTAGATTTCGCCGTTACGTGGGTTGTAGATGTCGAAAAGCATAACCAGGGTCTTCTCAACGCGGAAGGCGTCAATGTACGCGGTGGTTACGTCTGGGATCAGCTGCATGTCCGACTCGTGAATCGAAGCAAAACCGCGAATCGATGAACCATCGAAAAGCTGTCCATCAACGAAGAAATCTTCGTCAATCATGCTGGCTGGAAGGTTGAAGTGCTGCTGCACACCAGGTAGGTCGGTGAATCGAACGTCAAGGAACTTTACGTCGTTCTCCTTGATGTACTTCACAACCTCTGCTGCGGACTTGAACATAGGGGAATCCCTTCAAAAAGTTTGCTGGAATGCGGCACATCTTTAGGCCACATCAAAAGTTTACCCAGAGTGTTAGGTGCGACCTGCCGATTTATGTTTCGGCATTGTAAAACTTTGAATTACTTGCGAACCGGGCGGGCGCGGCGTGGATCGATACCCTTAGGGATCGGAAGGTTCACGCCAAGTGCTGCCAGACGTGCCGCTACAACGCGAATTTCGTTACGCTTGAGCGCCTTGCCGAGCTTCTTGATCGCTTTGCGCAGTTCAGAGAGTTTGACCGCGTGAGCCGAGTCAGTTACAAAAAGAGTGTGCACTGGAACACCTGGCGCAACCTTCTGGAGGCGGCGGCGTTCGGCGTCTGCCAAAGTCTGTGCTGCACTTTGGTGACCTTCACCTACTAAGACGATTCCAGCTGGTCCAACAATGCGATAGAGCGCGTCGTAGTTCCTGGAAACTGCAACAGGTTGCTCGCTGCCGCGCCAGCTTCGGCGAAGTACGGTCTGGATGACTGCACCAACGGCGCCGGCCTGACCTTCCCATGAGTTGTAGGCGGCTTTCTCAGCGCGGCGGGTTAGCACCAAGCTGAAGGTCACGAAGGTAGCCATCAGGGTAAGAATGATGAGCAAAATACCGGTGAACCATTGGCCGGTTGAGAACATGTATACGGTGAAGGCGGTACCGGCACCAAAGACTGCGACGACGCTTCCAAGGATGATCCACAGGTTCTTGCGGTCCAGTTCAATCGTGCGACGTAGGACGCTGATAATCTGAGCAATCTGTCCAGGTTCTTTAGTGGTGTTCTTAGCCATAGTTTTAGAGTTTAGTCGCCGACAGCCTGCATAAAGCCTTGTTTTAGGGCTTCTTCTGCAAGGTGTTTCAAGTTTTCGGGAATCTCGCGACCCTTCTTGACCATGGACCCTGCCCACAGGCGTCCGGCTCGGTATGAACTACGAACAAGTGGCCCACTAAGCACTCCGAGGTAACCGATGGCTTCGGCTTCTGCCTTTAGTTCAACGAATTCCTCTGGCTTCACCCAGCGGGTAACGGGGTGGTGGCGAACCGACGGGCGAAGGTACTGAGTGATGGTGATGATGTCGGTTCCGGCTTCGTAGAGATCCACCAAGGCCTGGCTAATTTCTCCGCGAGTTTCACCCATGCCCAAGATCAAATTCGACTTGGTGACCATGCCAGCGTTTCTGGCTTGGGTTAGAACATCCAGGGAACGCTCGTATCGGAATGCCGGGCGAATTTCCTTGAAGATTCTAGGAACAGTCTCAAGATTGTGCGCAAAAACCTCTGGCTTGGCTTCGAAGACTTTGCCCAGAAGTTTTGGGTTTCCAGAGAAGTCGGGCACCAAAATCTCGACACCGGTTCCTGGCGATTGCTGGTGTATCTGACGAATGGTTTCGGCGTAAAGCCAGGCACCTTCATCTTCCAGGTCGTCTCTAGCTACACCAGTGACGGTGGCATAGCGCAGGTTCATTCTTTGAACCGACTCACCAACACGTCGCGGTTCATCGGCATCAAAATCGTCGGGCTTACCGGTATCAATCTGGCAGAAGTCACATCGACGAGTGCACTGAGAACCGCCGATCAGGAAGGTAGCCTCTCGATCTTCCCAACATTCGAAAATGTTCGGACAGCCAGCTTCTTGGCAAACCGTGTGTAAACCTTCACCCTTAACCAAAGACTGTAGCGCCTGATACTCAGGCCCCATTTTGGCTCGAGTCTTGATCCAGTCGGGTTTCTTCTCGATAGGAGTTTCAGCGTTGCGGGCCTCGATACGCAAGAGTTTGCGCTGCGGTGTTTGTTCGCTCAAAGTTGAACCTTGCCTATTTCTCCGAGGTGTCGACGGATCACTTCAGCGGCCATTGCCGGTGTGATTTCTCGTCCTAGTAATTCTGTCAGAGTGCTGGTTTTTGCATCAGCAATTCCGCACGCAATGATGGTTTCGTAAGGCTTGAGGGAGTTATTACAGTTAAGCGCGAATCCATGCATTGTGGTGTGCTCGGAAACTCGAATACCGATCGCCGCCACCTTCACATGGGTGTCGCCAACCGGCGCCCATACACCCGATCGGCCTTCAACCCGTTCGGTCTTGAGCCCGAATTCGGCAATTGAATCAATCAGGACTTGTTCTAGCCAACGAACATAACCAACTACGTCGATTGGTCGAGGTAGCTGCATGATTGGGTAGCCGACCAATTGGCCTGGACCATGCCAGGTGATCTTGCCACCTCGGTCAACCTCGATTACCGGGGTGCCATCGTTGGGAAGCTCAATATCATCAGTACGTTTACCAGCGGTATAAACCGACTCATGTTCAAGAAGAATTACCGTGTCTGGTCGTTCGCCAGAGGCAACTTCCGCATGAATTTCTCGCTGAAACTGCCATGCTTGCTCGTAGCCCACATAGTTTGGGGCCAGTCCGAGCTCGATAAATTCAGGCATTCTTCAATTCTATTTCCTTGGAGTTACTAACAAATTTCGCGGAGAGAATCTTCCCTGGGGTCATTTTGCGAACCTGTTGAGATGGGAAAACATGTTGGCCGGCGGCAGAGTGCAGAGGGTGAATGGAAGAGAGTTCCAGCGCTTTCCAAACCATGGCCGCTTCTGCTTAAGTGCATGGAACTTGCGGGAACTCCCGGTGAAATCAAAATCACTAAATCCCGCGTCCTAATCCGAGGGACTAGCCCCCAAACCGCTTGGATGGGTGGTCACGCTCGAAAGAGTCCGTGGCGAAAGCGGGCAGGCCTTGCCTTGGCTTCATTTGGTCTCCTTTGCTTACTTTTCTTGCCAATTGGTGCATCGAACCATAACGTCAAAGCAGTAATCAAAGCTCCGAAACCCACGATTGATTTGTGCGGACTCGGTCAAGTGAAGGATCAGCTTCTTGGCTTGAAACCCTTAACTTCCGTGAAATTGGGGGAAGGTATACGGCTCGGCGGTGTAATGGCCGGAACGTTCACCTGCAAAAACGCAAGATACAGATATGCGCTCGGACTTACAAAGCCCGAGCGCATCCTGAGTGTTACGAAACTAGATACCTAGGTTGGCTTCGAATGCTGCACCCTCTAGGCGGTTCTTGATGTCTACCAAGAAACGTGAGGCGTCAGCACCGTCAACCAGACGGTGGTCGTACGAAAGAGCAAGGTAAACCATGCTACGGATCGCAATTGAGTCGTTTCCGTGCTCGTCGGTAACAACAACTGGGCGCTTCGAAACGATACCGGTTCCAAGGATGGCAACCTGAGGGAGGAATACTACTGGGGTGTCGAATAGCGCACCACGAGAACCAGTGTTGGTTAGAGTGAAGGTTCCTCCACCAAGCTCATCTGGCTTCAACTGGTTGTTGCGTGTACGAGCCGCCAAGTCGGCGATCTGCTGAGCAATCTGGGCGATGTTTAGGCTACCTGCGTCGCGGATTACCGGAGTCAGAAGACCACGCTCGCTGTCCACTGCAAAGCTGATGTTCTCGGTTGGGTGGTAAACAATGTTCTCACCCTCGATTGAGGCGTTGAGCTTTGGGTGAGCCTTTAGGGCCTCGGCTGCTGCCAGGGCAAAGAACGGCATGAAGTTTAGCTTCACACCGGCACGAGCGGTGAAGTCACCCTGAACACGTGCGCGAAGCTGTGCGATACGGGTCACATCAACTTCCACAACCGTGGTTAGCTGCGCGGTCTGCTGCATCGATGCAACGGCGCGCTCGGCAAGAACCTTACGTAGACGCGACATTGGTTCGGTTTGGCCACGAAGGGCCGACACCTGTACTGCAGGGGCAGCCGGTGCCGGCGCGGCAACCGCTGCGGCAGGAACGGTAGGGATCGAACCGGTTGCAGCTGCGATTACGTCGTCCTTGCGAATGCGACCACCAATGCCGGTGCCCGCAACCGAGTTGAGGTCTACGCCACTCTCCGAGGCAAGCTTGCGTACGAGTGGGGTCACGTAACCGGCATCGCTGGTTGCTGCAGGAGATGCAACTGGAACTGGAGCAGCAACAGGAGTTGGTGGAGTGTAGACCGGAGCGGCAACTGGCTCAGGTGCGGCTACCGGCGCTGGTGGGGTTACCACTACTGGCTCTGGGGCTGCGACCGGCGCTGGTGCGGCAACCGGCTCAGCAGGTGCAGCGGCAGGAGCAGCAGCTGCAGCTCCGGTACCAATCACTGCAAGTACGGCGCCAACCTGTGCGGTCTCGTCTTCTTGTACAAGAATCTGCTCTACTACACCTGCGAAAGGCGAAGGGATCTCGGTGTCAACCTTGTCGGTCGAAACCTCAACCAGTGGCTCGTCAACGGCGACAGTGTCGCCAACCTTCTTTAGCCAGCGGGTTACGGTACCTTCGGTAACGCTTTCACCTAGGGCTGGAAGTACTACGTTGTCGCTCATTACATTTGCTCCTTGTTTGGCGATTCTTAAATCTTAGGCGTGTGCGTGAAGTGGCTTGCCGGCTAGAGCTAGGTGAGCCTCGCCGATTGCTTCGTTCATGGTTGGGTGTGCGTGGATTAGGCTGGCCACGTCCTCAGGGTAAGCCTCCCAGTTCACAATTAGTTGACCTTCACCGATCTGCTCGCCTACACGCGAACCAATCATGTGAACACCAATGACGGGTCCGTTGTTCTTGCGAACCAGCTTGATGAATCCAGCGGTACCTAGAATCTGGCTCTTTCCGTTTCCACCAAGGTTGTACTCGTAGGTCGAAACGTTTCCTTCGCCGTACACTTCCTTGGCCTTGGCTTCGGTAAGTCCAACCGATGCAACCTCAGGCTCACAGTAAGTGACCTTAGGAATTCCGGTTTCGTCGATGACGGCTGGGTTTAGTCCTGCAATTTGCTCGGCGATGAAGATACCCTGAGCGAAACCACGGTGAGCTAGCTGCAAACCAGGAACGATGTCACCGGCAGCGTAAACGTTTGGAAGGTTGGTCTGTAGACGTTCGTTGGTTAGAACAAATCCACGGTCCATTGCTACACCCTGCTCTTCGTAACCGAGACCAGCGGTGTTTGGGCCACGACCTACTGCAACGAGCATTAGGTCTGCTTCGAGGCGACTGCCGTCTTCAAGCGAGACAATTACACCGTTTGCGTGCTGCTCGACACCCGAGAAACGAACGCCAAGTTTGAAGTCGATTCCGCGTTTGCGGAATGCACGCTCAAGAGCCTTGGAAACAGACTCGTCCTCGTTCGGTACTAGGTGAGGTAGACCTTCAACAATGGTCACGTCGGTGCCGAACGACTTCCAGATCGAAGCGAACTCAACACCGATAACGCCACCACCTAAGACGATTACCTTGTTAGGTACGAAATCGAGCTGCAGTGCGTGCTCCGAGGTGATGACACGACCACCGATTTCAAGACCTGGAAGCGATCGGCTATAAGAACCAGAGGCAAGAATTACATCGGTTCCGGTGTAGTTGTCGCCGTTTACCGTGACGGTACGAGGCCCAGTAAGGCGACCTTCACCCTGCACTACAGTGACATTCTTACTGGTAACTAGACCGGTCAAACCCTTGAAAAGACGGTCGATGATGCCATCACGGTACTTGTTCACCTGGTTCATGTCGATCGAACCAAACTGAGCTACAACTCCGAACTGAGCGGCTTCCTTGGTTACGTCTGCAACTTCTGCAGAGTGCAGAAGTGCCTTGGTAGGAATACAGCCGCGGTGTAGACAGGTGCCACCAAGCTTGTCCTTCTCAATCAGCGCAACCGACTTACCTAGCTGTGCCGAACGTAGTGCTGCAGCGTAACCGCCACTGCCACCGCCGAGAATTACGATGTCGAAATTGTGGTCAGCCACATTTACTCCTAGTTTTTTGGGGTTCGATTAAAAAGTTTACTATCCAAGCTGCTTAGCGAGGGCTATCAAAGTGCGAACGTGCGAACCAGTTGCGCCCTTTGGTACAACCCCGTATGCAGCGTTGCCATTATGCGCGGTTGCCGCGATGTCCAGGTGTGCCCACTTGATGTCATCGGTTTCACCCTTGGCACGATTGCCAACAAATTCTTGAAGGAAAAGACCACCGATGATGGTGCCGCCAGCGGTATTGCCCATCTTTACGTTGGCTATGTCGGCAATGTCAGAATCGATCAGGCTGCGTAGGTCGGTAGCCAGTGGAAGTTGCCAAACTAGCTCACCGGCTTCATCAGCAGCAGACTTGACGGCGTCTACGGCAGCCTGGTCACCCATCAGCCCGGCATGACGGTTTCCAAGTGCAATTTGCACCGCACCGGTCAAAGTGGCCACATCGACGATGTAGTCAGGTTTGATTTCCGAGGCAAGCGAGAGACCATCGGCAAGAACTAGGCGACCTTCGGCGTCGGTGTTCAGTACTTCGATGGTCATGCCGTTACGTGCCTTGATTACATCGTTAGGGCGCTGGGCGGTTCCGCTAGGCATGTTTTCAGCAATACACAAGAAAGCGGTTACCTTGATCGGTAGTTGCAACTTTGCGATCGCGATGGTCGCCGCGGCAACGCTAGCTGCACCGGTCATGTCGTAGTTCATGCCAAGCATGTTTATCGATGGCTTCAGCGAAAGGCCACCGGTGTCGAAGGTAATTCCCTTACCAACCAATGCAAGATGCTTCTTGCCGACCTTTGGCTTGTACTCCAACTTCACCAAACGTGGACCTCGCGAAGATCCCTGACCGACAGCCAAGATTCCACCTAGGCCTTCCTTGGTCAAACGATCTTCGGCCCAGATCTGAACGGCAACGCCAGTGCCCTTGGCGGCGTTTTGAATGGCCTTGGCAAGGGACTCAGGGTAGACATCACGGCCGGGTGCGTTTACCAAGTCGCGAGTTAGGTTTACGCTTTCCGACACGACTGCAATCTGGTTGAGTGTCGCGGTCGAAGGCTTGTGGGCAGATACCACGGTTACCGATTGCAACTTAATTTCGGTACCCGAGGTCAAACCCTTGTACTTGTTGTGAGCATACGTACCAAGCGCTGAACCTTCAAGAATGGCGGCGGTGTCTTGGGAGTCAAGGGTTTCGAACCCGATCACGATGTCTTTAAACGAGGCAAGCTTTCGAGCAACCGCGGCGCCAAGGTTTCTAAGATCGTGCTTGGTAAGTGGCTTGGTGCCGATTCCAACCAGCGCATAGGTCGCACCATTAGGCGCCGGGATTCTCACTAGCGTTTCAAGCTCGGCGCTGACACCAATACTTGCAAAGTCGACCTTTGCTAACTCTGAAGTTTCAATCGGCGAGGACGCAATAACCAACTTGCCGGATTTCTTGGTGATTGGAATTACGTAGGCGGTGTTCTTGTTGAAAGAAGTGAACTTGTTTGAAATAGCCAACTTTGGAGACGTCATGTTCCTCAGCCTAGCGAAAGTAGGATGTTAATCGTGAGCGGTTTTGGACTTTTCAGCATGGTGAATGAACACCTCGAGATTCCCGCTGGTCTGAAATTGATCGGAAGTCTAAACGGATTCACCGATGCCGGTCAGGTAAGCGAACAAATGACGGCGAATATCCTCAACCGTCTTGACGCTCAACTTGTCATCGAATTCGACAATGACGAACTCCTCGATTACCGCGCCAGACGCCCGTCGATGTTCTTCGAAAAAGACCACCTAAGCAGCTACGAGCCACCGCTTCTCGGTATTTATCTGGTGCGTGACGAGGCGGGTATCCCGTTCTTGTTCCTGCACGGCTACGAGCCAGATTTTCGCTGGGAAGCTTTTGCCTCAGCCATCGAAGAAATCGTCGACGAGTTTGCAATTTCGGAGTTCATTTGGGTTCACTCGATTCCATTCCCAGTGCCACACACCAGGCCGGTTGGCATCACGGTCAGTGGAAACCGAAAAGACTTGGTGGCTCGCTATTCCGAGTGGCGCCCAGAGACACAGGTACCGGGCAATGTGGTCCACCTTCTGGAGTATCGCCTAACTGAGGCGGAACTCCCAGTGGCAGGTTTCGTACTACTGGTTCCTCACTACCTGAACGATTCGGATTACCCAACTGCCGCAGTCACCGGCTTTGAACTTCTTACTGCTGCCACCGGGTTGGTTTTCCCGACCGACCAACTGCGCGAAGACGGAGTCAAGTTCCACGAGCGCCTAGCCAAGAAGGTTGAAGAGAATGAGGAACTTGCAAAGTTGGTCAGCAACCTCGAACAGGGTTACCAATCGGAACGAGCGACAACTTTCGGTGCTCAAATAGTTACACCTCGCCAAGAAGAGCCAAATGCCGAGGAGATCGCGGCGGAACTAGAGGATTACCTGGCCAACCGTCTTAGAAACAACTCGGACGACGCTGAGTGAACAGAAATAAATAACCAAAGGTTTTTGTTGGTATAGATAAGGCTCTCCTGAGCCGAATTGTCGCCTCGAGGTGGCATAATTGTTAGTGGACCCAGTCATCCTCAATTTTGTGGATTTGACATGGGTCCTTGTACTGCTCGGAACCGGTCAGTGCACCTACCAGCGAGAAGAGTCCAGTGGGGAAAGACAAAGCAAGTGGCCAGGAGCCTGCAAAGAAGCAATCGCTATTCAAGCGGTTTCTGAAGTCGAGCACACCGGAAGCGCCTGCGCAACCGGAACTAAAGCCAGCAGCAAAGGAAAAAAGCACCATTAGCAAGCCAGCACCAAAGAAGGAAGCCGTCAAAAAGCCGGCAGCCAAAGCAGTAGAAAAGCCAGTTGTAAAGAAGGCCGTAGCTAGCAAGAGCGAAGCTGCGAAGAAGCCGGCTGCCAAGACGGAACCAAAACCGGCAACCAAGAAGGCTGAGACGAAGCCCGCAGCTGCAAAGCCAGCTGCAAAGAAGGAAACAACAGCTAAGAAGCCAGTCGCTAAAGATGTGGAAAAGCCTGCTGCGAAGCCTGCTAAAAAGACCGAGCCAAAAGCAACGGCCAAGAAGACCGAGGCTAAGCCAGTCGAAAAACCAGTAGCCAAAAAGACCGCAAAGTCGACTGGCCCGGCAGTAAAGCCTGAGAAAGCAACCAAAGTCACCAAGGCAAAGTCCGCCAAAC
Source organism: Actinomycetota bacterium (assembly GCA_041181585.1). Taxonomy (GTDB): domain Bacteria; phylum Actinomycetota; class Actinomycetes; order Actinomycetales; family Microbacteriaceae; genus Rhodoluna. The sequence continues at coordinate 30,003 of JBEGPG010000003.1, forward strand.
TCCCTAAGGGAATGGAAGAGGGCGATGACGAAGAAGAGCTCGAAGACGAAGAGCTAACGGTTGACGAAATCGTCAAAGAGGCAACCACTGAAGTTGACATCACCGAACTAGAGGATGAATCACTCGACGACGATCACCACGACGACCCAGACGCCAAGGAGAAGGAAAAGGTCGTTGAGGCCGGCGGTGGATTCGTTCTTAGCAACAAGGAAGTCGATGACATCCCTGTGCAGACCGCAGCTATCAATGGCGCTACGGCTGACCCGGTAAAGGACTATCTAAAGCAAATCGGTAAGGTAGCCCTTCTAAATGCCGAGCTTGAGGTTGAACTTGCAAAGCGAATTGAAGCCGGTCTCTATGCCGCCGAGAAGCTGAGCAACCCTAAGGCTAAGTTCAGCAAGGAAATGTTGTACGACTTGAAGCGTGTTCAGAAGGATGGCGAGCGAGCCAAGAGCCATCTACTAGAGGCAAACCTTCGCCTGGTAGTAAGCCTTGCAAAGCGCTACACCGGTCGTGGCATGCAATTCCTAGATCTAATCCAAGAAGGAAACCTTGGCCTCATTCGTGCAGTAGAAAAATTCGACTACACCAAGGGTTACAAGTTCTCCACCTATGCAACCTGGTGGATCCGTCAGGCAATCACGCGTGCCATGGCCGACCAAGCCCGAACGATTCGTATTCCGGTTCACATGGTTGAAGTCATTAACAAGCTTGCTCGTGTTCAGCGCCAGCTGCTTCAAGACTTGGGTCGCGAACCGACCCCAGAAGAGTTGGCCCGTGAACTGGACATGACGCCTGAAAAGGTAGTCGAGGTTCAAAAATATGGTCGTGAGCCAATTTCGCTCAGCACTCCTCTTGGTGAAGATGGTGACAGCGAGTTCGGTGACCTGATCGAAGATACCGAAGCAGTTAGCCCGCTTGAAGCCGTAACCGCAGCCGCACGCAAGCGCGAGCTTGAGCGTATCCTCTCCACAATGAGCGAGCGAGAAGCACTCATTCTGCGTCACCGTTACGGTCTAATCGACGGAATTCCGAAGACCCTAGACCAGATCGGTGAGGAGATTGGCGTTACTCGCGAACGTATCCGACAGATCGAGAACAAGGCAATCTCGAAGCTGAAGCACCCAACCCGTGCGCAGCGTTTGAGCGAGTTCCGCGGTAACTAACATGATTCCTCTCGCCGTCCTGCTGGGCAAGGCTGCGCGCTTTGTCCTCAGGCTGCGGGGAGGTGGCTCGGCTATCCCTGGCCGAGTTGCCATGATGGTGAGCCCAAAATTTCTCGAAAAAACTTTGGGCTCTCTCGATCGCGGAATCTATTTCGTGAGTGGCTCTAATGGAAAATCCACAACCACTTCGATGTTGGTACGCATCCTGCGCGAACACGGCTTGCGCGTCCTGAGCAATCCAGCCGGCGGCAATCTACCCCAGGGTCTGGCTTCTGCTTTGCTTGCCGAGGTTAGTTGGAATGGCAAGCTCAATCACGATGTTGCCATTCTGGAAGTTGACGAAGCCTATGGAAAGCTAATCGCCGCCAGGGTTGCTCCGAATGGATTACTCCTAACTAATCTCCAGCTAGATCAGTTGAATCGCTTTCATTCGCCAGAGGACGTATTCACCTATTTGGAAGACCTGGCGAACCTGACTACTCACTTGTTGGTCGTAAATGGCAGTGATCCCAATACAGAAAGATTGGCTAAGTCTCAGACCGACCGACTTGAAGTTGCCGGCGTTTACACCGGTGATGCAATTTTGAAGAATTCCGCCCATGGGCTTTTGGCGGCTCCAAATTTCTCGGTTGACAACACGAATTTGCCTTCCGTCTGCGAGCTAATTTCGACCAGCCGAGATTCGGCTTCTTTGAAACTTAAGCAAGGCGAGTTTGAAGTTAAATTGCCTGCACCAGGTCTTCACTACGCCGTGGACGCCGCATTGGCTGCTGGAATGGCAAGCAAGATTCTCGGTGATGACCTAAGCCCCAAGTCTTTGGTCGCAGCTTTCGTCGAAATGGTTCCGGTCTATGGTCGTGGTGAACGCATCGAGTACCAAGGTCAAACCATTGAAATCATCATGATGAAGAACTATCCGAGTCTTCAAGCCAACTTGGACGCCCTGCAAAAACAGCCGGAGTGCGTTTGGATCTCCGTGGATGAAGGAACACCGGACCCTTCTTGGATTTACGACATCGATTTAGGTCTGCTCCAGCATGCCGATGTAATTTCTGGTACCAAGACTTTTCAGTGGGCAACTCGATTGGCGTACCAGGGTTTGCCATACGGAGAGTTGATCGAAGATGAGGAAGCTGCACTGAAGTATTTCTTGGATTTACCAGGAACCCAGAAGACTGCCGTAATCAATTACGAGCAGATGATGTGGCTAAGAAAGCGCCTAGGCCTGCTTGATATCGAGGGCACCGATGCGTAAGTTGCTCGCCGTACATCTTTACCCGTTGACTCTGAAGCTCAATGGTGAGGTCGGCAACATTCGAGCTCTCGAATTCCGCTTGAGCAAGTTGGGCTACCAACTCGAGGTTGTAGCGAGCGAGCTTGGCGAAAGCCTCTCATCCACTCGTCCTGATTTCATTTTTATGGGCTCTGGAACCTTGACGGCCACCAAACTGGCTGCAGATGACTTACGTTCCAAAGCCGATTTGATTCTTGGCTGGATTGAGAGCGGAACCAAGGTCCTAGCTGTTGGAGCTGGTTTCGATTTGGTTTCGCGGGGGCTCAAGCTAGCAGATGGACAAGTGCTCTTTGGGCTTTCTCTCACTGACACCACACATCAAATAAGCGCAAATCATCTTGTTGGTGAAGTGGTTGCCACAGGCGATATTGCTGGTTTTGTGAATTCAAACCGACACGTTCACAGAGACTCCGAAACTTTTGCACTAGCAAAGGTCACCGCCTCGGACGAGGACGCTTTAGTTGGTTACACGGACGGATACAAAGACGGCGTCGTGCTGGCTAGTAACATCCAAGGCCCATTGCTGCCCATGAACCCAAGACTCGCAGACGAGTTTCTAGCGTGGATAATTGGCGACTTCGAACCCGAAACTAATCTGGAAGTCGATCAATTGGCGGCTCAGGCTAGAAACAGTATCTCAAGCAGAGTAAATCGTTGAGTTTGCCTTCAAGCCGGTGAATAACTCATCGGTGACCGTGTTTACCAGTTCGCAAAGAACTTCTGCAGTGGGTGCAACCTCACTGGAATCACCAAAAACTACCACGCTATCGCCTGGTTGGTAATCACCGGATTCGATTCTGGATGCCAAAGGCCCAATCTTTAGGACCTTATAAAGCTTTCCACCTATGGCAACCTGCGCCTTACCTTCTAGCAAACTGAAATACCCGTGCAGGAATCCGATTGAAATAGTTTCTGGCGCCAGTACTTCGGCGGTTAGAGTCATCGGACAGCCAAGTCCTAGCTCGCTCGACGCAACACCCTCAATGGGGGAAGTTCCGAAGGCGCTAACACCGATTCGAACCAATTCGTAGCGAGCTTCTGGCAATGAAAACGCAGCTGGGCTGGATGCCACGTGGCGATAGCCCGTAAATCCAAGTCCAATGGCTACCTTGAATGCGTCATCAAAAATAGCCAATTGTTTAAGGTCAGTTTCCCTGGATGTTCCAGAAAGATGTGTCCAAATCGCAGAAAAATCAATCTGATTTTTGTTGTCGAGAGCTACTGCGCGCTTTACCAAGGCCTCCCAGCCCTCTGGCCGAGTGCCATTTCGGCTGAGGCCCGAATCGAGCTTCAGGTGAACCTTGGCAATTCCATCCACTCTGGCAACGTTCTCAAGTTCCTGAAGCGAGTTCACGGACAGTTCAATGCCGGCCCGAACCGCAGTCTGGAAATCGGAAGAAGGGGAGTGCAGCCAGGCGAACGCAGGGGTATGAATTCCTGCTTTGCGAATCTCAAGGCCAGACTCGATGTCGAGCACGCCAAGAATCGGAACTCCAGCGTTGGTCGCGGCTCTTGCAGTCTCGATTAAGCCGTGTCCATAACCGTCAGCCTTCACCACCGCCATCACCCGTGCGGGTGCCATTTGATCCATTATCTGAGCGAGATTAGCCCGATACGTTCCAAGGTCGACGTGCTTCACAACGGTCATTAGAACCACGTCCTAGTCACGCGAGCTGCGATTCTTCCGAGAATTTCTAATTCTGTAAAACCACTTAGTTCACTGAGTTTCGCCAGAGGATTTACCTCGTTGAAAAACTGCACCTCGGAGCCAATTGAAGGCTTGTCGGTGCCGAGATCTACTACGCATTGGTCCATTGCGATTCGTCCGAGAGCGGGGTAATGGCGTCCACTGATTTCCAATTGAATCTGGTTGCTCAGATTTCTGGGTAGCCCATCAGAGAACCCAAGCGCAACTAGTCCAAGGTTTGTTTGGTTTCTAGTTCTTGCTAGGTAGCCATATGAAATTGGAGTGCCTGCTGGAACGTCTTTGACAAGCACCAATTCGCCCACCAATTGAACGGCTGATCGACCGGAACGAATCCCAAGCGCCTGTTCGAGCAGCAATAATTCTCGACCCTGAAGATCGAGCAAGCCATCTGCTTCAGTCAGAGCCTCCAAAAGTGGCTTGATTTGCGAAAGGTCTAAGCCAATGCTTTCAAGGTTTTGCGAGACCACCGAGCGCGAAAATCGCAACTCGCGGCGAATTCGCCCAGAATGCACTCTTGAAGTCATGGTGGTCTAAGTCTATTTAGCAGTGTGTCAGTCAGGGTTTAGGGCGGGTGACTCAGTTAGCATCTTTTAGTGCCAAGCAACGACTACTCCGCCCGCCATCTCTCTGTCCTAGAGGGTCTTGAAGCCGTTCGCAAACGTCCTGGAATGTATATCGGTTCCACCGATTCTCGCGGACTGATGCACTGCCTTTGGGAAATTATCGATAACTCGGTTGATGAGGCGCTTGCGGGTTTCGGTAACTCGATTGACGTAATTCTGCACAAGGATTCCTCGGTAGAAGTGCGCGACAAGGCGAGAGGTATTCCGGTAGACATTGAGCCAAAGACAGGGCTCACCGGAGTCGAGGTTGTTTTCACCAAACTTCACGCCGGAGGAAAGTTTGGATCTGGCTCCTATGCAGCATCCGGTGGTCTGCACGGAGTTGGTGCCTCTGTTGTAAACGCACTTTCGGCTCGACTTGATGTCGAAGTCGATCGCGGCGGCAAGACCTATGCCATGTCATTCAGAAGGGGAGAGCCAGGAATCTTTGACGATTCCAAGGGAATCGCGGCGGATAACCCATTCACCCCATTTGAGGACGCCAGCAAATTGCGAGAAATCGGAAAGGTCGGAAAAGACCAGAGCGGTACTCGAGTACGTTATTGGACAGACCCACAGATCTTTATCAAAGACGCAAACTTCGAACTAGAAGATTTGATTGCCAGGGCGCGACAGACAGCATTCCTGGTCCCGGGATTATCACTGGCTGTTCGCGATGAACGACCTGCAGAGGTTCAAGAGCAGAAGTTTAAATTTGATGGCGGCTTAGTTGAGTTTGCCGATTTCTTGGCCAAGGATGCAGCTCTTACCGCCACTTGGCGAGTTACCGGTGAAGGCAAATTCACGGAGACCGTTCCGGTTCTAGATGAATCTGGAAATATGGTTTCTCGCGAAGTTGAACGTAACTGTGGAGTGGAAGTAGCACTTCGATGGGGCACCGGCTACGACTCAGAGCTCAAATCTTTCGTGAACATTATTGCCACTCCTAAGGGTGGTACTCATGTTTCCGGTTTCGAGGCGGGCCTCATGAAGGCGCTTCGAGCTCAGATTGACGCCAACGCCAGGAAGCTCAAACTCGGCAACGACAAGGTTGAAAAAGAAGACATTCTTGCTGGTCTCACCGCGGTGGTCTCGGTGCGTCTTGCCGAGCCACAGTTCGAGGGTCAAACCAAGGAGATTCTGGGAACTCCTGCGGTTCGAAACATTGTCACCAACGTGGTAGCCAAGGCCCTGACCGAACGTTTGACCAGTTCTAAGCGTGATGACAAGGCCCAATCGGCTCTGCTGCTTGAGAAGATCGTTGCCGAGATGAAGTCTCGAATTTCGGCGCGCACTCACAAAGAAACGCAACGCCGTAAGAATGCTTTGGAAAGCTCATCGCTTCCTACAAAACTTGTTGACTGCCGCACCCAGGAAACCGATGTCTCCGAACTGTTCATTGTGGAGGGTGACTCGGCTCTTGGAACGGCCAAACTGGCTCGTAATAGCGAGTACCAGGCCTTGCTTCCGATTCGCGGAAAGATTCTAAACGTTCAAAAGGCTTCGGTTTCCGACATGTTGTCAAACGCGGAGTGCGCCTCAATCATTCAGGTGATTGGCGCGGGCTCGGGACGAAGTTTTGATTTAGATGCTGCACGCTACGGCAAGGTAATTCTTATGAGCGATGCCGATGTAGACGGCGCTCACATCCGTACCCTGCTGCTAACTCTTTTCTTCCGGTACATGAGACCAATGGTTGAGGCTGGTCGAGTGTTCGCGGCCGTACCACCTCTTCACCGCGTGGTTGTTATCAACCCTGGTTCGAAGGCGAATGAGACCCTTTACACCTACTCACAGGCTGAATTAGAGACTGTGCTGGCTAAACTAGCCGCCAGCGGTAAGCGTTACCAGGAGCCTATTCAGCGCTACAAGGGGCTTGGTGAAATGGACGCCGATCAATTGGCCGAAACCACGATGGATCGAGACCACCGCACGCTACGACGTGTGCGTGTCGAGGACGCGGCAGCTGCTGAACGCGTATTTGAACTACTAATGGGTAACGAAGTCGCACCACGACGAGATTTCATCATTGACTCGGCTGACAGTTTCGACACCGACAAAATCGACGCTTAGTTTTTAGCGGCTTCCTACATTCGCGATTGCAATGTCAATTGGCGTACCGCTCGCGTCTCTCTTAGAGAGCTCAATGGCTAATACATCGACCGGCTTTCCATCCACGCTGACGCCAAGTGGCTGATCATCTGAGATGGCGGCAAAGTAAAGGTGGTCCTCATTGCGGATGAACTTGTGAGCGCGAACACCACCGGTGGCACGACCCTTGGATGGGAATTCCCCGAGGCTCGAACGCTTCAGGCTGCCACCGTCGATGCCAGCCAGTGTGCTTCCCGACTTGGCTGCGGTGATCACTTGAATCGATGTTGGATCGCTAATCGCGCCAAACGCTATGACCGTTGCCCCGTCGGAAAGGTTGATTCCGGCAATACCAGCCGCGGCACGACCAGTTGCCCTTACGGAAGCGGCATCGAAACGTAGCAGTTGGGCATCGCTGGAAACGAGCACATACTCGGCGATGTCGTTGGCAATCGCGGCACCAACGATTCGGTCGCCGTCCTTGAGGGCAATCATGTCGAATTCGTCCTTGGTGGGGAAGTCGGCTACTACTCGCTTTATAACGCCGGCAGCAGTTGCTAGTGCGATTTCTGAATCGAGGCTCAAATCGAAAACCCCGACCAGTTTTTCATCACCGCGAAGACCGAGGAATTCGACTGCCTTGACCCCTTGGCTGGCATCGAAGGTGTCGCCAACCGGAGGAATGTCTCCGGCGTGGATGCGTAGCATGCGACCGGTCGAGGTTAGGAAACCTAGATCCTTGCGAGTGGTGGTCTCAATGTGGCTTGCTACCGCATCATGCTTCTTACGCTTAGCCGAGGGGTCTGCAGCCTGGTAGGCAGGAGTGCGTCCGAGAATGCCGCTAGCAGTTAGTAGCACCGAACATTCGGTGTCGGCAAGCTCGGCGCTAGCTGCAACGGCCTTGGCATTGCTCACTGCCTTGATCTCCCCAGCGCCATCGATTAGCTGGGTGCGACGCTTGTCGCCATGCTTGTCGGCTACTTCTTGAAGTTCTTCAGCAACCAATTCCTTCAGAAGTGCATCATTTGCAAGTAGCTTTTCGAGATACGCAATTTCGTCACGAAGTGTATTTGCCTCGCCGTCCAGTTCGAGTTTGCTGAACTTGGTCAAGCGACGAAGTCTTAGTTCCAGAATGTACTCCGCTTGAAGTTCCGAAAGCGAAAAACGAGACATCAGGTTGGTTCGAGCTTCGTCAACCTCGTCTGAATTGCGAATGATCTTGATAACTTCATCAATTTCAAGGATCGCCTTGAGCAATCCTTCTACTAGGTGGAGGCGAGCCTTTTTCTTTCCCAGGCGGTTGTTGCTGCGACGACGAGTAACCAGAATACGGTGGGCTAGGAAGACTCCCAACATATCGCGAAGACCAAGGGTCTGAGGACGCCCGTTGACCAGCGCCACGTTATTGATTCCGAAGGAATCCTCCATCGGCGTAAAGCGGTAAAGCAGGTCGAGAACAACATCCGGGTCAAATCCGGTCTTAATCTCGATGACCAGCTTCAGACCATTGGTTCGATCGGTTAGATCGGTAACGTCTGCGATTCCCTGAAGCTTCTTGTTGTTCACTCCCTCTTTGATCTTCTCGATCACCTTTTCGGGACCAACTAGGTATGGAAGCTCGGTTACCACTAGCCCTAGTTTTCTGGGGCTAACACTTTCGACGCTAACCTTGGCACGAGTCTTGAAGGACCCGCGACCGGTTTCGTAGGCATCGCGAATACCATCGAGCCCGACAATAATTCCACCGGTTGGAAGATCTGGTCCGGGGATGTACTTCATGAGCTCGGTGTTGGTGGCGTCCACGTTATTTAGTAGGTGGATGGCAGCAGCGATGGCTTCTCTTAGGTTGTGCGGGGCCATGTTGGTGGCCATTCCCACAGCGATACCAGCGGAACCGTTGACGAGTAGATTCGGGAATGCCGCTGGAAGAACCTCTGGTTCGGTGAGCTGTGCATCGTAGTTTGGCTTGAAGTCCACCACATCTTCGTCAAGGTCTTGGTTCATCAACATGGCAGCCTGGCTCAGGCGAGCTTCGGTGTACCGTGCAGCAGCCGGACCATCGTCAAGGCTTCCAAAGTTTCCGTGACCATCGATTAGAGGCATGCGCAGGCTGAAATCCTGAGCCATTCGAACCATGGCGTCGTAAATGGCAGCGTCTCCGTGTGGGTGAAGCTTTCCCATGACCTCACCCGTGACACGGGCCGACTTTACGTGACCTTTGTCTGGACGAAGACCCATTTCGCCCATTTGATAAACGATTCGGCGGTGTACGGGCTTCAGGCCATCACGAGCATCCGGCAGAGCACGTGAATAAATAACCGAGTAGGAGTACTCCAAGAAAGACTCTTGCATTTCAAGAGTCAGATCGATGTCGACAATCTTTTCGGAAGGGCTCGTGTTATTAGTCATGATTTCTTTGTATCGCTGTGGCAAACTCTAGGGGATGACCCCTTTGATGCTACCTGCTGCCCCGAAAGATGTGGGTAGGCTCTCAGACGTGTTGGTGAGCGCCGCAGCGGCTATGGGCCTAGGCGGAGAGAACCGTCTGAGACTCCCGAAAGTATCCTCCGCAATCGTGGTTTTGGTGGATGGCCTTGGCTATGAGAATCTCACGACCGCAAACGGCTACGCAAGGTTCTTGAACTCGTTGAAAATTGATTCAATTCGTTGTGAATTTCCGAGCACCACTGCAACTTCACTAACGGGTTTGGCTACCGGTAAACGTTCCGGAGCACACGGAATTATCGGTTATTCGATATTCGATCGCTTGGCATCGAGGGTGCGTAATTTACTAACCGGCTGGTCCTCGAGAGAGGAAGCGGGGGAGTTTCGAAAAGCACTGCCACTTTCACTGCAACTAGGCAAATCTGTAACTGTGGTCGGACCTGGCGCCTACGAGGACACCGGATTTACGGAGTTGACAATGGCCGGAGCTGCTTATTCGGCAGTCGACGATGTTCCTTCACGGTTCGCCAAAGCGTTGAATCTTGCTGCTTCCGCGGGTAACCTGATTTACCTTTATGTTCCAGAACTTGATCAATACGCCCATCGATTCGGAGTCGAATCTGATAACTGGTTGCACGGGCTTGAGTCACTTGATCGTGATCTGAAGACGTTCATTGAAAAAGTGCCTGGAAACGTCGGAGTCATTATCACCGCAGATCACGGTGTGCTCGACGTTCCGAATGGGAACCACATCTACCTCGATGAATACTCCTGGTATACCGAAGCGGTTTCGCTAACCACCGGGGACCCACGCTGTAACTTTCTATATCTAGACGTGGATCAAAGCTTGACTAACCTCAGGGGCGAGTTGACCATGGCGTTTGGCGAGCAAGCCTATGTGGTGACACAAGACGAACTAATCGCTGCGGGTTGGCTGTTCGAAGAAGTTGTTGACCAGTCGAACTATCAACCGGACTTGTATCTGATTTGGCAGGGTAATTGCGTGGGTTACGACCGCAGAACGGCAAAGCCGCAGCATCTGAAGATGATTGGGCAGCACGGTGCCATCAGTGACCGGGAAACTCGTATCCCGCTAATCCGTGCCGGAGGCTTTTAGAATGCGTCTCCGTCGTCAGATTGTGTTCCTCGAACGATTTGATCCCATGACGGCATTGGCGCGCGGCTCTTTTTGGGTGTCTGGGCTGTTGAGGCCTCAATGACCTCTTCGTCCTGGGATTCTTCCCCCAAATCTTCCGCAATCGGCTCGATGACCGCAGTCACGGTTTCAACCTCTGGCTCCGGTTCCGGTTCGAGTTGATGGACAGGCACAGGTTCTGGTTCCAGTTCAGGCTCGGGAATCACTTCGAGCACTGGCTCTTCGTTAGCCGCTTCGTTACGTTCTCGTCGGGATCGGAACGCTTGCAACTTGTCTTCTGTCACAACAGTCTCAGATATCTGTTTGGTCTCGGTTACCGGCACCGGCTTCGACATCTGACCTAGCGGGGAATCAAACACCTGACTTGGGTTAGAGAGATTCTGTGCGTTACCTGTTTCGGGCGTAAGCAGATACTTTCTCGGGTCGAAGGTCCACACGGCACTCCCAGGATTGCCATGAGTTACAAATTCAACGTGAATTTCCCAAATGCCGTTCTCGGATCGCTTTGCAGACCATTTCACGTTCGATGCGCCGGCAGTAGAAAGCTTATCCTCGACAAGGTCGCCAAATTCTTTACGAACAATGTCGTTGAATCTATCGGCGGGTAGTTCGATGCGAATCGCCTTGGCCAGTTCGACCATGTGCTGTAGTTCTTCAATTACCGGGTGAGCGAATCGCTCAATCAGCGAGATGCTCGTTCCGCTTGATTCTGCCAATTCGGAAATCGTAGAGCCGGCGCGAATTGCGTCTTGGATTTGCCTTGGCGACAACTGTACGCCACTGGCATCTGGTACACGATGTTCTTTCAAAGTGCGCATCAGGGCTTCATCCACCTCAACGGTGAAACGCTCACCGTCTGAACTGACCAACAAGAGTTGGTTCTCTTCACGGCCGATGGGGTTCAGTTCGCGCATAAAAGTCTCCTTGGCGATTAGTTTGCCACCCAATGCCGTCAAAGGGCGGTATTGCCTAGGTGTGGAATAAAGAACTTTTTTCTTGAGTTTGTGTGTTTTGTGTTTGCTTTAACGCAAAGTTTGTTAGACACTAAACGCGCCTTATGCAAAAACTGATTCACGAAGGGTAGGCAGATGGCCACCGATTACGATGCTCCGCGTAAGAACGACGATGACGCAGAGTCTCTAGAAGCTCTTAAAGAAAGACTTCCTGAGAAGTCATCGGTCTCTTCAGACCTCGACGAGGTTGAGCATGTTGGCGAGATCATCGACCCTGACAAGCACGATGAACTTACCGAGGTAGTAGTAATTCCACCTCAGAGCGATGAGTTCACCTGCATGGAATGCTTCATTGTGAAGCACCGCTCCCAAATGTCGAAAAAGAAGAGCGATTCCGGCCCTAAGTGCGTGGAGTGCGCGGGCTAATTACCCCTCAAAGCTGCCACTAATCCCTGAGGATTTCTGGTGCTAACCAACCAATACGGTGTTGGGTCGTTTTCGTCTTTGATTTCCACTTTCACGAGGCCCTTTACGCTTGCTTGAATGGCAAGCCAGGCTCTTGCATCGAGGTTTCTTCCAAGTTCTAGAAAGACCTCGTTTTTGGGGATTACTTCGATGGAGCCCAGGTTCTGTAAATCGATGGACGCTTCTTTTGCATGAAACTGCCCATCGGTCACCTTTAGAACCGGTGAAGAAAAGAATTGAAGAGCCAGAAAACCCAGTGTCACAAGGGTCGCTATCGGCAGAGCCAATTGACCATTAAGTGGCAACATCACCGCAATAACGCTTGGAAAGAGAATTAGCGGAAGCGCAAGGTTCCAGAGACTCGGCAATACTCGCTCACGGTATTTCATCACCTCTTTAGACTACGCTCTAAGAATGACCGAATCAGTTCCAGTGCTAATTGTTGCCGATCCAGAATTACGTCCTGCCTATGCCCAGCCTGGTGATGCCGGCTGTGACCTTCGTGCCGCGGAAGAAACCGTTGTTCCAGCTAGAGGGCGCGTCTTGGTGAAAACAGGTATTTCGATCGCGCTGCCAGATGGGTACGTGGGCCTAGTGCACCCGCGTTCGGGCCTTGCCGCCAAACATGGCATCACCGTGCTCAACACACCTGGAACCGTTGATGCCGGTTACCGAGGCGAAATCATGGTCACCCTGTATAACAGCACGGACGCTGATTTCCCGGTGGCGAAATATGACCGCATTGCCCAACTGGTTATCCAGCAATTTGCAAAGGCAGAGTTTGTTGTAGTTGAAAAGCTGCCCGAATCCCACCGAGGAGATGCTGGATTCGGTTCGACCGGAGTCAAGTAACCATGCTCGAGAATTCCAGCGCCGAGATTTCTGGCCCGTACGATGCCAGTGAGGTTCCATCAACACTTGGCTATATCTCGTTTGGCAGCATTCTCATGCCAACCATCGAGGGAGTGCAGGTTCGGGTTGAGGTTGATGAAGCAACAAACGCGATTGTGGCAGTAAGTTTTGAGCACGAAGGCTCGGTGCTACAGGTCTCTGCATTTGCCTCTTCGAAGAGCGAAGAGATCTGGCCGGAGATCTACGGACAGTTGATCGAGACCATTTCGACTAGTGGCGGCACTGTATCTGAGACCATCGGCGGTCTTGGCAAGCAGCTCGATACCAAACTGGTAACACCCGAAGGCAGTAGAGAAATTCGATTCATCGGTTTCGATGGCCCACGCTGGTTCCTGCGAGGAGCCATTACAGGGCCGGCGCTCACTGATCAAAACGCGGCAGTGAATATGGAAGATATTTTCAAGTCATTGGTAATTGACCGTGGATCTTCTCCGCTTCCTCCACGTGAACCCCTACCGCTCAAAGTTCCAGACGGTAACTTTGTGCCACCGAAGTTTGATCTGTAGTGAGCAATCAAGAGAAACTTTCGGGAAAATCCGTTCTTGACAGTCTGGGCGGTCCAGTCGGAATCTTGGAATCGCTTATTCCCGGCACCGTCTATGTCACGTTATTTTCACTGACAATGAACGTCTTGCTTGCTGCCGTCGTGGCCGGGTGCCTGTCGCTCGGGTTCGCAATTTACCAAATCATCAAAAAGCGCCCACTTACCCAGGTAATTGCCGGAGTTGTTGGGCTTGGCATTTCGATCTATCTTCCTCTACGAGATGGCCTCGACAACACTCATGCCGCCGACTACTTCGTTCCAGGGTTACTTACTAATGCGGGCTACCTTGCAGCGTTCACCATTTCACTCCTGGTCCGTTACCCGTTGGCTGGGGTAGTTCTTTCGCTTTTTGCCAACAAAGCTAAAACCTGGCGCACCGACCGCTTTGTCTATCGCCGATACTTCTGGGTAACTGTGCTTTGGATTGGTATGTTTGCGGTGCGATTGCTGGTTGAACTTCCGCTTTACTTCACAGGGCAGGTTGCTGCGCTGGGAGTTGCCAAGGTAGTTCTCGGAACCCCGTTCTACGCATTGGTCGTATGGTTTAGTTGGCTTATCGCGAGGGTGACCCTTACAACCGAGAAGTAGTGGTAGTTTTTAGGGTGTATGTGTTGCTTTTATAGGAGAACAAATGTCAAAGGTGAATAGTTTCGACGCAGCGGACAAACTCAAGGTTGGGGACAAGGAATTTCGTTTCTTCCGCCTCGACAAGTTGAATGCCCCAAAGCTTCCATACTCACTCAAAATCCTTCTTGAAAACTTGCTTCGCACGGAAGATGGCGCGAACGTGACCGCAGAGCAGATCAAGGCTCTGGCCAACTGGGATCCAAACGCAGAGCCTGACACCGAAATCCAGTTCACTCCTGCACGCGTAATCATGCAGGACTTCACCGGAGTCCCTTGTGTTGTTGACCTAGCTACCATGCGTGAAGCGGTTTCGGCTCTCGGTGGAAACCCTGAGCGCATCAACCCTCTAGCACCCGCCGAAATGGTAATCGACCACTCGGTCATCATCGATGTAGCTGGAAGCCCAGACGCCTTCGAAAAGAACGTTGAGCTTGAATACCAGCGCAACGGCGAGCGCTACCAGTTCCTTCGTTGGGGACAGACCGCGTTTGACAACTTCAAGGTTGTTCCTCCTGGCACCGGAATCGTGCACCAGGTAAACATCGAGTACCTAGCTCGTACCGTGATGGCTCGTGAAGTAAACGGTGAGCTACAGGCTTACCCTGACAGCTGCGTAGGAACGGACTCGCACACCACCATGGTGAACGGTCTCGGTGTACTTGGTTGGGGTGTTGGTGGAATCGAAGCCGAGGCTGCCATGCTTGGTCAGCCAGTTTCGATGCTGATCCCACGCGTTGTCGGCTTCAAGCTGACCGGTTCGATCCCAATGGGTGTCACCGCAACCGACGTGGTTCTTACCATTACCGAGCAGCTTCGTAAGCACGGTGTAGTTGGAAAGTTCGTTGAGTTCTATGGAAACGGTGTTTCGTCGGTGCCTCTTGCCAACCGCGCCACCATCGGTAACATGAGCCCAGAGTTCGGTTCGACCGTTGCCATTTTCCCAATTGACGAAGTCACCTTGGAATACCTACGCATCACCGGTCGTAGCGAAGAAGACGTTGCCCTAGTTGAGGCCTATACCAAGGCTCAGGGGCTATGGCACGACCCAAGCATCGAACCTGTCTACAGCGAGTACCTTGAGCTAGACCTCGGCACTGTAAAGCCATCGATCGCAGGACCGAAGCGCCCTCAGGATCGCATTGAGCTGCAGAAGTCGAAGGAGAGCTTCCAGAAGGCTCTACCTGGCTACGTTGCCCAGACTTCTAAGCCTTCGTCGGTTGCTGGCAAGGATTACACCATTGACAACGGTTACGTGACCATTGCTTCGATCACTTCCTGCACCAACACCTCGAACCCTTCGGTGATGCTTGCTGCTGGTTTGGTAGCACGCAATGCTGTGAAAAAGGGCCTGAAGGCAAAGCCATGGGTGAAGACCTCGCTTGCTCCAGGTTCGAAGGTTGTTACCGAGTACTACGAGAAGGCTGGCCTAACTGGCGACCTAAACGCACTTGGTTTCAACCTAGTTGGCTACGGATGTGCAACCTGTATCGGTAACTCTGGTCCACTAGACGAAGCCATCTCGGCTTCGATCCAGGAAAATGACCTAGCAGTTACTGCTGTTCTTTCGGGTAACCGTAACTTCGAAGGTCGCATTAGCCCAGACGTAAAGATGAACTACCTGGCTTCGCCTCCGCTTGTAATTGCCTACTCGCTGGCTGGAACCATGGACTTCGACTTCGAGAAAGATGCTCTAGGTCAGGACCAGAACGGCAATGATGTCTTCCTAAAGGACATCTGGCCAACCCCAGAAGAAGTTCAGGAAACCATCGACAACTCGATCAACTCCGAGATGTTCAAGAAGCAGTACGGCAGCGTATTCGAAGGTGACGCTCGTTGGAAGGGCCTACCAACCCCAACGGGAGCAACTTTCGCCTGGGATGAGAAGTCGACCTACGTCAAGAAGGCACCTTACTTCGACGGCATGAAGATGACTCCAGATCCAGTGAAGGACATCCACAACGCTCGCGTTTTGGCTCTTCTGGGAGACTCGGTTACGACCGACCACATTAGCCCTGCCTCGTCGATCAAGGTTGACTCACCAGCCGGTAAGTACCTAACCGAACTTGGTGTGGCACGTGCGGACTTCAACAGCTACGGTTCCCGTCGTGGAAACCACGAAATCATGATTCGTGGTACCTTCGCGAACATCCGACTAAAGAACCTTCTTCTGGATGGCGTTGAGGGTGGTTACACTCGCGACTTCACCAAGGCTGATGGTCCTCAGAGCTTCATCTTCGACGCTTCGGAGAACTACCGTGCCGAAGGAACCCCATTGGTGGTTCTAGGTGGCAAGGAGTATGGAACCGGATCATCGCGTGACTGGGCGGCAAAGGGTACTAGCCTTCTTGGCGTCAAGGCAGTTATTGCCGAGAGCTTCGAGCGAATCCACCGCAGCAACTTAATCGGTATGGGTGTAGTTCCACTGCAGTACCCAGCCGGCGAGACCGCTGCATCACTTGGTCTAGATGGCACCGAGATCTTCGACATTGAGGGAATCACCGAGCTAAACAACGGTTCAACCCCGAAGACCCTAAAGGTCACCGCTAAGCCATCGGCACACTCGCCAGCTGGTAAGCGCGAGATCGTCTTCGACGCGGTGGTTCGCATCGACACACCTGGAGAAGCAGATTATTACCGCAACGGTGGAATTCTGCAATACGTACTCCGCTCGTTGGTGGCATAAAACCTCGTAATTGAGGGTTTAGTTCAGCATGGCAGTGTTTGAGCGCATCAATGGTCCAAGGGACCTAGATTCGCTCAGCCCTGCCGAGCTGGAGCTATTGTGCGCCGAAATTCGCGAGCATCTAGTTCAATCGGTAGCCAAAACCGGTGGTCACCTGGGTCCAAACCTCGGTGTCGTTGAAACAACGGTTGCCATCCACCGAGTCTTCGAGTCTCCGCGCGATCCGATTGTTTTTGACACTGGGCATCAGTCGTATGTTCACAAGTTGCTGACCGGACGTAAAGATCTCAGTTCGCTGCGCAAGAAGGATGGAATCGCCGGCTATCCGCAACGTTCCGAATCGGAGCACGACGTCGTCGAGAGTTCGCACGCCTCAAGTTCGCTGTCATGGGCAGATGGGATTGCCAAGGCTTTCAAAATTAGCGGTCAAGACGATCGTTATGTGGTCGCACTGATAGGTGATGGCGCGCTAACCGGCGGCATGACCTGGGAAGCGCTGAATAACATTACCCATGAGAATGACCGCAAGTTGGTCATCGTGGTCAACGATAACGGCCGTTCCTATGCTCCAACAATCGGTGGTTTGGCCAAGCACATGACCAACATCCGTACCGACAAGATGTACAAGCGCATGTATCGCCTCAGCAAGAAGTTCTTCTATGGCTTCGGATCGCTCGGACGCTTGGTCTTCAATGCTGCCCGTGGTGCGGGACGCAGTGCACTTGAGACCATGGCTCCGGAATCGATGTTTCCAAACCTCGACATCAAGTACATCGGTCCAGTCGATGGCCACAACCTGCAGTCTCTGGAGCACGCACTAAAGCAAGCCAAGAACTATGCGTCACCGGTAATCGTCCATGTGATCACTCAAAAGGGTAAGGGTTTCGACCCAGCAATGCTCAACGAGGATGACCAATTCCACGCCGTTGGCAAGATTGACCCGACTACCGGCGAATCGCTCGAGGTAAGTGGCGGACCATCGTGGACCAAGATTTTCCGCGAGGAAATTGTTGCCATTGCCGATAAACGCCCAGACGTGGTTGGAATTAGCGGTGCGATGACCATTCCGGTCGGCCTCGACGCTCTAGCGCAGAAGTACCCTGATCGTGTTTTCGATGTTGGAATTGCCGAACAGCATGCGGTTACGTCGGCTGCAGGTATGGCTTTTGGCGGGCTTCACCCGGTTGTCGCAATCTACGCGACCTTTGTGAACCGCGCCTTCGACCAGGTATTGATGGACGTGGCCCTGCACAAGGCGGGTGTCACATTTGTGCTTGACCGTGCGGGAGTAACTGGTCCGGATGGTGCCAGTCACCATGGAATGTGGGACCTCTCGGTTCTTCAAATCGTTCCAACCATCCGGATTGCAGCGCCTAGGGACGCCGAACGCCTGCGTGAGGAGCTAAACGAGGCAGTTGAGGTTTCCGATGCACCTACCGTAATTCGTTTCCCTAAGGGCGTTGCCGAGACCAGTATCAATGCACTAAAACGTTCCTCGGATGGCGTGGATTACCTTTACGAATCACCTGCCAAGGATGTGCTCATTGTTGCCATTGGCTCGATGGCCACCACGGCATTGCAAACGGCCGAACTGCTAAAGGCGCAGGGGATTGGTTGTACCGTAATCGACCCACGCTGGGTCGTGCCGGTTGCCAAGACCGTGCTAACCGAGGCATCCGCACATCGTTTGGTTGTGACCATCGAGGATGGCGTTAAGGTCGGTGGAATTGGAACTCGAATCCGCCAAGACATGCGCGAGGCTCAGATTGACACCGCGCTCAATGAAATTGGGTTGCCAGATGAGTTCCTAGAGCACGCTTCGCGCGATGAAATCTTGGAGCGCGTTGGACTAACTGCAAAGCAGATTTCTCACGATATCGTGGCCCAAGTTCTTGGTGCCAAGGTTCCACACGCTAGAAAACTGGCAGACGAACCTAGTTCAGATCTTTCAGAGCGTCAGTAAAGGCTGCGGCAACCAGTTCAATTTGCCACTCACGAGCTCCTAGCTCGCGAAGCTGAGCCGCAATGTCATCCATTGGTTCCCAAGCGACTCGCCTCATCAAATCAGGTTGAAGCACGTTTTCCGCAGGGATTTCTCGCTCTTCTGAAATCGCAACCATCGCGGCCTTCAACGCCTGCAATCTTGCTTCTGCGTCGGGGAATCGGTTTGGCCACGAACGATGGTTCGGAATCCCAGAATGTGGCAGCTTTAGCGGCGGTAAATCCCTTGTGTTCAATCCTGTACTGTATGCAGCCCACCAGGTGTCTAGGTAGGTTCTCGAGGCTCTGCCATTGAACGAAGAAAGCGAGGCCAACTGTGATTTGCTAGTGACGCCAGACTTCACTAGATTCACGAGCGATGAATCTGGAACTAGACGACCAGGAGCAACATCAAGTCGTCTTCCAAGTTCATCGCGTGCTAGCCAAAGCTCGCGTGCGATTGCCAGTTTTTGGGCGTCCTTAACCTCGTGGAGACCAGTCATACTTCGCCAGCGATCCAGATTCTGAGGCTTCGGTTGGAAGCCGGTTAGGTGCTCGAAGTCTTGAGTAGCGAACGCCAACTTACCAGCAGAATCCAATTGAGTAAGGAGAACCTGCGCCAGTTGCGGAAGTACGTCCACGTCAAGTGCCGCATAATTCAACCACTCGACCGGTAGTGGGCGAGTGGACCAGTCAGCTGCAGAGTGTTCCTTGGCTAAGCGAAAACCCAGAAGCTGTTCGCAGACAGCGCCTAGGCCTACTCGAGGAAGCCCCAGAATTCGTGAGCCAAGTTCGGTGTCAATGAGTGCTTTCGGCTTGAGTGAAACCTCGGCTAGGCACGCGAGATCTTGGGTTGCAGCATGCAAAATCCAAGTGAGGTCATTGCAAAGCTCCGCAAACTTCGACCATGCTTCGGTCTCGCTGAGGGGAATTGGATCGATTAGGAAAACGTCGGAGCCCGTTCTATGAACCTGAATCAGGTAGGCGCGTGAGCTGTACTTAAATCCGCTGGCTCGTTCGGCATCGATTGCTAACGGGCCAGTTCCAAGCTCTAGATTCGAGATTGCACCGAGAAGCTCCTCTTCGGTGTCGAGGTAGTAAACGGGTGCCACACTAGCCGCACGTAGCGGAAGCTCGATTGGCTCTTCGGCGCTAGTTTCGTCGGTCAATCGAGGTAACCCCTTCGCCGTGAAGCGATAGGCCGCTCATCATGCAAATGAGGTCGACCCAAGCCTCCAAATGACCGGCAAGGTCATCGCTAGTTGGGCACCAGCTAGCGCGCAGCTCCAGCTCGGCGTGGTGCGATTGGGTAGACAAGGTGCCGTGTCCAACTGAGAGCACGCGGGTGGTGGTTCCACCAGCCACATCAACGGTTGCCCCATGCTGTTCTAGCGAAGTCATTAGCCAAGCCCAGGCAATTTCTGCCGAGTCGTCGTCGAAGCCGATGTCGGTCTCAAGTGGTGACTTTGCATAGAGAATGACACGGAAGTTGTTTGTCCAAGACTCCTGCGGTGCATCGTCCCAGAGCATGATGAAGCGTCCAGTGCCACGGAAAATCGAAGGGTCACCTTCGGCCGGCTTCACATCGCAGGCAAAAGCAATAGCGTGGCGAGATAGGTTCTGTGGTGCGTCAATCTGATCGATAATCACCTCAGGGCGAACATTCACCCTTGCAAAAGAGTTAGCGGCCAATCGGAATTCAGGATTGGCGCTTTCATCGATTTCTAGTTCAAGCACCTATTCAGAATATTGCCAATCGGGCGCTGCTATTTGTTGCCACGCCGCCAAATGGTGAACAGTGTCGAATCCGCGTCAATCGATTCATGCAATTCCAGCTTCGCGCCAAAGCTCGATAGAAATTCCAAAGCAGAATCCAGTGTTCCGTTGGTAACCGTAAGGCAGATCTCATCCACTAAATCCGCGGTCAAAAACTCTCTCGATAGGCTGGGCCCGGTCTCCAACAGGATTTTCGAAAATCCGTGTTCGTGAAGCTGATTGATTGTCCAAGTGCCTAATAGTGCATCTGCAGGTGGACTTAGTTTGATTGATTCCTCAACCACATTCACTTTTCGGGTGATTATCGCAAGTTCGGCAGACTTTGGCTTTGTGTAGTTCTCGGCTCTGGCTGTAGCTCCACCGGTAACCACAACATCCGAAATCGCACGCAGATGTCCAATTAGTTTTCGATCGAGATCATTAGAAATCCCGCGCGATGAGCCACTTACATCACGGGTATATCCAGAGCCACTAATCACCATGTTCAAGCGAACCCCACTCAAGGGTTGGTAATGCTTAAACAGTTCCAATTAAGCCTTTTCTCGAACCTGACGTTTGATGCGGTTGAGCATTCCGCGCAAACCATTGATTCGCAGCAGTGAAACTGCTTCACTCAGGTGAAGGCGATCTGGAATGTCTTCTGGTGATTCAAGTACTTCCGCCACGGTGTGGCCATTGAGTAGTTGATGAAGAATCGATGCGAAGCCACGAGTAGTCGGAGCCTCTTCAGGGGCAGTAAGGAAAATCGAAACATTGCCATCGTTCACCTCTACGAATAGGTAAACAGGGGATTGGCATTCCTCAACGCGCTCGAGAAGATCAGGGTGGTCCGCGTAACGCTGCGGCAACGGTGGTAGCTCACCCGCAATTTCAAGAAGCAGAGTAAGGCGGTCACGAACCTCAAGGTCACCAAAATCGGACGAGAGTTCGTTTAGTTTAGTTTCGATCGAAGTCATTACTTCGAGTAAACACCAGGTTCGTCGCCACGCACGATAGGTGCACCAACCAGCGAGCCCCACTCGGTCCACGAGCCGTCGTAGTTACGCACCTTGGTGAAACCTAGTAGATACTTCAGAACAAACCAGGTGTGGCTAGAACGCTCGCCGATGCGGCAGTAAGCAATCACGTCATCGTCCAGCTTTAGACCTTTTTCGCCGTGGTAAATAGCTTCAAGTTCACTGCGAGTTTTGAAAGTCTTATCTTCATTGGCTGCACGAGCCCATGGAACCGACTGCGCTCCTGGGATGTGCCCTGCACGTAGGGCACCTTCCTGAGGGTAGTTCGGCATGTGAGTGCGCTCACCGTTGTACTCCTGAGGGGAGCGAACATCAACCATCGGTTTACCAATGTGCGCCAAAACCTGATCACGGAAGGCTCGGTCGGTGTGGTCATCACGTTCAATAACCGGATAATCAGTAGGTGATACCTTCGTAGTCTCCTTTGTTACTGAACGACCCTCGGCAATCCACTTTTCACGTCCGCCGTCAAGCAATCGAACATCGGAATGACCGAAGAGCTTGAAAACCCAAAGTGCATAGGAGGCCCACCAGTTGCTGGCATCTCCATAGAGAACCACAGTGGAGTCACGATTGATGCCGGAACGTGATGCAAGTTCGGCAAAGTCATCGCCATCTAAATAGTCGCGAACGATTGGCTGGTTCAAATCGGTGTGCCAGTCGATCTTTACTGCACCAGGAATGTGACCAACGTCATATAGCAATACGTCCTCGTCGGACTCCACAACCACTAGTCCCGGTGTACCCAGGTGATCTTCCAACCACTGAGTGGAAACCAAAACTTCTGGATGCGCGTAGTCACTAAATTTCGCTGAAGGGTCAAGTGGAAGAGACATTTGATGCTTTCTGTTCGTTAGGCTATTTGGAGCCCTACTACTAGGTTAATTCATCTAGCGACTATTCGAAATGGCACGGTCATAATTGGTCACACTTCCACTTGACGGCGACGACATTTGCGCCCGTCATCCAGAGATCGTTCCAAGCGAATTGCTATCGGAACTTGTGCCACCACGCGAGTTTGAGACCTCCAGCTTCGATAATTACAAGCCGGATTCGAACTTCCGTTCACAGACCGAGGCTCGAGACCGTGCCTCGGAATTCGTTGGTGCTGCCAAGAAGGGCCTTTTCGCGAAGAAGGCAAAAGTTGAAGCACCTGGGCTCTACCTCGACGGCGGTTTCGGCGTTGGTAAAACCCACTTGCTCGCGGCTATGTATCACTCCTACCGCGGCAGCAAACTTTTCGGCAGCTTTATGGCCTATACCAGCCTGGTCGGGGCATTGGGTTTTGCCGGTGCTAAAGATGCGCTTTCGCAATTCAAATTCATTGCCATTGACGAATTCGAACTAGACGATCCTGGCAACACCATGATCATGTCGCGACTGCTCAACGAGCTTTCAAACGCTGGTGTTAAATTCGCCGCCACCTCAAACACTCCGCCAAACGCACTCGGAGAAGGCCGGTTTGCGGCGGCCGACTTCCAACGCGAAATTCTTGGCATTGGCAGTCAATTTCTAATGCTGCGAGTAGATGGCGAAGACTACCGTCATCGTCCGGTCAGTACCGAAGGTGTGACCTTCACACTCGAACAACTAAAAGCATGGACGAACGACAAAACCGCCGTTGCAACCTTCCCTGCCTTACTAAAGAAACTTGGAACGGTTCACCCGGCTCTCTATGGAAAGCTTCTCAATGGAGACAGCCAACTTGCGATCTTGGATGTTGATGTGCTGAAAGACCAAAACGATGCTCTGCGCTTCGTCAGCTTGGTTGATCGCGCATATGAACTTCAGATCAAGATTCGCGGAACTGGAATTCCATTGACGGAAATCTTCCCGAATAACTTCCTCGAAGGTGGATATCGCAAGAAGTATCTGCGAGCGATCTCTCGCCTCGGTGCATTAAGTTCTTAGAACTTTTTACAAACACGAAACACAGAAGAACCATTTCCTGAAATCTTTCTTCGCTTGACTAAATACGTGCCCAACGGCGTGCGCGTTTGTTTTCAAGGAGAGAGGTAAACAAATGGATCAGGGAAATACAGCATTTGTTCTAATTAGCGCAGCATTAGTGCTGCTCATGACGCCGGGACTCGCGTTCTTCTACGGTGGCATGGTTAAGGCCAAGAGCGTTGTCAGCATGATGATGTTGAGCTTCGGCTCGCTCGGGCTCATTGGAGTTCTTTGGGTTCTATACGGTTACGCAATCTCATTTGCAAACAAGGGATCAGAAACTTTTTATGGTATCGACGGAATCTTCGGTATCGATCTAAGTTTCATCGGACTCGCCGCTCAGGTTGAGGATGCTGCAGCTCCAAGCGGTGCTTACCCATCGCTAGCCTTCGTAGCCTTCCAAGCCACCTTCGCAATCATCACCGTGGCCCTAATTTCGGGAGCAATCGCCGACCGTGCAAAGTTTGGTGCATGGATGGTTTTCGCAGGTATCTGGGCAACCGTTGTTTACTTCCCAGTTGCAAACTGGGTCTTCAACTTCACACTTACCGACGGAAAGGTAACCGACGGTGGCTGGATTGTTTACAACCTTGGAGCAATAGACTTCGCCGGTGGAACCGCCGTTCACATTAACGCCGGTGCTGCAGGTCTTGCCCTGGCAATCGTTCTGGGTAAGCGCTTCGGCTTCAGTAAGGGAATCACCCAGCCACACAACGTTCCGCTGACCCTACTTGGAACCGCGCTTCTTTGGTTCGGCTGGTTCGGATTCAATGCCGGATCTGAAGTTGCTGCAGATGGAATTGCGGCTCTTGCTTTCATCAACACCATCGCCGCACCAGCCGCAGCCATGCTCGGTTGGATCTTGGTTGAGAAGCTCAAGCACGGAAAGGCCACCTCGATTGGTGCCGCTTCGGGTGCAGTTGCCGGTCTAGTTGCCATCACCCCGGCTTGCGCCAGCCTGACCCCACTTTGGGCCATCGTTCTCGGTGTACTTGCCGGTATTCTCTGTGCACTTGCAGTGGACCTTAAGTTCTCGTTCGGTTTCGATGACTCGCTCGACGTGGTGGGAATCCACCTCGTCGGCGGAATCGTGGGTACTCTATTCATCGGTGTCTTTGGAACCGGTGTTGGAGCCGCCTTCGGATTCGGTTGGGACCAGTTAATCGCTCAGGCAATTGGTGCATTCTCCGTTCTCTTCTACAGCTTCACCCTGACTCTATTGATTGGATTCGCAATCGAAAAGACGATTGGATTCCGAGTCAAGGCTGAGGACGAGATCGCCGGCATCGACACCGTTGTGCACGGCGAAGAGGCCTACGCTTTTGGAGCCGACCGAGGCTAATAACTTAATAGAACTAAGCCGTTCGGAGGAGTCGTTTTCGACTCCTCCGTTTGGCGCGAGAAAGGATTAGAAGTGAGCGACACAACAATGTTCCTCATCATTTGCGGTGCACTGGTGCTCTTTATGACCCCAGGCCTAGCCTTCTTCTACGGCGGCCTGGTGCGCGCCTCATCGGTTGTATACATGATGATGATGAGCTTCGGTTCTCTCGGCCTCATAGGTATGCTCTGGATCCTCTACGGTTACGCCATTTCCTTCGCTCGTCCTAATGACGCATCCTTCCTCGGAATTCCCGGTGTGATCGGAATCAGCCTCGATCAAATCGGACTAACCCAACTGGTCGCAGTTCACAACACCAGCGACGGCGTTGACTTAGCTTTCGCCGGTTTCCAGGGAACCTTCGCAATCATTACCGTGGCGCTCATCTCCGGCGCGATTGCCGACCGCGCCAAGTTTGGCTCTTGGATGCTGTTTGCCGCGCTCTGGGCAACAATCGTGTATTTCCCAGCTGCTGGATGGGTTTTCAACTTCAAGGTCCGAGACGGTGTAATTGTCGAGGGTGGTTGGCTCGTAAAAGACATCGGTCTACTCGACTTCGCCGGTGGAACCGTGGTTGAAATTGCCTCGGGCGCATCTGCTCTCGCCCTGGCTCTCGTTCTCGGTAAGCGCTTCGGCTTTGGTAAGGGCATGCATGCCCCTCACAACGTTCCATTAACCCTTATCGGAGCTGGAATTCTCTGGTTCGGTTGGTTCGGCTTCAACGCTGGAAGCGAGCTTGCCGCCGATGGCACCGCATCACTCGCGTTTGTCAACACCCTAGCGGCTGGCGTTGGCGGACTTATAAGTTGGGCTCTCTATGAACGCCTAAAGCACGGCAAGCCTACAGCTGTAGGAGCTGCGTCAGGCGCCGTTGCTGGAATGGTTGCCATCACGCCTTCCTGCGGCTTCCTCAGCCCTGCATGGGCTCTGATTCTGGGAATCATCGTTGGAGCGTTCTGTGCTTGGGCCATCGAATGGAAATTCCTTCTTGGCTACGACGACTCACTCGATGTGGTCGGTATTCACCTTGTTGGCGGAATCATCGGAACCCTGTTCATCGGCCTTGTGGGACAGGTCGGAACCAACTACGTTGGCCTACTTCAAACCGGTGATGCATCACAACTTGGCAAACAAGCCATTGGTGTTCTAACTGTTGGACTTTACGCTTTTGTCGTCAGTTACGTTCTCGGTTGGATCATCCAAAAGACCATCGGCTTCCGAGTCAAGAGCACCGACGAAATCGCGGGCGTTGACATCGTAGTTCACGGTGAGACTGCCTACTCAGAGGCAGACCCTCGATGGACCTGGAGAGACTAACCGTGTTTAGGTGTTTGCAAAACAGCCCTGAAATGGGTTATTCTTTCTAAGTTGCGTTTCGACGCAGCACGCGGATGTGGCTCAGTTGGTAGAGCACAACCTTGCCAAGGTTGGGGTCGCGAGTTCGAATCTCGTCATCCGCTCGCAGCAGGTGCTGTAGCACGGTGGAGTGGCTGAGCGGCCCAAAGCAGCAGCCTGCAAAGCTGTAAAACCACGGGTTCAAATCCCGTCTCCACCTCCAAGACCCGGTCGTATGGCGCAGCGGTAGCGCACTTCCTTGACATGGAAGGGGTCACTGGTTCGATCCCAGTTACGACCAC
>JBEGPG010000004.1:0-3316 GCA_041181585.1 Actinomycetota bacterium
GCTAGATTGGCGTTCTGTCAGGGGTCTTGCTATACTTTCGTATAACATGACTACCGAAAAGTATTGCGGACGCGATCTCCCAGACGTTATTAAACGCCTGCTGGAAGATGAGTCTCGCGATGACAAGGTGAAGCTTGAAAAAGCTATTGCCGAGAAGAGCCAGGGGTTCCTAACGAACTACGGGCTTGATACACATGCCGGTGAAGTCTTTGATTTGTTTAGACGTCTCGACCGCGAATGCGGCGACAAGCAGGACGATCGTAAGAAGAGGCTAAAGGCTTTCAAGTCGATCATCGATTCTTGGGGTGGTCAAATTCCCGAGCATTCCCACGAGAGCCTTTACGAGGCTCTCATGACTCCTTACCTTGTGGCCAAGAGCGAGCTTTTCAAATCTCGCAGTAAGTTGGCTCACGTTGCAGCTGTGATGCGACCTCTTAGAAGGAATCACATAGACCAATGGGCCAGCGCTCTCCATAGTAGGTTCAACCTGGAGTTGGCGGTGGCTAAGGCCGATGAGCTCAATGGCATGCCGATCAGGAGCACTGCGGATGTGGAGTTCTGGCAAGAGCGGGTCTACTCCCACTTTGCTGAGATTGCCGTGGTCGACAAATACAGCCTGGGTGCCGATGCCAAAAAGCCTGCCGGCATGATCGGCATCGGAAGCCTGCGCACTTATAAGGTGCAGTGGAAGAACTGGATGACTCGTGAGAGATGTTTCCAGATCTTCGAGGCCATGAGCCAAAGCGAAGCTGGTTCGGGTGGTAACTTCTATGCCGATGATTCGCGAATGTTCAACCCGGCATCTAGGGATATGGGCTTTGCATCCTTGGCAGCGCCATCTCGAAATGAAGACATGCTTTTCGCTGCTGCTCCATCGATTTCTAGGGTTGGTGTGGCAGTGACTATTCGCAAGGCCGAAGACCAATCGCCTGTAGCTGAGTCTCGTTGGAATGACAAAGAGTCGGCCCTGAACAATGTGGAGGGTTGGCTAACCGCCACCGCACTAGGTTGGGGCGAGCAACTTTCGGTTTCGGTAGAGATAGTGTTCACCAACGAGTCTGGCGAAAACAAGCTAAACCTGCCGCCAAAGACTCTCGGCGAACTCGGTTCGACCTTGCCGCGCCTTATTACAACTTTGAACTAGTTGGCGCCGTGAATGTACTCGCCGCGCTGAACTAGGCGGTCGGTACTAAGCCCTAACACCAAGGCCTCATTAAGGCGTTCATCCATGGCGGCTGAGATCTTCTGGAATCCGAAAAGAGCTGCAGTAATTCGCGTTAGTTCGTTCGAGGCACACCCTTGAGTGAATGTTGCGAGTTCACTCATTGCGTTGGCAAGTTCAATTAGTGAGATAGCACCGATTGGTCTGAAGGCTCCTTGAGGGCTGATAGAGAAGCCCTTGTATTCATCTGGGTCGGCGCCGCTTGGATAGAAGAATCCCTCGTCGTCGGTCTTGTGGCCTGGGAACTTGACCGAGAGAATTTCGTTCACTCGCTTAGCGACCACGCGCTCATAGCCGAATGCTCCGCCAACAAAGCTGGCAACGCGGCTTGGGTGGCAAGGCCCTTCCGTGGCAGTTACTAGGGCAACGAGTTGACGAATCGAAGCCATGATCTTCTTGTCGAAGACTAGGTCGAGATCCGACTGCTTGCCGGCTCTAGTTTGCTCGGCTGGCTTGAACCAAATGTGCTGGCTAACAAACTCGGCGAATGCTTCCGTTTGATTAGTTGCAACGCGTTTGATGCTTCCGGTGTTGGTGGTGGTAGCCGCCTTAGTCTCTGGGGTTTCTTCATCGACCGGGGTTTCCGCTTCGGCTGCCTTGCGCTGAGCCACGAGGTCTGGCTTGACTTCTCGCACTCGAGGCTGTTTGGAGATTTCGAGGGCCTTGGCGAAGGCAGCTTGAATGCGAGCCACTTCTCCAGCTTCATCGCGGATCCAGGTTGGTAGCCAAATGCGCTCAACCAATGGCCAGCCCATCTTCTTCTCGAGAACATTCACTGGGAGCAGGTCTCGGTCGTTAACTGTGCTTCGGCTATTCCAACGTGGGCCGTCAAGGAGGATTCCGAGAATTGCCTTAGACGGGTCGGCAGGGTCATAGACGGCAAGGTCAACCTTGAAGCCCGAAAGACCCATGTCTTCGATGGCGCTCAGACCAGCAGCCTTGAGCGTTTTCAGTATTTGCGTTCTGTGGCGGTCAACATCTAGCTCGCTGCTCACATTGAGAACTTGGGTGGCAGTTCGGTTTTCTGCGATTGTCATGAACTTCGCTAGATCCTGAACGCCAACCTTGTCTGACTTTCTAGCCTTGAGTTCCGCAGGAGTGAATGAAGCGAACACGATTACCTGGCGTTTTGCTCTGGTAATTGCCACGTTGAGGCGCCGCTCACCGCCGTCTTGGTTGAGCGGGCCAAAACGTGTAGGAAGTTCCTTGCCGCCTGGCTCCTTGCTGAAGGCAACTGAGAAGAGGATTACATCACGTTCGGAACCCTGAACGGTTTCAAGGTTTTTAATGAGAATTTCTTCGCCACCGAATCCACGCTCAATTGCATCCTGGATGTCTTTGTCATTGGAGTTCATCAGTAAGTCGCTGATGTATTGCTGTTGCTGCTGGTTGAAAGTCACAACACCAATTGAGTAATTGCGCAGGTCAGGGTCTTTGGCGCGTCTCGCAATTTCGTTAACAATTGCAATCGCTTCCTTGTGGTTTGTTCCAACTGGGCTCTCGCCTTTTTCACGTGGACGAACGAAGTGACCATCTTCCACATAGACGAACTTCAAACCCTTGCTTTCGCGTTCCTCTGAAGGATTAGGGAAAGTGTTGAGGCGTCCAAGGTAGTAGTTCTGGTTTGAGAAGGCGATTAGTGATTCGTCTTCACTTCGGTAGTGCCAGTCGAGCGAGACGGCTGGAACGCCGGAATCTGTGGACTGGTCCAAGATGCTCTCGGCGTCGGTTCCGTTTAGTTCTTCTTCGCCGGTGAGTTCCGAATCATCTTCGGTAGCGGAGTTCTTGGTCTGTGCCACGGAGGTTGGAGGCATTTGTTTGGAGTCACCAACAACGATGGAGGCTTTTCCACGCCCAAGCGCGCCAATAGAGTTGGCTACCTTGATCTGCGAAGCTTCGTCGAAGACCACAAGGTCAAACGGCGTTAGGTCCGCATCGATGAATCGAACTGTGGAGTCTGGGCTGGCGAGAACACACGGGGTCACGGTGCTGATGATTTCCCAGTGACGAGCAAGAAGCTTGCGGATTGCTGGGCTGCGCTTAGCCTTCAGGGCAAGTGTTAGATCACCCTTGGCTCCCATTTGATCGTTGATG
>JBEGPG010000005.1:0-6539 GCA_041181585.1 Actinomycetota bacterium
GCGCGATGAGGCAACCACAACTTACCGCGACGCCATTCGTAACCTGACTCAAAACGAGGACTTCGTGGCCGCCATCTCCACAGTTGGTGACGGCCTTCTGATGGCAAGCAAACGAGCATAAAAAGAAACCCCAGTCAATTGACTGGGGTTTTACTTTTAGTACTTACTTCTTTATGACTGCCTGGAAAGCAGCAACTAGATCTTGTGCTTCCTGCTCGCTTACTGCGGCTACGAAACGGCCTCCACCTTCTAGAGGTAGACGAAGAATTAACTGACCGCGGTTATCGCGTTCTACTTCAACCGGTCCGTCATTGCCACGCGGTTTTTGTACTGCCATTTGGTGAATTGCTCCTTGTGTTGCTGGCTACGTTGCCTATGGGACTATTCTACTTTGTCAGCCAGGCTTTAAGGCCGGCGTAGCAATTCTCGATCTGCACCAGAGGAACGCTCTCGTCGTCGGCGTGAGCCTTGTTTGGGTCGCCAGGGCCATAGTTCACCGCAGGGATGCCAAGGGCGCTAAATCGAGCCACATCGGTCCAACCATACTTCGGTCGAGCAGGAACCCCGATCGACTCCACGAAAGCCTTGGCGGCAGGTAGCTCAAGACCAGGGCGAGCGCCAGCCGAAGCATCGGTAACCTCTACTTCGAACCCCGAAAAAAAGTCGCGAAGATAGGCTTCGGCATCGGCAAGAGATTTACTTGGAGCGAAACGGTAGTTCACGGTCACGGTCGCCAAATCAGGAATCACATTGGTTGCGATACCACCCGAAATCATGACGGCGTTCAAGCTCTCGCGGTAGTCAAGCCCGTCAACAGTTACCGTATCAGGTTCGTTTGAAGCCAAACGTGAAAGCACTTCGGCAACTCCATGAATCGCATTCTTACCCATCCAAGGTCTTGCCGAGTGTGCCTTTACTCCAAGAGCGCGAACGGCCACACGCATGGTTCCGTTGCAGCCGCCTTCAATCACCGAAGAGGTTGGTTCGCAGAGCACAGCGAAGTCTGCTTCGAGCACCGATGGCATGTTCCGCGCAAGGCGTCCAAGCCCATTTAGTGAAGCGTCAACTTCTTCGTGGTCGTAGAAGACCCAGGTCACATCAACATTCGGCGAAGTTAGTTCAACCGCGAGCTTGAGCTGCACGGCTACCCCACCTTTCATGTCCACAGTTCCACGGCCCCAGAGCGAAGGTTCTCCCCCAATATCCTCACGACGAACCGGAAGGTTATCAGCGAGTGGAACCACATCGATGTGGCCAGCCACTACTACGCGTGAAGCGCGACCAAGATTGGTTCTGGCAACAATGGCATCTCCATCGCGAATCACTTCTAGGTGATCGCAAGCCTTTAGAACATCCTCAATTGCATCAGCCAGAGCAGCTTCGTTGCCCGAAACCGATTCAATGTTGCAGATGGCTTCGGTGAGCGAGACCACGTCGATAGTGGCATCCAGCGATGTTTTGGGCATGAAAACGAGCCTACCTTGTAACCTTGTTAGGTGACTGAATCGACTTTTGTAACAGGCAAAGCCTGGGGCCATGGCCTCGCCACCATCGCAAACGATGGCACCGTGCTCGACGTTTGGTATCCAAACCCAGTGCTAGGCGACGCCCCAAAGTCTGATGCACTCTGGGTTGTGCCAAAGGAACTCGATGCCCTAGTCGGTGAAGATGCCCGTCGCAAGGTGACCACCCAAGTGGTTCGCACAGAGATTGATCTTGAACTTCCGGTCACCTCAACCGCCGACGCCTACCTGCGCCTTCACCTGCTCAGCCACTTACTCGTCAAGCCAAATACCATCAACCTAGACGGCTTAATTGGTGCGCTTCCAATCGTCGCCTTCACCAGCGCTGGCCCGGTACACATCGATCAGCTCGACGCTCTTCGCCCACATTTGCAGCGCGCTGGTATCACCGTTCACGCCATCGACAAATTCCCAAGACTGCTTGACTACGTAACCCCGAAGAAGGTTCGCATCGCCGATGCCAGCCGCGTGAGACTAGGTGCCCACCTGGCTCCGGGAACCACGATCATGCACGAGGGATTCGTAAACTTCAACGCCGGCACCCTCGGCACCGCGATGGTTGAGGGTCGCATTTCGCAAGGCGTAATCGTTGGAGAGGGTTCAGACATCGGCGGCGGTGCGTCGATCATGGGTACCCTATCTGGCGGTGGCAAGCACAAGGTTTCCATCGGCGCCCGCGCTCTTCTTGGAGCAAACGCCGGCGTTGGTATCTCAATCGGCGACGACTCAGTTGTCGAAGCCGGTCTCTATGTAACCGCCGGAACCAAGGTAACCATCATCGATGGCGGCGCAGAACGAGCCGTAAAAGCAGCCGAACTTTCAGGCGTTGCAAACCTTTTGTTCCGCCGCAATTCAACCACTGGGCGAGTAGAAGTAATGCCGAGAGAGGGCGTTGGAATCGTCCTCAACTTGGCACTACAAAACCTATAACTATTGAACTATAGGCAATCCGGTTGCTGTTGCCGCGTCTGCAATGCCGCCAGCGTTAGTTACGTTGTTGAATCCCATGGACTTCATCTGATCAAGTGCGATTCCCGCACGTCGACCAGAGTGGCAATAGATCACGTAGGTGCCGTTGGTGTCTAACTTCATGACCTGATCCATGAAGTCGCCAGCTTCAACGTCGATGTTAATGGCTCCTTCTAGATGGCCGGCTGAATACTCGGCGGGGGTTCGAACGTCGATCACCGAGGTGACTTTGCCCATGTCTACTGGTTCCGATGCGCAGGCAGACAGGCCAAAAACCAATCCCATTGCTGCAAATAGAGCTACGACACTCTTGAAAAGCTTCTTCATTTGACTTCCTTTCGTATACCCCCTAGGGTATAGGAAGAAGGAGCAAAAATGCAACTCGAAGCAAGTGAACTGAAGGCGGCTAGAGATCGCCTGATGCGCGCCCAGGGTCAAATCATGGGAATCGTGAAGATGATCGATGAAGGTCGTGACTGCACAGATCTACTCACGCAGCTGAGCGCGGCCTCAACAGCCCTTACTCGAGCCGGCTTCAGCATTATCGCGACCGGCATGGCGCACTGTGGCACCGATGCCGAGGGAACTGCGAACCGCGAAAAGCTCGAAAAAGCATTCTTGTCGCTGGCGTAATAATGAAGACCGTAATCATTGGTGGAGTTGCCGTTGGAATGTCGGCTGCGACCAGACTTCGCCGGTTGGATGAAAAAGCCGAAATCACCGTTTATGAAATGGGCGAAAACGTCTCTTACGCGAACTGTGGTCTCCCCTACTATCTGAGCGACACCATCAGTGATCGCAACGCCCTACTGCTTCAGACCCCGACCTCACTACACCGACGTTTCAACTTAGACGTTCGGGTTCGCCACATGGTCATGGCCATCGACCGGGTTAGCAAGACCTTGGAGGTGAAGAACCTCGAGACCGGTGAAAGTTTTACCGACAGCTATGGCTACCTGGTGATTGCCACTGGAGCGAAGCCAAGCAAGCCTGTCGTCCCAGGCATTGAAAAGGCGTTGGTGCTTCGAGATGTTGCCGATGTCGACTTGCTTAAGAGTGCTATTCAGAACTCCAAGACGAAGCGCGCCGTGGTGATCGGCGGCGGTTTCATCGGAATCGAAACTGCGGAGAACCTAATTCACGCGGGATTTGAGGTTCACCTAGTGCAACGAGGTTCGCAGCTGCTTGGTGGCGTGGCACCGGAAATCGTGGAAGTATTCCAAAAGCACCTCGAAGCCAACGGCATCATCCTGCACCTGAGGTCGCAGGTCGATTCGATTACCGACACATCAGTATCAATCGAAGGAGTTACGATTGAGGCCGATGTGGTGGTTTCGGCAGCTGGTGTTAGCCCGGATAACGCCTTAGCAAAGGCCGCTGGTCTAAAGCTTGGTAGCACTGGCGGCTTGTGGGTGGATGATGAACTTCGCACTTCCGATCCCAGCATTTTGGCTGCAGGCGACGCGGTGGAGAAGGAAGACTTCTTCGGAACCGGAGAAACCCTTATTCCGCTAGCCAACATTGCCAACCGACACGGTCGACTTATCGCCGATGTAATTGGAGGAGTAGCCGCCAAGGCGAAGCCGAGCATCGGAACCGCAATCATCGGCGCATTCGGAATGGCCGTAGCAACAACGGGCATCGGGCCGAATAGTTCAATTGCCCATCAAACTATCCACCTGCACCCTGGCAGTCATGCTGGCTACTACCCTGGCGCCAAGCGCATCTCAATGCTGGTGATGTTTGACCCAGAAACTGGCAAGCTGCTCGGTGCTCAGGCCGCAGGTGAAGACGGGGTTGATAAGCGAATCGACGTAATCGCCACTGCAATCTACGCAGGGCTAACCATCGATGACCTAATGGAATTGGAGCTGGCTTACTCACCGCAGTACGGATCAGCAAAGGACCCAATCAACCACGCTGGTTATGTTGGCAACAACGTTCTTCACGGCAAGACTCCAACCTTCCAGTGGCACGAACTCGAGGCTGAATTGGCGCAACCGAACACCGTACTGGTAGATGTTAGAACGATTACCGAAAACCAAGCTGGGTCGATTCCTGAAGCAATCAACATCAGCGTGGATGAACTTAGAAGCCACATAGACGGCCTCGTTGGCAAGCGAGTACTTGTTCACTGCCAGGTCGGTCAGCGCGGTCACACCGCGACCCAAATTCTTCGAGGAAATGGCATCGATGCCCTCAACCTCGACGGCGGCTATCTCACCTGGAGAAGCGGCCAAGACGCAAAGGAAAGAAACTACTAATGTGCCAAAAAGTCACCTGCCGCAAGTGCGGTAAAGCCACTTGGACTGGCTGCGGACAGCATGTCAACCAGGTAATGCGTGGGATCCCAAAGTCCCAGCAATGCCAGGGTCACCAGAATGACCCAAAGAAACCAGGATTCTTCGCCCGCCTAATGGGAATGAAGTAGAGAAAGAGGAAACTATGTGTTCACCTGCAACTTGTAACCACTGCGGCAAGACCACCTGGGCTGGCTGTGGCCAGCACATCGAGGAAGCCCTAGCCGGCGTTCCTCAGGACCAGCTCTGCACCTGCAACGATTGACTAGCCAACCTGGTTCACCGTCAAGATAATCGATGGGATTCCAGGAATTGCGTTTGTTGGTTGCGCATAAAGTCGAAGGTCGGCATCTGCTGACTTCCACTTGAGTTGGTAGTAATCGCCAGCTTGAACCTCTACGAAGAAGTTCCAGGCGGCAACAACTTTGGCGTTGTTATTATTTGCATCCACCATGGTTGCCGACCAATCCTCATAATTGCCGTTCTTAGCCAACCAAATTGCAACTTGATCCTGGCCGGAATCGGTTTTATCAAGCTGCGCCGAGAAAGCGATGTTATAGACGCCCGCTTTGGTGAAGGTAATTTTCGAACCATCAACCACGGAGATGCCGTGGCTTTGAACCGTGTTGTTGTAAGTCATGATGTTGACTCCGTTTGCAACCGGGTTGGTCTGGTTTGTGGTGTCGTAGAACGAGGCGTAATCGCCTAAACCGTTAACCCCATCAGCTCCTGCCGGACCACGATCTCCGGCGTCACCTTTCAAGCCTTGAACACCTTGAATACCTTGAATGCCTTGAAGCCCTTGCGGACCTGTAATTGCGGCCAAGTAGTCTTCGTAAGTGCCTTCAGGGTTTTCCTTTTGCCAAACCTCGAGTGCAGATAGACCGTTAGCGCCGGCAGGGCCTACCGGTCCACAGGTTCCATCTTGACCGTTCGTGCCATTGGTGCCATTCGTGCCATCGGTTCCGTTGGTACCGTCTTTGCCATCGGTGCCATTCGTACCGTCTGTGCCATTCGTACCGTCGGTGCCATTGGTGCCATTCGTGCCATCGGTTCCGTTCGTACCGTCTTTGCCATCGGTGCCGTTCGTACCGTCTGTGCCATTCGTACCGTCAGTGCCATCGGTTCCGTTAGTTCCGTCGGTGCCATTGGTGCAAACATTCTGGGAACCAATTCCGAAGAATGCGATTGTGCTATTCGGGAAAAACATGGCTGCAATGCCAACTACGAGTGCGGTTGCAGCTAGAGCCCTGGAGAGGGTGTCTCGACTATTTGGTTTACGTTCCATGACTCCCTGAATTCCCTTAGTGGTAGGTCTGAGCCTACGCCCTAAAATCACATCTGGGGTGAAAACATTTTTCTGCTACCGTGAAGCCATGGTGAGCTTTCTAAAGAGATGGGGAATTTCGAACCCTTGGGTTTGGGTTTTCTTCGTCACATTGGCGCTTCAGATTTTTAGAGGGTCACCAATTGACACGATGATCTTCGGTTCCAGCACAGTCTTGATCTGGCTTGATGCCGTCGGCTTTCTGAAGAAATCTCTAAGGGAACGACCCAAGGTTTCCAACTCGACAATTGCCATCGTTGTGGCAATGTACGGAATTAGTCTTTCGGTGTTTCCAAGGCACAGTTACGAACATGGTGCTTTGGTGTTGAGCATTCTGCCAATCGCCCTTTGGCTGGTTTGGTATCGTGACCGTGGCCCTAAGGAAAGGCCAGATCCGCTAATGGCCAAAACCAAGGTCGT
>JBEGPG010000006.1:0-5197 GCA_041181585.1 Actinomycetota bacterium
CGTGGCTCAAAGTCGATCACCGAGAAGGTTAAGTAGTTTTTCCAAAACCAAATAAACAAGGAGAAAAGTAACAGTGGCTGAAATCTTTTACGACAAAGACGCAGACCTATCGCTGATCCAGGGCAAGAAGGTAGCCGTTATCGGTTACGGTTCGCAGGGTCACGCTCACTCGCTAAACCTGAAGGACTCGGGTGTTGAGGTTGTAGTTGGCCTACAGCCTGGCTCGAAGTCGAAGGCAGCTGCTGAGGAGCAGGGTCTAAAGGTTGTCACCCCTTCGGAGGCAGCTGAGTGGGCAGACGTCATCATGATTCTTACCCCAGACCCAGCACAGCGTCACCTATACGCAAACGACATTGAGAAGCACCTAAAGCCAGGCAAAGCACTTGTCTTCGGTCACGGTTTCTCGATCCGTTACGGCTACATCACCCCTCCAGCCGACGTAGACGTGTTCCTAGTTGCTCCTAAGGGCCCTGGTCACCTAGTTCGCCGCGAGTACCTAGCCGGCAAGGGTGTTCCAAACCTAATTGCAATCCACCAGGACGCTTCGGGCAACGCTTTCGAGCTTGGCCTAAGCTACTCGAAGGCAATCGGTGGAACCCGTGCGGGCACCATCAAGACCACCTTCGCAGAAGAGACCGAGACCGACCTATTCGGTGAGCAGGCCGTTCTTTGTGGTGGCGCAAGCCAGCTAATCCAGTACGGCTTCGAGACCCTAACCGAGGCTGGTTACCAGCCTGAGGTTGCTTACTTCGAGGTTCTACACGAACTTAAGCTAATCGTTGACCTTATGTACGAGGGTGGCATTGCCAAGCAGCGCTGGTCGGTATCGACCACTGCCGAGTACGGCGACTACATCTCGGGTCCACGCGTTATTGGCCCAGAGGTCAAGGAGCACATGCGCGATGTTCTAACCGACATCCAGGATGGCACCTTCGCTCGTCGTTTCATTGCCGACCAGGACGCAGGCGCACCTGAGTTCAACGCACTTCGCAAGAAGGGTGAAGAGCACCCAATCGAGAAGGTTGGTGGAAAGCTTCGTCAGCTATTCTCATGGCTACGCACCGCCGACACCGAGAAGGACTACGTCGAAGGTTCGACCGGTCGCTAATCGACAGACTAAAAAGATCCCCGTCAGGAAACTGGCGGGGATCTTTACATTAAGGAGTAGAGTGAACTCGTTAGGAAACTAACGAATATTTAGGAGAAGAAAATGGGATTCATTAAGTTCATGGCTTCGACTGCTGGTCGTATCGCTCGTTTCGTGATCGGTGCAGCGGTATTCGGCTTCGGCATGGCATCTGCCAACTTTTGGCTAATCGGCCTAGGCGTATTTTTCATGGTTGTCGGTCTATTCGACGTCTGTGTATTGGCACCACTTTTCAAACTTCCGGTGAGTGGTAAAGCCATTCGCTCGAAGCTGCAGTAAGTTATTCCCTGTAACTTTTTTGCACTAACTAGGGGGAATTCCTTTGGAAACTATTACCTGCGCTGCCTGCGGCCGCGAACAAATCAACACCAACCGCTACTGCGAGATGTGTGGCAAGGAATGTGCACCAGCGCAGCCAGTTGCTACTCCTCCAAAGATTTCGGCACCTTCTGGACCGCAGGTCGAAAAGGCGCAGCCTGTAAATTCAACCTTCATGGGTGTCGAGTTCGCGGCTCAGGATGCCTTGAATAATGCACGTTCGCTAAGTGCGGTAAATAGGATCATTTTCCTTCTTGCTATGTCGGGAGCGATTCTGTTGATTCTCGCTGCTTTTGTGCCGGTTTGCCCACCACTAGAACCTTCATGCTGGTCCTCCGACAAAAAACTGTTCAACTTTGGAACCCTTTTCCCTATGGGTCTTGGTTCGCTGCTATCTGTCTTGTTGTTGAACGGAATCACCCAAACGATTGCTACTCGTGCGGCACTTGCTGCCGAGGTTGCAAAGGCTTCCGTCAAGTAACTTCAAATCAGTTGAGGTCAAGCTCCACCAGGGGCTTGGCCTTTACTGATTTAACGAAGTCGGTTTCGGCCTTTTCCCACTCCGCGCTGGAGACGAACTGCACGTTAACGTCACGGCCTAGATATCGCTCAACATTGGCTGCGGCTCGGGCGGCTTCGATGCGATTTACGTAACCAACGATCAGCAGTTCAACTTGGTTCGGTTCTGGTCCCAGTTCGCGCTTTAGTTTGGCCGCCCAATCTCCGTAGATGTAGGCCTTCTCTAGGCCGTCCACGCCATAGAGCGCAGCCGGTAGCACGGCCACAGGTCCGTATGAGTTCACCACGATTTGCCGAACCGGCTCGAAGAGTAGGTGCTTGCGGTTTACCTGAATGAGTCTGGCTCGACCAAAGTTCTTTTCGGTTACAAAGTGAGATTCGATTAGGCGATCCACCTCGCGCATTGCGGTTGGAACCGATACGCCTGCGAATCTGGCGAGTTCGGAGACACTGAAGCCGTCGTCGGGGTTCATATAAAGCTGCGCCAAAATAAAGCCCTGGGAGTCGGTTCTCAGCAGGGGAGAGAGCTGCGCTGGCGATACTTTCATTATTCGAATAATAACTTACGTTTTATGAAATAAAGAATCTGAATTTTCATCTACAAGGTCGATACGGTTGAGAAGTAACCAAACAAAGGACGCTAATGAGCAAGCCAGTTGTATTGATCGCCGAAGAACTTTCGCCAGCCACCGTTGAGGCACTTGGCCCTGACTTTGATGTTGTGAACGTGGACGGTACCGACCGCCCGGCACTACTTTCGGCTTTGGCAACTGCCGATGCCATCCTGGTTCGTTCGGCAACTCAGGTTGATGCAGAAGCAATCGCCGCTGCACCAAAGTTGAAGGTTATAGCCCGTGCTGGTGTTGGCCTGGACAACGTTGACATCAAGGCCGCTACCGCTGCCGGGGTGATGGTTGTGAACGCTCCAACCTCGAACGTAATCTCGGCTGCCGAATTGGCAATTGGTCTGATCTTCTCGACCGCTCGGTTCATTCCAGACGCCAACGCATCGCTAAAGGCTGGCCAGTGGAAGCGTTCGCAGTTCACCGGTGTTGAGCTCTACGAGAAGACCATTGGAATCATCGGTCTTGGACGTATTGGAACCCTGGTCGCTCAGCGTCTAGCCGGTTTCGGCGCTCGCCTGATCGGCTTCGACCCTTACGTGACTCCTGCTCGTGCGGAGCAGATCGGTGTTGAGTTGGCAACCCTCGATGAGGTTATCGAGCAGTCGGACTTCATCACCATCCACATTCCTAAGACCCCAGAGACCACTGGCATGATCTCGACCGCCCAGTTCGCAAAGGCAAAGTCGAACCTTCGTATCGTGAACGCATCGCGCGGTGGAATCATCGACGAGAAGGCGCTTTACGAAGCTCTAAAGAGCAAGCAGATCGCCGGTGCTGGTCTCGACGTCTTCGTTTCCGAGCCACCAACCGGAAACCCACTACTTGAGCTAGACAACATCGTGGTCACTCCTCACCTTGGTGCTTCGACCGACGAAGCTCAGGAGAAAGCCGGTATTTCGGTGGCTAAGTCGGTTCGCTTGGCTCTCGCCGGCGACCTAGTACCAGACGCCGTGAACGTGGCTGGCGGCAACATCGACCCATCGGTCAAGCCAGGTATCGCTCTCATGGAGAACATGGGACAGGTTCTGTTTGGAATCTGTGGCGGTGGTGTTGCCTCGATCGAGGTTGAGGTTCGCGGTGAAATTGCTGCTCATGACGTCTCGGTTCTAAAGCTT
The DNA here is from genome assembly GCA_041181585.1 of Actinomycetota bacterium. GTDB lineage: Bacteria > Actinomycetota > Actinomycetes > Actinomycetales > Microbacteriaceae > Rhodoluna. The sequence goes on from JBEGPG010000006.1 coordinate 3,726, forward strand.
GCCGGTTTGAAGGGCTTCTTCCAGAACGCTGTTACCGAGCAGGTTTCCTACGTGAACGCTCCGCTGATGGCGGAGCAGCGCGGTATCGATGTGAATTTGGTAACCAACGCCGTGAGCGAGGAATACCGCAACGTAACTACCATCAAGGCTGTTCTCAACGACGGCACCACCGCGTCGGTGTCTGGAACCGTGATCGGTCCGAAGCTTCACCAGAAGATTGTTGCCATCAATGGTTACGAGGTTGAGCTTGAGATCGCTGAGCACCTAGTGCTAATGGTCTACGGCGACCGCCCAGGCATCGTGGCCGTCTACGGCAAGGCATTCTCGGAGGCTGGCGTGAACATCGCAGCCATGCAGATTGCTCGCCAGCAGAAGGGTGGCAAGGCTCTATCGGTTATCACCGTTGACTCGCCTGTGCCAGCCGAGGTGCTCGAAGCAGTTCGCAAGGAAATCAACGCCGACATAATGAAGGCAATTGACCTACAGTTCTAAATATGAACGCAAGCAAAACCGCGGTACTCATCTTTGATGGGGACTGCGGTTTTTGCACGACTTCTGCGAATTACATAAAAACCAACTCCTCGAGTCCAATCGAGATCCAGCCATGGCAATGGGCAGACTTGAGCGACTTTGGTCTCACCGAAGCCGAAGCATCGGCAAAAGTTCAGATGGTTGTGGATGGTGAGGTATTTGCCGGTCACGCCGCCTTCGCAACAATCCTGCGGCTACAAAAACAGTGGTGGTTCAAGTTGCTAGGCGCGATTCTTGTAATTCCACCATTTAGCTGGGGTGCAAGACTCGGCTACTTCTACGTGGCTAAGTATCGCCATAAGCTGCCGGGAGGAACCCCGGCTTGCGCTCTGCCTAGAACTATTCGGTAGGTCGACCCGAAGCAACCCAGCCCAGGGTTCCACCGGCCACCGATACGGCGTCGATGCCATTTGCTTCGAGGATGTCGGCACCCTTTAGCGAGCGAGCGCCCGAGCGGCAAATTACAAAAACGCGAGATCCATCTTCAACTTCGTCGATGCGTTCTTCGAGCTGGCCCAGTGGAATAAGTACTACGCCTGGAACGTGTACTTCGTCGTATTCCTCTTGTTCGCGAACGTCGAGCACGTAGGCTCCGTGGCTGATGGCGTCGGCTAGGTCGTCGATAGTTACTTCGGTGGCCACGGTTTCTCCTTTTGGTTGGGTGTATATCAAGTTTAGTTTTGCGAGACTAGGCACATGGCAAAAGTTACGGCTGATTACTGGGACGACAAATACAAGGTCGAAGAGTTCATTTACACCAAGACCGAGAACCGTTTCGTGGTGGAGTATTGCTCTCCGTTGAAGCCTGGGCGAGTGATTGACCTTGCCGGCGGTGAAGGCCGCAACTCGGTTTGGTTTGCTAAGCAGGGTTGGCAGGTTGAGAACATCGACTTCTCGGCCGTGGCTTTGGAGAAGTATGCGAACTACGCTGCAGAGTCGGG
>JBEGPG010000007.1:0-14147 GCA_041181585.1 Actinomycetota bacterium
AAAGAGATGTAGAGCGACTGGCTAACCGCAACTACTCTCTCCCAAATCCCAACTGTGGTGGCCGTAGGATCGGTCCAGGTGCTCAGGAACCAGATTGCAAGTGCGGTCTGAAGAGCGGTTCCAATGATGGAGGCTAGCGGGCGAATGATCCAAGGTGCGTTTGGGTCTTTGCGCATTGCGAGGATTGGCCATCCAGCCGAAAGCACGAAAGAGGCGATGGCGAAGACTCGGTGCATGATCGAATAGCCAATCAGTGGCGTTGGGAAGATCGTGAGACCGAAGGTGCAAATGGCCGAGGCAAAAAGTGCGATTCGACCAGGCATTGCAAGCGTCTTGGCATTAACGGATGCGATTAAGGTAAGCACTCCCCCGAGCACAAAGAAGCTTGACATGATCCACTTCACCGGCGACTCATTAGCAGCAAGATCACTAATGGTTTGAGTTACCGGGTTGTAGCCTGGCCAAAGAGCACCTGCGATGGTCCAACCAAGGACGGATTGGATTGGTCCGATGATTGCAGCCACGAGGGCTGGTTTCTCGATCGGTTTTAGAGACATTAGTTTGCCTTAGAGGTCGAGTAGATTGTGAAGCTCGAGGCTGGTATGGATAGCGTCACAGAGTTTTTTGAAACTCGAACTAGCTTGCCAGTCAGGTAGTCGAAGTAAGTGGCTTTGAATGAATTACCGGTGTCGATTCGGGTGGTTACCTTAGAGGAACTCAAGTTGATGGCTACTATAACTTTGCTCTTACCCTTTTCGCGTGTGTATGTGAGAACATTGGGGTTCGTTCCGTCGTACTGAACAAATTCGCCACCGCTAGATCCAGCCCAAAGCGCAGCGTTATTCTTCTTAAGCTTGATGAGCTTTTGGTAGAAGGCGGTCATATTCGAAGAATGCCAGGTGATTTGGTCCTTGTCGAAGAACTGGAGACGACGGTTTAGGGCAACTTCTTGTCCGGAGTAAATCAGTGGCATGCCAGGCACGGTGAAGTAGAGTGCCGAGAATCGCTTCACATAGGCGCCAAGACGCTCATATTCGGTTCCGTTCCAGGAGTTCTGGTCGTGATTGGTGATGAACGTCATTGGGAATGAACCGTTCGGATAGTTGTAGTTCAAGCTATCCAGAGTGTTTGTGAAGTAGGAGGCGTCGCCGCCACTGTTAGCGAAACCATTCATGCGCGAGAGCAGGCTCCACGAATAGTTTCCGTTGAAGGCGTGCTGAAGCTCATCGGCCACGTTTTCGCTCTCGGCTAGCATAAACATCGGCTTGATCGCGTCGAGTTGGGTTGTGGCATCTTCCCAGAACGATGTGGGGACACCGTTCGCATAGTCGCAACGGAACCCGTCGACGTCGAAGTTGGTTACCCAGTATTTCATTGCGTCGATCATTGCCGCTCGCATGTCGGTGTTCGAGTAGTTGAGATCGGCTACGTCGAGCCAGTCTTGGTTTGGTGGTTGAATTTGGCCGTTTACGGTGGTGTACCAACCGGCATTGTTGATCCAAACGTTGTCCCAGCCGGTGTGATTGGCAACCCAGTCAAGAACTACCTTGAAGCCGAGCGAGTGCGCGTACTTGACCAGGTTCTTGAAATCGGTGATGGTTCCAAACTCTGGGTTCACGGCTTTATAGTTGGCAACTGCATAAGGCGAACCAAGACTGCCGTTTCGTCGCGACTCTGAGATTGGGTGAATCGGCATGAACCACAGCACCTTTACTCCAAGGGTCTTCAACCTCGGAAGGTGCTTTTTGAAGGCGTTGAAGGTGCCCTGGCTCGTGTACTGGCGAACGTTCACTTCGTAGATGGTGGCGCTCTTCGCCCAAGACGGCAGCGCACGGGAGTCGGCTGCCTGAGCAGGCTGCGGTGAAGCCACTGTTGTAGCCTGCCCAGAAATCAGTAACAGTGTGGCAATTAGCAATCCAAACAACCGAAGTCGCATCCTTGCGGTTTGCTTCATTGCCACTGCCTCTTATTTCTCCTGTGTATAGGCAATGCTAATCGGTGAACTTGAACCAACCGCATTGGTTGCACGAACCTGCACCACGCCTGTTGCTCCAAGCGGGATTCCTGCAACCGTAGCGGTGGTCTTAAGTGCCGTTGACTTCCAGTTCTTAGCTACCGTACATGTGGTCAAACAGTACTCGTACTTGGTGATTGGCGAACCACCGTTAGAAGCTGGAGCAACCCACTTGAACACGGTCGACTTTGCCTTCGGGTAGGCCACAGGGGTTACCGGATCCGCCGTTGGTGAACCAGGGACAGTCATTAGGTTCAGGGTGATCGATACTCTAACCGAGTTGTACTTCTTGGTGTCGGTTGGAGTAAAGGTGAATGCCTGAACTCGAGTGTTGTCCTTCACCACGACGGTAGGAGTTGCCCAAGCGAACTTACCTGGAACGTTCATCTTTCCACCGGTGAATTTCACGGTACTTACCTTCACACCAGGCTTCACCAGTGGAACTGTTGGATAGGTAACAACGCGTGGGCTGCCCTTGCCGGTAACCAGAGCGACGGCCACATCGGTGAAACCAATGAAGTGATCGGTGTCATCCGGTACGAAGCTGAGCTTCTGCTGGCTAGTGCCAATTACGGTCTTGGTGGCACCGTTTTGCCAAACCCAAGTTCCGGGTATTGCCAAGGTACCGAGCAGAGCAGTTCCGCCGGTTACGGTTGCCGCGGAAATCGAGTCTCCGTATCCGAGTACGCCTGGAGTCGGTTTCACTCCGAGTCGTAGCTGTGCCTTGTTGACCACGATTGCAATCTGGCGCACCACGGTCTTGTAGTGAGTGCTATCTGTTGGTGTAAATACTGCCTCGGCGGTGGTATCGGTGATGTCCGGAAGATCGGTCGGAGTTGCCCATGACCAGGCTCCTGGCACACTCGAGGTTAGCCCATTGATATTCACCGTGCTCAGCGCCTGCCCGTAACTGAACGGATTCACAGAAACAGTTCCGGAAACAGTTGGCTCAGCCTTACCAACGGTAATGGTCACCGTAACCGAGAAACCAAGATACTTGTTGGCCTCGGTTGGAGTGAACACCAAGGTCTGATCCGAGTCGCCAACTTCTGGTTTGATGGTCGAATCCGACCAGGCAAAGGAACCCGCAGTGGTTGCCAATCCACCGGTTACTGTGATGTCCGAAAGTAGAACGCCATAGGTAAGTTCCGACTCAATCTCAGGATTCAATGAGATTTCCGATTGAATCTTGGAAACCGTGACTTCGATGTTTTGTGACACCGAAGAATAGGTTTCGGAATCACTTGGAATGAAGCGAGCCAGGTACGTTTGTGATCCAGCTTCAACTTCGTTGTCTTCAGACAACCACTCCCAAACACCCTCTACATCGGTCTCTCCGCCGGTCAGGATTGAGTCAGACAAAGAATCACCAACCTGAAGGCCTTCCGCCTGTGGCGAATGCACAACAAAAGGCGTGCGCTTTATTCCGGTGATGTTTACATCCAGCGTGAACCCCAGGTAGCGAGCGCTCGTTGGGGTAAAGGTCACCTGCTGAGTTCGGTTGCTAGGCGCCAGGACTGTAGTTGGGTGCGCCCAGACGAATTCACCGGCAACCGATGAACCGCCTGCAGTAGCCGAACCACCACTTAAGGTCGAGGTCTCAACCTGTTGACCGTAAGTGATTGCCGAAGCAACTGGAGTCTGACCCAATTCCGCCTGGATCGCCGAATCTTCAGAAAGAACCTCGAGGTTCACCTCGATGGTGGTCGGTTGGTAGTTGTTGGAGTCGGTTGGGGTGAACACGATTGCCGGGCGAACGATACCCGCACCATAGTGGTTAGTCAGCGGGTCGTACCAAGCCCAAGTTCCAGGAGTGTTGGTGAGACCACCCGAAAGCACTGAATCGCCTAGGGTCTGCGATGTGAAAATCGAGGACGCCAATGGAGCGATCGAAACCGTGGAGTTCAGCTTGGCAACATCTCGAACTACCGTGAGGGACATCGGTAGGAAGTTGATGTTACTAGGCGTGAAGGTAATCGGATAGCTGTGGTTTCCAGCTTGAATCTGCTGGTTTGGGTTGTCCCAGGCATAGGTTCCAAATTGGCCAGACTGCCACCCGGTAGTTGAATACCAAATCTCTGAGAGTCTCAGCAGAGGCGCCAGCCCCGCAACCGATGGATCTTCGGTTTTCGACAGAGTGGCACGGTTTACGTGAATCGGAACCATCACCTGTGTGATGTAGTAAACCGAGGTGTCGGCTGGAATGTACCAAGCGGCAAACTCATGGTCTCCCGCATCCGGCTGTGTGTTTTGAGAGGCGAAACGGTAAGTACCTGGCGTGGTGCCTGAAATGCCACTCAAAGTGGAATTCGACAACCGCTGCCCATAGGTGATGTCGGTAGCCAGCGCCGTGGTGACCTCTGGATCCAAACCATAACTCACGGTCACCGATCCCGTGACCGAGTTGTAAAGGTAGGTATCGGATGGGATGAACACCACAGTTTGCGTGGTAACCGAGTTATCGGGCACAATGCCTGGATTTTCGTACTGGAATTGTCCGTCAACATCAGCCTGACCCCCTACTAGAACCGATGTAGAGAGGGCTGATCCCGTTGCGATTACACCAGCGGTAGGCCAAACAGAAACTACTGGAGTTCGCATCTCACGCTGGGCTTGGACATATGGCCACCACCAGGTGTGAATCTCGAGTTCCACATCATCCGGTACGAAATCAATGGACGGGTAATTGCCTCCCTCGGAGAATAACCGGTTGGGTTCGCGGTACTCGAAGTGGCCGTCAACAGTAGCCGAACCTCCGGATAGTTCACAGGTGCTATAAGGCATTCCTGCGACTGCAGAATCGCACAAGGTTGGCCACTCATTGACGTCATACCAATCACGGGGTTGAACGTAGTAGTTAATCCAAACGGCTTTTTCGCTGTATCGAAGAGTGTTGTAAGGATGGAAAATTCCGGCTACGTCATGTTCACCAGCTCGCTCGGCATATTCATTGCCAGGAGCAAAGGTGTAATAACCATAGACAATGCGGTTCTGACTGTCGCGGATTTCTCCTTCAAGGAAATCGTACCCAGCAAGTAAATCCCCCACTCGATAACGGTGAGCAATCCTAGGATTATTGCGCACCCAGAGGTTGGAGCGTGCTCCAACGGTGTAATGGATTTGGATGGAAATAGTATTCGATTCCTCGGTGACTTCATCTCCAGGGCTATGTGCCTCGATCACACAGGTGCCATTCTGCACGGAAAGCACTGCAAAATCGCCATTAACAGTGCAGTCGCTTCCCTGAGCGGCAGAGAACGTGATAGGGACGGCACCTGCGGTGGACTGAGCCGAAAGCGGCACATAGTCGCCCAGATAGCTGGTTGGTGCGTAAAGCATTTGATTAGTCCAACTCAAAGTCTGTTGCGCCCTAGCAAAACTCACGTTTCGCATAAGTGCAGCCTCTGGAATCAGGTCCCTTGGTTCTTGCTGCGGATCAGTGTCGGTGTGAGTGGCGTTCCAGTAAACATTGGAATAGGCGCCACCTTCCCATTCGGTTAACCAAAATTCAAAAGGCACAATAGAGCCGCTCAGATGTTCAACCCCATCGGAAATGCTTCCCTCATTTCCTGCGGCTGAGCCAACGACCTCGACACCGTCCACAATGATTTTCTGTCCATCATCAGTAACCGCATTAAACTTCACATTCGAGGTAGACACACCGTCGTTTTCTCCTGGCCACTTAATGAAGCCTTTCCAGTGCATGCTGAAGTGATCAGTGCCGCAGGAATCTTCATTGAGTGGAGCGATGCCATCCTGATCGGTGTACTGGAGATTCGGAAGTTGGCCTGTAGCGCACAGGCGACTTGGATCTTCGTCAAACTGCTGCGCCCATCTATCCCAATGGAAGACATCAACGTCTAACCCATGTCCTGCCTGCTCTGAAAGGACCTCAAACTGGCGGAGCACCGACTGGGTGCCTGATGCGCTCGCCTGGAGGGTGCAGGTACCAGCTGAATTGAGAAGTATCTTGCTTCGCTTGCCATCGTCTCCGGTTAGCTCTACATAGGCCGCGGTTGCCTTACCTACCTGGCAAACTGCAGGTGTTAGTGAAACCAAGGTGCTGTCTACTTCTCCGTCATTGGTTACGACATCGATTGAGGTGGATTTATCTGAAAGAGGAATGTCTTGAGGTGAAGTCGCATATAGGAAGCCTGATTGCTGTCCGACATCGTTGTAAGCAATTGCCAAGAAATTGTGCGCTTGATTAGGGTCGGATTCAAATACGCAGTGGAATAACCCATCGCCACTAAACTCATCTGGGCCGAATCCACAGTATTCATCCACGCCCCGGTCTTGAAGCCCATAGTACGTAATTGCAGTTCCGTTGCCTGTTGAGGTTGAAGGATGGAATGCTACATCCACTTCATTGCCATCCCAGGTGATTGATTCAATCATTGGTTGAGATGGACCGGAAGAAGCAGTGAAGGTAGGCGCCGCTTTGAACTTCACAGGAATCATCTCAGTGCGGTGACCCCAAACAGACTGGCAATCAACATGGCCGGTCTCATTGAGACCGCAGACTGCGTCAGCACCATTTCCTTGGATTGCAGTAAGGTGCGGATAAGTAATTCCGTAATCGGCCCAGTCTCCCCAACAGACCGTCTTGGTATCGGTGTTAGCACACATGATCGCATCATTGCTTGTGATTTCACGAACAGGTTCGTCTAGCGCCTCGGGAATTCGCGTAATGTTCCAAGAACCCCAACATTGCATCGTGTCTGAGATGGTCAAGATACAGCCGTGGCGATGATTCACGAAAATTGCCTTAGCCGATTGCAAATCACCCGGCAATTGTGAGTTGTATCCCCAACATTGGGTTGAACCATCGGTCTTTACAACACAAGAAGTCCAATTGCTGACGCTTACCTTTGCCGCGTCTGTCAATCCATCTGGGACGTCGTTAACCCCCCAGTCGTTATTTCCAAAACATCGCACCGAGGTGTCTTCAAGAACAACACAAAAGTGGTTGTCTGCTAGAGATATGTCCAAGACTGGCCCGAGCTCGTCTAATTGCGTTCTCCAGTTGTTGATCCACCATCCCCAACACTTCAGCATGTGTGCTGTGTTTATCGTGCACATCGAATTATTGGAGTTGCGGAACTTCACAACATCGCCCAAATTAGTCATTTCAACAGGGATGTCGGCTTCGCTCATACCTGGACAACGGAGGTTATTGCTTGAGTCTATTCCACAGCCATAACCAGTCGGGGAATAGAACTTGAGAGGTAGATTCTCGTAATTAGTTTCCGCAGATCTACCAATTTCATTCGTGAAAGTCGCGGTAACTGTGTACTGCTGTCCAGGGTCCAGATCAGAAATGATGCAGGAGGTTCTACCTAGATTCGCGATTAAGTCAACTTCACAGATATGGTTGCCCGGAGATACAACATATCGAGCTGTTAGCAGTGGATAGCCGCCTGAATCGGTTGTATCGGCAGTAAAGCGCACACCGCGATCGAAGTTGCTGATGTAGATGTTACTCACGACGTCGGGGACTCGACCAGCTGCTGCCTTGATGTTACCAGGTACCCAAATACGGGCGTCTGGGTAACCCCAACATTGAATATCCCCGTCTAAACGAACCGCACAACTTGAATAGTTATAGCCAACCGCTACACTTTTGACGCTTGCAATCGAATCAGGCACCGAAGTGTTCCCAGAAGAGTTGTAGCCATCGCAGTAAACATGTTTCGCCTTTGAAATAACACAAGCAGAACTGTAAAAAGAGACTTCAAGCGATGTGGCAGTGTTGTGTCCTGCTACGGTTCTCTCGTAAATAGTTCCGTCGCGGCCCCAACACCTAATTGAAGTATCTTGCAGGATTGCACATGAACGATCCCCGCCAGAACTGACTAACGTCGCGTCAGTGATTCCATTTACGAGGCCGCTAAACCCGTAACCCCAGCAATAAACAGTTCCGTCGTCAAGCAGTGCACATGCGTAACTGGAGCCAACCGAAACTGTCTTTACATTGGTGAAGCTAGGGACTGAGTCAGTGATCGAGCTGTCAGAGTATCCCCAACAGGCAATTACACCTTCGTCGTGCACAGCGCAAAATACTCCCCAACCGGCATCAATCGAGGTTACATTTCGAAGTCCAGCCGGAGGGGTTTGACCATCTCCCTGCCCCCAACACTTCAGATTTCCGGTATCCAAGACGGCACAGGCAGTGTTGTCCGAGTTCAACGCCAAATCTTTGACGTTTCTTACATTGCCTGGAACGGCCAATGTAGGAAGTTCATCAATCGAATTTGTATAGCCCCAGCAAGTTACATCCTTTTCTGCTGTGATTCCGCAGAAAACTCGACCATCTTTTCCAACAACTTTTGTGTAATTCTTGGCACTGGCTTGTGCAGAACGACCTAAAGAGTTGCTAGCGAAAACCCCGACTTGCCATACATTGCCGTTGTTTAGGTCTGTGAAGTGGCAGGACAAACTAAGTGAGGATGCTAAAACGTTACAGCGGCGAACTTCCGAACCGGAAGTCATAACTACCTCGTAGTTAGTCAAGTCGATGCCGCCACTTGATAAGGGCGGCTCCCAGGTCACGGTGAGCGCCCGATCTAGACGTGTAACGGTTACGTTTTGAGGTGAACTCGGCACATTCGCAACAGTGACGATTGAACCCTTGCTAGCTGCAGCGTCGTAGCCTTCAAAGGCAAGTGTGTTTTGATCACCTTGACATTGCAAACCGCCACCAATTACGTGGAGACACTTCCAATGTCTTTCAATAATCACTCGGTCAATCAGGCCGCTATAAGAAGGTGTCTGGTCTTCCCACCAGTTCCAAATCACGCTGCAATAGACGGTGTGATTTGTTCTAATGAAACACATGTGGGAAATACCGATGGAAATGCTCTCGAATCCAGATTCGTAATCAGGAACACTCGGATTTACACCACCCCAACACGTGACATGAGTGTTTACCAAGACAGCACAGCCAATCTGATATCCGATTGCCACACTCTTCACTGGGCCGATATTCTGAGGAACATTAACCGCATCATCAGTTCCGAAGCACGAGATTGCACCTTGCTGAGTTACGAAACAAGCCGTGAATAGACCAATACCAACGTAGGAGACATCGGTGAGGTTAGAAATGCTGCTCTGAATGTCAAATAGAAACCCGAATCCCCAGCAAGCAACAGTATGATCCATCTTGATTGCACAGGCACCGTGATATCCGACGGTTATGGAGTCGACATACCCAAGGTCAGCTGGTGGTGTCAGAAGTTCATGGCTCCAACAGGAAACGGTGTGGTCGATTTTTAGTGCACAGGCACCCTGCGAGGCGGCCCCAATTTGCAGCACCTGGCCAAGGTCTGCAGGAACCGCGATTCGACCCTGAAAATCGTCACCAGCACAACTAACCGTGCGGTCACCCTTGATCCAACATGCGAAGTTTGCATCTTGGGTCTGATCTGTTGAGACATCACGCATCGGCGAAGAAGGTATCGATGCCGGTGAATCGCCTTGGGAGTTTGTTGCAATTACGGAAACCTCATACTCGACACCCGTAGTAGAGATGTTTTCGATTTCACAACCGAGATTTTCCAAAGTATCCACAATGCTGGTCGTACAGGAAAATCCACCAGGATTCGTCGTAGCCGTGTAGCTAACGATTGGGCTGTCACCCATGTTCTCAGGCACAGCCCATTGAACGCGAATACTTGCACCATCCAAAGCGGTGGCAACCACGTTTCTGGGCACGCTCGGAGCACCGGCTGGTGCGCTCATCGCTGGTCCTAGCTGACCCACTCCAACGGCAGATGCCGGAGAGATTGAAAACGACTGAAAGAGGCTTGCAACCAATAAAACAATGGTGAAAACCGAAATTCGCTTGAAGATTTTGTTCATGCCCCGACTCGCAATTAATCGACTAATCGAATTACAAGGCTAGTGCAGTTTTGAACCTCAAAATCGGCCAATGTCATATTGGAACAAAGTCTTTATCGAGCCGGCTATAAGGCAGTATTGGCTTATGAACAACCGCGTGGAACTTCACCTGCTGACTTTGCAGGAGCTAGAGTCTAAGGCTCTACTCGATAGAGAATTTGAAAACCCTCACGGTGTCTATTCGGGCGAAAATCTGCCGCGAACCAACCGCCTTGCCGATGTTCAGGCTGACCCAGATCGCATTCGCTGGTATTACCGAATCATCGTCGACCGCTCACGCAATTTAGCGGTTGGAAGTGTCTCGTTCCATGCCTCCCCCGACGAGCGTGGCATGGTTGAGATCGGTATCGGTATCGCACCTCAGGAGCAAGGCAAGGGTTTTGCTCAGGAAGCTTTGAGAGCCATGTGGGATTGGGTTATCGACGAACCTGGCGTTCGTTTCCTGCGATACACGGTTTCCCCAACGAATCTTCCATCAATGGCCATCATTGAGAAATTCGGTTTTCCGCTGATTGGTGAGCAGATCGATGAAGAAGATGGGCTGGAACTTATTTACGAAATTTCCGTGGACGATTACAGGGAGAAAAACAAGTGATTGATGCCTATGTGAGTGGCGGTACTGTGGTGGCGGGCAAGCCAGTGCTGCTTTTGCTACACGGATACGGATCTAACGAGCAGGACCTCCCTTCGCTTGTGAACTACCTACCAGGCAGCCTGCCTTGGTTCTCATTGCGAGCGCCGCTAAAGTTGCAGCCGGGTAGCTACGCCTGGGCTCACCGTGCCGTGCCCGGTAACCCTCAGCCTGAAACGGTTGAAGCAGGAACCTCCGACCTTTGGGCTTGGATTGATGCCAACCTGCCGGAGAGCTGCCCGCTTATCGCGCTCGGGTTTTCACAGGGCGGACTTATGGTTACCCAAATGCTTCGCACCCGCCCGGATCGCATCTTAGGCTCCGCGATCATCGCCGGATTCACTTTCAACGCAACTCAGCCAGCCGACGAGCAGTTGTCTCAAGAGCTTCCTGCGGTTATATATTGCCGAGGCCTCGACGACCAGGTGATTTCCGAAGATGCCGTTGCGAGAACCTTGGAGTGGTTGGAAAATCACACCGCAGCTTCGGTCAAGACCTATTACCGCCTTGGTCATTCCATCGACGAGCGCGTGATGGACGACGTGGCCGAATACTTTACGAAGACTCTTGGGATTCGCTAAGGCCAAACATATTGGCTCCGAAGATTCAGCGACGAGAACTTTAGATAACCGGCACTCTTGCCGTTTGGCTTGACCTTCACCCAGTCGCGCTCTGCGTAATAAAGCATGACCGCAGTTCCTAGAGGAATTTGATAAAGCTTCTTGCCAGCCGGCTTTGCGCGAACCCAAACCTTTAGGTTCGTTAGGTATTGGCGGGCTGGAAACGTGCTCGGCGTGGTCACGGTTGCACCCTGCAGATGTTCGTAAACGATGGTGGAAGCCTTGGCGATACTGGCATTCATGGCATTGTTTCGGCCGAACACCACAAGCACGTATTTGGTCTCTGGGCCGAAGACGATGGCGGCATCCGATTCGGTCCAGCCGCTTGAGACCCAAAGCTCGCCACCCTTGTTCAGCACCGTGGTGCGTACCTGCACGCCTGCCGTTATGCGGCTTCGAAACACCTGGGTTCGAAGCAAGTTCTTGAAGTAGGTGGTTGAGGCGTTCGAGAGGGCGGTTCCGTTCTGCAAGCGCTTGAGTAGGAGAGCGGTGTCGGCTGCGGTGGTGTACTTGGTCTTGTACTTTCCACTAATGGAATCTAGAACCACACGAGTGTTGGCGTAACCGGCATCGGATAGTTTTCGGTTGAGTGCAGCGTTGCCTATTGCTTCACGAACCCAAGAGGCACAGTCGTTGTCGGAAACCTTGATCATTAGGCTCAGGCAGGTATCCCAGGTGAAGCCAGGTTGAAGCTGGCCAGACAGGGTAACCTGCGCAGTATCTACCTCTTGAAGTGCCGCCCAGGCATAAAAAAGTTTGATCACGGACGCCGGTTCGATGCGCCGATTGGCGTCGATGTCCACTTCATGATTTGGTGAATCTAGTTCACGAAGGGCGAGGGTGTAGTGACCTTTTTGGGTTGCAAAAAAGCTAGAGAGCTTGGTTTGCAGACTCGTCTCGGAAGGCGTCGCAGCCTTAGCCCCAGTAGGAACTGTGAGCAATCCCAACATTCCCAGTAGGGCAATTACGAGAATTGCTACCCACTTGCGAACCTTCATCACTCAATTATCGCTGAGGGTTTAGAGGTGGCGCTCGTCAACTCCGTTGTAGACCGAAAGCGGGCGGATCAGTGCGTTTGCGGCGGCCTGTTCCATGATGTGCGCAGTCCAACCGGTGATGCGGGCCGCCACGAACAGTGGGGTAAAGGTTAGGGTATCGAAGCCCATCATGTGATACGCCGGGCCGGACGGGTAGTCGAGGTTAGGAAGGATTCCCTTGCGCTCGGTCATTGCCTTTTCTAGGCCCTCATATAGATCGAGGATGTCTGGGCGGTTGTAGTAGTCGACCAGCTTCACCATGGCTGCGCGCATGGTTGGAACGCGCGAGTCACCCTTCTTGTAGACGCGGTGGCCGAATCCCATAATCTTTCGCTTTTCGGCAAGAGCCTGGTCGAGCCACGCAAAGGCGCGAGCTTCGGCGTCTGGACCGAAACCGATCTCATTGAAGATGTGAAGCACGGCCTCGTTGGCGCCTCCGTGAAGTGCACCCTTTAGCGCACCGATGGCACCGGTGACTGCCGAGTAGAGATCAGAGGTGGTCGAGGTGATCACACGAGCCGTGAAGGTTGAAGCATTGAACGAGTGCTCCGCGTAGAGAACGAGCGAGATACGGAAGGCATCGACGACCACGGCGTCAGGGATTTCACCGAAGGTCATCCAAAGGAAGTTCTCTGAGAAGTCGAGGTCTTCGCGCGGTGCAATCAGCGCTTCACCACGACGACGACGCTGGTCGTAGGCAACAACGGCTGGAAGCTTTGCGAATAGCAGCATCGACTTCTGCAGGTTGGCGGCTGGGCTTGGGTCTTCGGTCGTGGCGTCTTGAGTTCCCATCACGCTTACGGCGGTGCGCACTACGTCCATTGGGTGGCAGGTCAGCGGCAGTTCGTCGATGACGCGCTTGATGCTTGGGCTGAGTTCACGGTTTGCACGTTCCATCTTCACGAAGCCGGCTAGTTCGCCGGCGGTTGGAAGTTCACCCTTCCACAGCAGCCAAGCCACCTCTTCGAAGCTCTTCTGGGCGGCAAGTTCCTGAACTGGGTAACCGCGGTAAAGCAACGAGTTGCTCTCCGGGTTGACCTTAGAAATCGCGGTGTAGTCAACCGGAACTCCGGCTAGACCCTTATAAATCTCTGGTGCATCGTTCATGAGTTGCTCCTGAATTTGTTAGTGCTTGTGGTGGGTTGAAAGGTCGAAGTTGAATACGCCCGAGTCGAAGTGGTTGTAGGCCTCGTAGTCGAGCAGTTCGTAAAGTTCGGCGCGAGTCTGCATGTCTCCTACGACGTTTGCAAGTGACCCGTGTTCCCCCAGCGAGTCGAGGCCGCGCATCGCTGAACCCATAGCTAGCCGTAGGAGGCTCACCGGGTAAATAACGATGTTCATGCCGATGTCGGCGAGCTGCCTCTTGGTAAACAGCTCACTTTTACCGAACTCGGTCATGTTTGCAAGCAGAGGCACGTCCAGCGCATTACGCATGGCCTCGAACTCGCTGAGGTCTTTCATTGCTTCCGGGAAGATTGCATCTGCTGCGGCGTCTACAAGTTTCTTGGCACGATCAATTGCGGCGTCTAGGCCGTCGGCAGCACGGATGTCGGTGCGTGCCATGATCAAAAGGTTTGGGTCGCGTCGCGCGTCCACGGCGGCCTTGATGCGCTTGATGGCGGTGTTGTCGTCAACGACACCCTTGCCATCGAGGTGGCCACAACGCTTGGGGTTGATCTGGTCTTCGATGTGAAGACCGGCAACCCCGGCGTCTTCAAGTTCCTGAATGGTTCGAGCCACGTTCATCGGCTCACCGAAACCGGTGTCAGCATCGATGAGCGCAGGAAGGTCGGTCATTCTGGCAATTTGGTTACCACGCCCAGCAACTTCGGTGAGCGTGGTAAGTCCGATATCTGGCAAGCCGAGGTCCGCGGCAAGTACGGCACCCGAGATGTAAACACCATCGAAGCCCTTACTCTGAATCAGCTTTGCCGAAAGAGGGTTGA
>JBEGPG010000008.1:0-7592 GCA_041181585.1 Actinomycetota bacterium
GCTCTGAAGAAGAACGGTGCAGCTCGCGTTATTGTGGCAGCAACTCACGCCGTGTTCTCAGACCCAGCCGTTGAGCGCCTAAGTGGCGACTCGGTCGACGCCGTGGTGGTTATGGACACCCTGCCAATTCCAGAGGAAAAGCGTTTCGAAAAGCTAACCGTGCTCTCGGTTGCTCCGCTAATTGCCCGTGCCATCAGCGCGGTCTTCGACGACGATTCGGTAAGCCAGATCTTCCCTGGCCATGCCTAAAAAGCAACTCGGACTCGGTGGAGCAATCTCCATCGGGTTGGCGTCGATGCTTGGTGCCCAGGTGGCTAAACGTCCTAGGTATTTTGCTATGTTTGGCTCTTTCGCTCTCGTTCGGTTGGCTGACCATCGCGGCTAGTGCGGGAATCCTCGCTACCGCCTTGGCTTTGCGTACCTTGTGGCAACGGTCCAAAACCAAGTAAACTAATCGAAGACAACGGCGAGGAATCGAAAGATTCGTTATCGACGGGGCCGGCCCAGATGGCTAATCCTCGCGTGCAAACGCTCGAGTTGACAAAAACCAGGGCCCAAAGCCCCCAAACAATAAGGAAACATTCATGTCGAATGCAGTTGCTCAGCTTGTTGCTGAAGTTCGCACTACTTTCGGTAAGGGTTCGGCACGTAAGTCGCGCGCTGCCGGTCGCACCCCAGCCGTGATCTACGGTCACGGAACCGAACCACGCCACATCACCCTTCCAGCCCACGAGGTTGCTCTTGTGCTTCGTCACAAGAACGCACTAATCGAAATCTCGATCGAAGGCAAGAAGGAACTTGTTCTTGTAAAGAGCGCGACCAAGGATGTTGTTACTCAGGTAATCGAGCACATCGACCTAGTTGTCGTTGTGAAGGGTGAGAAGGTTCACGTTGAGGTTCCTGTTCACATCATTGGTGAGTCGCTTTCGGGCACCACTGTTGACCTAGAGCACAAGACCGTGAAGCTAGAAGCCGAAGCAACTCACATTCCTGAGTTCGTTGAGATTCACTTCAACAAGGAAGCAGCTGGTCACCACGTACTAGCCAAGGACATCAAGCTTCCTGCTGGTGTAAAGCTAGACCTTCCAGCCGATGAACTAGTGGCATCGGTTGTTGAGACCGCTGCTGGTCACGCTGAAGAACTAGCCGCTGAGCACGCTGCTGGCGCTGCTGAGTAATTAGATGTACCTCGTAGTCGGGCTCGGGAATCCTGGGCCCGACTACGCTTTTAACCGCCATAACGTGGGTCAGATGGTGATCGATGTTTTGGCAAAGCGGCTTGGTGCTACCTTCAGCAAGCACAAGGCAAACGCCATGGTCGCAGAGACTCGTTTAGGCATTGGGAAAGACAAGTTGATTCTCGCCAAGCCGCTCAGTTACATGAACACCTCGGGCGGCCCGGTGGCAAACCTTGCCAAGTTTTATGGAATCGATGCCGATCACGTCATAGTGATCCACGACGAACTCGACATTCCGGCCTCCGATGTTCGCATCAAGTTCGGTGGCGGTCACGCCGGGCACAACGGCCTACGAGACATCATCGCTGCTCTGGGCACCAATGAATTTGCACGAGTCCGAGTAGGTATCGGTCGCCCGCCGGGGCAAACGCAGACCGCCGACTATGTGCTCAAGAATTTTTCTTCTACCGAGAAGAAGGAACTTCCAACCACACTGGAAATTTCCGTCGACGCCGTCGAAGCAATCATCACCGACGGATTGACCGCTGCACAGCAGCGCTTCCACTCGTAAACTAGACGGGTGAGTAACCCGCAGGCCCAGGCATTAGTGCGCCTTGCCGCGCTCTTTGCAGATGGTTACCCAACCGCCAAACTCCAGGCCAACATCACCAAGAATCAACTTCGGCTGGTCGCGCCGCAGGGAGCCAACCCGTTCGTTTTGAACTTGGTTTCGTCGTTTAGACAAGAGAAGAAACTTTCACCCGTTCAATTGGTGATTACGGCAACCGGTAGGGAAGCCGAGGAACTGGCGCTTGCTCTCCACGAGCTCGACCCAAATTCCGAAGTGCTGGAGTTCCCAAGCTGGGAGACGTTGCCTCACGAGAGACTCAGCCCAAGCCCTGAGACCGTAGGCAAGCGAGTACGTGTTTTACAGAGGCTTCACGAATTACAGGAATCCAAGTCCGCGCACGCAGTTTATGTTTTGGCTTCGATTCGCGCTGCCCTCCAGCCGGTGGTTGCCGGTTTGGGTCTACACAAGGCGCTGGACTTTGAGGTCGGTAAGGACTACCTGCTACCGGAACTCAGCTTGAAACTGGTGGAACTTGCCTACGAACGTGTGGACATGGTCACTCGTCGTGGTGAGTTTGCAACTCGTGGCGGCATAGTGGACATTTTCCCAACCACTGCCGAGCACGCGGTTCGCTTGGAGTTCTTTGGTGACGAACTTGAAGAAATCCGCGAGTTTTCGGTTGCCGACCAGAGGTCGATTGCCGGTGATCCGAAGAAGTCGGTTGAAATTTATCCGGCCCGAGAGGTCATCATCACGCCGTCGGTGGCAGCCCGAGCTCGCGAGATGCAGCACGAGTTCCCAAACCTATCGACCATGATGGCAAAAATTGCCGAAGGTATTCCGGTTGAGGGCATGGAGTCGCTGGCGCCGGTACTGGTTGATGCCATGGTTCCATTTAGCAGTTACCTGCCGGCCAGTTCGGCAATCGTGCTGCTTGGGCCAGAGAAGGCTGCGGCCAGGGCTGCGTCTCTTGTAGAAACCAACGAGGAGTTCCTACACGCGGCCTGGGACGCCGCCGCTGAGGGTGCGAAAACACCAATCGACCTCAGCCGTGGGGGGTTCATTCCAATCAAAGACTTCCTGGGTGCAATCAAGGAACACTCGCTGATTGAAATCAGTCAGCTGCCTTCCGGCGACGATGATGAACTCTCACTAGGGCTGCTGGAGATTCCGAACTTCACCGGACTCGAGATGAAGGTCGACCAGTGGTTGGACGATCAACTAAAGCAGGGTCAGCAGATTTTCATCACCATGCCGGGTCATGGAACCGCCGAGCGTCTAGCCGAGAAGTTTGCTGCAGCAGGTCTCGGAGATGTCAACGTGCTGCAAGCCCAATTCCGAAAAGGTTTCGCTTCGCCGGACAGCAAACTGATTCTGCTCACCGAGGCCGACTACTACGGCAAGAACTCGAGTTACATTTCTCCTAAGGCTAAGAAGCTGGCCGCGCGCAGAGGAGCTGCGGTTGATCCGCTGACTCTGAAGCGTGGCGACTACGTTGTGCACGAGATTCACGGAATCGGCCGGTTCGTTGAGCTGGTCTCTCGAACTAGCGGCATTGGCGGTAATCGTCATGAGCGTGAGTATTTGTTGGTTGAGTACGCGCCTTCGAAGCGCGGCCAAGCAAACGACACCCTGTTTGTGCCAACCGATCACCTAGACCTACTCACTCGCTACGTTGGCGGCGAGGCTCCCGTGCTCTCACGCATGGGTGGGAGCGACTGGGCCAACCAGAAGGGCCGCGCGCGCAAGGCGGTTCGCAAGATCGCCATCGACCTGGTGAAGCTTTACTCGGCGCGAATGCATGCCAATGGCCATGCCTTCGGACCCGATACTCCTTGGCAGCGTGAGATGGAAGAAGCGTTCCCCTATGTAGAGACGCAGGACCAGCTGAACACCATCGAAGAGGTAAAGAAGGACATGGAACGCTCGGTTCCAATGGACCGACTTCTCGCAGGCGACGTTGGTTACGGCAAGACCGAGGTGGCAATTCGTGCCGCTTTCAAGGCCATCCAGGACGGCAAGCAGGTGGCCATGCTGGTTCCAACCACGCTTCTGGTTCGCCAGCACACCGATACCATCGAAAATCGTTTTGAAGGATTCCCGGTAACCGTGCGTTCGCTCTCTCGCTTCCAAACCGAGAAGGAGTCCAAAGCAACCATCCAAGGTCTCGCAGAAGGATCCGTGGACATGGTTGTGGGAACACACCGCCTACTCTCTGGAAACGTCAAGTTCAAAAACCTCGGGCTGATCATCGTTGATGAAGAGCAACGTTTTGGTGTAGAGCACAAGGAAAAACTAAAGGAACTAAAAGCGAACGTGGACGTGCTCTCGATGTCGGCGACCCCGATTCCGAGAACCCTAGAAATGGCCGTGACCGGTATTCGTGAAATGTCGACGTTGGCAACACCTCCGGAAGACCGACACCCGATTCTCACCTATGTGGGCGGCTACTCAGACAAGCAGGTCACCGCGGCGATTCACCGAGAACTACTCAGAGAGGGGCAGGTGTTTTTCGTTCACAACCGAGTGGAAAACATCGAAAAGGTCGCCGATCACCTGCGTGAACTTGTTCCAGAAGCTCGCGTTGCAGTGGCTCACGGTCAAATGAGCGAAGGTGCCCTGGAGCAAGTTGTCGTAGATTTCTGGGAGCGTAAATTCGATGTGCTGGTGAGCACTACCATCATCGAAACCGGAATCGACATTCCAAATGCCAATACCTTAATTGTCGATAGGGCCGAAAACTTCGGGCTCAGTCAGCTGCACCAGATCCGTGGACGAGTTGGTCGCAGTCGTGAGCGTGCCTACGCCTACTTCTTCTACGACCCTTCAAAGCCACTAAGCGAAACCGCACACGACCGATTGGCGACCATCGCCACGAATAACGAACTGGGCTCGGGCATGCAGGTGGCTCTGAAAGACCTAGAGATTCGCGGTGCCGGAAACCTACTTGGCGGAGAACAGTCGGGCCACATTGCCGGTGTTGGTTTCGATCTTTATCTGAGAATGATTGGCGAAGCGGTTGCCGACTTCAAGGGCGAGAAGCACGATTCCCCGGCAGAACTAAAGCTTGAGCTGCCGATCGATGCCCACATCCCAGCCACCTACGTAGACTCCGAGCGTCTGCGACTCGAGGCCTATCACAAGCTTTCGGCGGCATCGAATGCCAGCAACTCGCGCGCGGACCTCGACAAGATAAAGGCCGAGTTGGAAGACCGCTACGGTGTTGCTCCACAATCCGTAATTAACCTCATCGACGTAACCGAGCTTCGTCAAGTGGCAAGTCGAATGGGTCTAAAGGATGTACTGCTGATTGGTCAGATGGCACGAATTAGCCCAGTCGAGCTGACCGAGGGAAACCAAATTGCCCTCAGCCACACCTACAAGGGGTCACGCTACCTAGCCACCGCGAAGGTGTTCAACGTGCCGACTCCAACAGGTGGTAACGACCGTGAAATGATCAATTGGACCTGGGCTTTACTTGAGCAGCTCAACCGAGCCACTAAGAGCGCCGACTAACTCCGAGGACTTCGCAACCAGCACCTCGAACTCGCCAGCCTCAAACTTCCAGTCGCCGTCATAGTGGGCGAAACGACGAGCATCAATCGAAACTATGACGTTGGTCGATTCGCCAGCCGCTACCGAAACCTTTTCGAAGCCTGCTAGCCAGAGTGGCGGACGCTTCACCGAAGAGTCTTTACGACGGAGGTAAACCTGTACCACCTCGGAGCCTTTTCTTTCGCCCGTGTTAGACACATTAAGTGAAACCGCCACATCTGAACCAGCCTTAGTGGATGCAGGCAAAGACATCTCCGAGAACTCGAAAGTGGTGTAACCAAGGCCGTGACCGAACCAGAAGTTAGGTGTAACACCAGCGTGAACCCAGGCGCGGTAGCCAATGTTTATGCCTTCGCTATAGTTCAGGACGCCGTTGGTTGGGTCAGTGTTTGTGACCGGAGCCAAGTCGAGTGATCCCCAGGTGGTTGGTAAGCGCCCGCCAGGCTCACCATCGCCAAATAGAACATCGGCTAGTGCGTTTCCGTACTCTTCACCGGGGAACCAGGTGAGTAGGATCGCGGAAACCTTGTCTTTCCACGGCAACTCAACCGGGCTACCAGAATTGACTACCACCACGGTGTTTGGGTTCACAGCGGCGATTGCTTCAACAAGTTCGTTTTGTCGCCCAGGCAGAAGCAGGTCTTTGCGGTCGTAACCCTCGGATTCAACCAACGCGGTAGTTCCAACCACTACGACGGCAACATCGGCATGGCGCGCGCCTTCGACGGCGGAATCCCAATCATCGGCTTGCGATAGGCGTGGAGCACGGTATCCGAAGAACGCGGAGAAGCCGGACATAAATTCTGGAAGGCCGCCGAAGAATTCCAGCGAGATTTCAACGGTCTGATCATTCTGCAATTGCACATCAAAGTACGTCTGTGGTGGAGCCAAGAAGGCTTCTGCCAGGTCCATGCCCTCGTGGATTTCAAGCTTGGCCTTGTGAACCTCATTGCCGTCTACGAAGTAGGTGTGCGATCCAATGCCTCCGCCACCGAAACGGTGTAAGCCATCCTCGTTGGCGGTGAACTTCGTGGTGGCACGAAGTCCCTTCACATCGGCGGGTAGGTCCGCGGTGTCGGCAAGATAGAAACCGGCAAGGCGCTCCTCTGATTCGTGCGGGGTGCCCTCAGCGTCGATCCACTCCAGCAAAATCTTGCCGTCGGCCAACTGGTCCAATGGGAAGTCATCAAGGCTATCCACCGCATGGTAGCCATTGAAGAACGAAATGTTTTTACCCTTTGCCCGAAGCCCGGCTAGCGGGTGAACCGGAGCCTTGGAAACTGTTGTTGCCGAACCGCCGCCTTGAATTCGACCTACCTTGGCATGTGATCCGATGACCGCCAGTTTGGCGTTCTTAGCCAGTGGCAAGATGCCGTTGTTGCGAACCATAACCATACCTTCGGCGGCAACTGCGCGAATACTGGCGCGAGCGTCGATCGGTGCAACCGACTTCACGGTTGCATCGCCTAGCGCACCAACGCGCTTTGCCAATAGCAAGATTCGAGCAACCTTTTCATCCAGCGCGGCTTCGGAAACCGCACCAGAACGTACCGCTTCTTCGAGCCCCTGAGCCCATGGAGTCCTTGGACCAGGCATGGCCAGGTGGTTGCCGCCATTGCCTGATTCAACAACGGTTCGAACAGCAGTCCAGTCGGAAACAACCATTCCATCAAATCCCCAATCGCTCACCAGAGGATCAACGAGCAGCGGAGACTCCGAGCCGGTGTAACCGTTGATCGAATTATAGGAAGACATGATTGACCAGGTCCGTGCTTCGCGCACTGCCTGCTCGAACGGCGCTAAATAAAGCTCGTGAAGAGTCTGGTCGTCGAGTACCGCATTTAGTGTAAAGCGCTCGTTCTCGCTGTCATTGGCAATGTAATGCTTTGGAGTAGCCGCCACACCTTGATTCTGAAGACCGTTGATGTATGAAACGGCCAATTCGCCGGTCAGGTAAGGATCTTCCGAATATGCCTCGAAGTGTCGGCCTCCGCGAGGGGATCGGTGCAGGTTGATGGTTGGGCCCAGCACCACGTCGACGCCCTTGGAACGCGCCTCAAGCGCTGAGATGTGACCTACGGTCTCAAGTGCCTTTCGACTCCAGGTGGCCGATACGCAGGAGGCGGAAGGCAGCGTCAACGAAGGGTAACGTTCGTCCCAAATGGGCCCGCGAACACCGCTCGGACCATCAGAAAGCGTCATCGAGCGAAGCCCGATTGATGGAATAGCGTACGTCTTCCACATGGTTTCGCCGGAAACAACGCGAGCCTTTTCGGCGAGAGTCAGTT
>JBEGPG010000009.1:0-24697 GCA_041181585.1 Actinomycetota bacterium
AGCACTCTGTGGCATAATTGAAAGGTTGACTAAACGGCCCCATCGTTTAGCGGCCTAGGACGCCGCCCTCTCACGGCGGTAGCGCGGGTTCAAATCCCGCTGGGGTCACGATTCTCCCTCCCGATGATTTATCTCGGGAGGGAGTTTTCTTTTTTATCAAACATTGTTCGTTGGTAACAGACTGGTGAATTTTTCTTGAATATGGGCGTGGTGGCAAAGAGTGTCATTGACCCGAATTAGGCTGTAGTTACGGCAGGCAACAAAAGCGTTGTTTGCAATTTATGAAGGAGAAAAGTGAACACCATTTCACGCAAAACCCTGAAGGTAGCTGCACTTGCTGCAGTTGCAACTTTCGCCCTTGCTGGTTGTGCACCAGCCAAGGTAGTACCATCGCTTGACTACAAGGCTTGCGCTGTTTCCGATGAGGGAAGCTGGAACGACAAGTCATTCAACGAGTCTGTAATGGACGGTCTGAAGAAGTCGAAGACTGAGCTAGGCGTAAAGATCGCCGATGCAGAGTCGAACAGCTCGGAAGACTTCGCTCCAAACCTACAGGCTATGGTCACCGAGAAGTGTGACGTTATCTTCGCTGTTGGATTCAACCTGGTAGCTCCAGTAAACGAAGCTGCTAAGGCTAACCCAGACATGAAGTTCGTTACCATCGACGGCTGGTCGGAAGGCAACGCCAACCTAAAGGCTGTTAACTACGCAATGGCCGAGTCGAGCTACCTAGCTGGTTACCTAGCTGCTGCGTACTCGACCACCAAGGTCATCGGTACCTACGGTGGAATGCAGATTGACGCTGTTACCGCGTTCATGGACGGCTTCTACTACGGCGCTAAGGCATGGGAAAAGGAAACCGGAACTGCAGTTAAGGTTCTAGGTTGGGACCCAGCCAAGAAGACCGGAGACTTCATGGGTGACTTCACCCCTAACAGCGGTGTATCGAAGACCATCGCAGCAAACCAGGTAAAGGGTGGCGCTGACGTCATTCTTCCAGTTGCTGGTGACCAGTTCGGTGCTGTTTCGGAAGCCATCAAGGAAGCCGGTGTAGACGGTGTCATGATCGGTGTTGACAAGGACATCGCAAAGACCTCGCCACAGTACGCTGACATGGTTCTAACTTCGATTGAGAAGCGCATGACCAACGCTGTTTACGACATCATCAAGAACAACGCCGTAGACAAGAAGGACATCGCAGACTACCTAGGTAACCTAGCCAACGGTGGAACCGCCCTTTCTGATTTCGGCGCTTTTGACAGCAAGATCTCGGCTGAGACCAAGGCTGGCCTAAAGAAGCTTCAGGATGGCATCATCGATGGAAGCATCAACCCACTTCAGTAATTTCTGAAAAGAAAGCCGCCGGGGAGAAATTCTCGGCGGCTTTCGCCTTTCTTGGGGATTACTTTCGGCTAGATTTTGATTAGAGTCCTCAAGGACTGCATAGGAGTTTTAAAGCAATGAAGCTTGAGTTGCGTGGAATCACAAAACGCTTCGGTTCGTTGGTCGCTAACGACAAGATCAGCCTCGTCGTTGAGTCGGGCGAAATCAGAAGCCTGCTCGGCGAAAATGGTGCCGGTAAGTCAACCCTGATGAACGTTCTCTACGGTCTTTACACCGCTGATGAGGGCGAGATCTTGCTAGACGACAAGGTGCAAAAGTTCAATGGCCCAGGCGATGCCATGGCTGCCGGAATCGGTATGGTTCACCAGCACTTCATGCTCATCCCAGTTTTCACCGTTGCCGAAAACGTGGTGCTTGGAAATGAGCCGGTAAATGGAATCGGTGCGTTGAACCTAGACGAAGCGCGCAAGCGTGTTCGTGAAATCTCGGACAAGTTCGGCTTCAACGTAGACCCAGATGCTCTTGTTCAAGACCTTCCGGTAGGTGTTCAACAACGCGTTGAAATCATCAAGGCCTTGACCAGAAACGCCAAGGTCTTGGTTCTAGATGAACCAACCGCAGTGCTCACTCCGCAGGAAACCGATGAGCTTATGGCCATCATGCGTCAACTGGCCAAGAGCGGCACGTCGATCATCTTCATCACTCACAAGCTCCGCGAGGTGCAAGAGGTTGCCGACAAGATTACTGTGATTCGTCAGGGTGCCGTGGTTGGCGAGGCCAAACCAACCGACACCGCTGAGAAGCTGGCTTCATTGATGGTTGGTCGTGAGGTTGACCTAAAGGTAGATAAGAAAGCGCAAAAGCTTGGAAAAACAGTAATCTCGGTCAACTCTCTATCGGTTTTGGACGACCGCGACCAGCGTGCCGTGGACAACATTTCATTCGACGTCAAAGCCGGTGAGATTTTTGCCATTGCTGGCGTTCAGGGCAATGGTCAAACCGAACTTGCCGAGGCACTACTTGGTCTGCGCCAGGTCATTCGTGGTAGCGGCCAGATTAGCCTCGACTCTCAAG
Source organism: Actinomycetota bacterium (assembly GCA_041181585.1). Lineage (GTDB taxonomy): Bacteria > Actinomycetota > Actinomycetes > Actinomycetales > Microbacteriaceae > Rhodoluna. The sequence goes on from JBEGPG010000009.1 coordinate 2,419, forward strand.
ACCTTGCCAACAAGTCGGTTCGTATGCGCTTGGAAGCCGGCATCGCCTATGTTCCCGAGGATCGCAAGAAAGACGGTTTGGTATCACAATTCTCGATTGCGGAGAACTTCATGCTAAACGGCTCGTTTTCGGCTCCCTATGCCAAAGGTGTAAACATCGATTTCGCCAAGCGTGACCAACTTGCAAACGAACTCATACGGCGATTCGATGTTCGCACCCAGTCGAAGGACACCATGGCCGGCAAGCTTTCCGGCGGTAACCAGCAGAAAGTGGTTGTGGCTCGAGAACTCAGCCGTGAATGCAAGCTCTTGATTGCGGCACAGCCAACTCGCGGTGTTGACGTGGGTTCGATCGAGTTCATCCACGAACAGATTGTTGCCGAGCGAGATGCCGGTCGTGCCGTGATCTTAATCTCCACTGAACTCGATGAGGTCTTGGCACTAGCCGACCGAATCGCAGTGATGTACCGAGGCAAAATCGTGGGAATCGTAGACGCCGGAACCAGCCGAGAGAAGCTGGGCAAGATGATGGCAGGTATCGCAGCATGAGTAAGACCAACCAAATAATGAAAGACATCATGTCGGCAAGCCCGACACGCGTCTTCTTGTCGGTAGTTCTCGGTTTCGTGATCGGTTCGATGTTCATGGCGGTCTTCAACGAAGACGTGGTTGCCACCTACGAGACCTTCTTTTCAAGCCCTGGCACAACCTTCCAGGTTGCCTTCCAAACCATTTCCGACGGCTATGCGGCATTGTTCCGAGGGGCTATCTTCAACTACGAATCAACCGACCCGGTTGATATGTTCCGTCCTATTACTGAAACCTTGAGACTTTCGGCACCGTTGATCATGGCGGGATTGGGTGTGGCTCTCGGTTTCCGCGTTGGGCTCTTCAACGTTGGTGGGACTGGTCAGTTGGTGATGGGTCTGATCGGTGCCACCTGGATTTCCACCCGCATGGAACTGCCATACGGCTTGCACATGGTTTTGGCACTGGTCGTTGCGGTAATCATGGCCGGTCTAACCGGGGGTCTGGTCGGTTTCCTAAAGGCTCGCACCGGTGCTCACGAGGTGATCGTGACCATCATGTTGAACTACATAGCGGTAAACCTATTCACCTACTTCCTGCGTACCCCAAGCCTTCTGCTCGAGACCGATGGTCCTGGAAACCCAAAGTCCGATGCCCCTGCGCTTACCGCCCAGTTCCCGAGGCTGCTTGGCGATGAATTCAAACTCAACATCGGCATCTTGCTGGCCGTAGTTGCCACGATTGTTTACTGGTGGCTAATGGAACGCTCAACCATTGGTTATCGCTTCCGCATGGTCGGGTTTAACTCCAACGCTGCCAAGGCATCGGGAATCAATGTGAACCGCACCTACGTCTGGGCCATGGCTGCATCCGCTGCCTTCATCGGCTTGGCTGCTGCTAACCAAGGCCTGGGAGAGACCAGCGGCCTCACCTCGAGCATTCACGCCAATATCGGTTTTGATGCCATTACGGTTGCGCTCCTGGGTGGATCTCGAGCCCGAGGCGTGCTCATTGCCGGTTTGGTTTTCGGTGCCTTCAAGGCCGGCTCGGCGACCATGCAGATCACCGGTGTATCTCCAGAGGTTTTGGGCATCATCGAAGCTCTAATCGTGCTCTTCATTGCGGCTCCACCGCTGATTCGAGCAATCTTCCGTCTACCGGAACGTAAGGAACAGTAATGGCTAAGACTCAAGTCACCCCGGGAATGTTTTCTCAGGTAGAGGTTGCTCCAAGCTGGAAGACTCCAATCGTTTACGCATTCTTTGCACTGCTGGTTACCTTCGGATTTGGTGTCGCTGGTCCGACCAAAGACGTCACCTATGAACTGGCTAACAAGACCGATTTCGTGCAACTCCCGAACTTTGTAATTTCTGCATCTGCTTTGAACGTTTGGCTTGGAATCGTCATGTTGGTTATCGCAGCCATCTCGACGTTCCTTACCTTCCGCAAGCTAAAGACACCGCAGTGGTTGTCGTTGATTCTTGGGCTTCTGGGAGCGTTTGGCTTGCTTGGCTGGCTCGCTTCTGGAAACGTGGTTCCGGTTTCGTTCATCCTAGGTTCCGCGGTGGTGCTAGCCGTACCCATCATCCTTGGTGCGCTCGGCGGCTTGATGTCGGAACGCGTAGGAGTGGTAAACATCGGCATTGAGGGGCAGCTCCTTACCGGCGCTTTCATGGCTGCCGTGATTGGAACAACGACTCACAACCTTTGGTTCGGTCTGATTGCCGCCATGGTTGCCGCCGCCATTTTGTCGATGGCGCTGGCTTCACTTGCAATTACCTATCTCGTAGACCAGATCATCATCGGTGTACTGATCAACGTGCTGGTGATTGGTGTGACCAACTTCCTTTACTCGCAGTGGCTTGCCGACGCGGGTGAAGAAGTGAACTTCCCTGGTACCTTCGACATCATTGCTATTCCGGGTCTTTCGCAGATCCCGATCATTGGTCCGGCAATGTTCCAGACCCGAATCACCGTGTACCTCACCTACGTTCTAGTGCCGCTGGTCTGGTTCGTGCTGTTCCGCACCAAGCTTGGGCTTCGTGCTCGTGCCGTCGGTGAACACCCGACCGCAGCCGACACCGTTGGCATCAACGTTGGCCGCACCCGTTTCTGGTGGGTGACCATCGGTGGTGCGATTGCCGGTCTCGGAGGCGCCGCACTAACCATCGGAAACGTGGGAGCCTTTGGTCGCGAGATGTCTGGTGGTTTGGGGTTCATCGCGCTCGCGGTGGTCATCCTTGGCCGCTGGCAACCGTTCTACGTTTCGGCAGCAGCTTTGCTTTTCGGATTCGCCATCATCTTGCGCGTTTGGGCAAACTCGGTAAACCCTGGTATTCCAACCGACTTCATCACCATGGTTCCATACCTGGTGACTCTGATTGCGGTGGCTGGATTCGCTGGCAAGGTTCGCCCGCCGGCCGCTTCCGGTCAGCCTTACATCAAGGGCTAGTTAGCGTCGCTTGAGAATCGCCACACCGCTGGCGATGATTATGATGCTCACCGGAATCAGTGCCACGTAGTTCAGCCCAGAGAAGGTAACTGCCGCAAGGATGGTTCCAGCGATGCCACCACCAAAGGCTCCGGCGAACTGCATTCCCGAGTCGCTAACGCCTTGAACGTTGATCTTGTCGGCTGGTGGGAGCGTGGCGGTTAGAAGCGCTGCTCCTGAAACCGTGGATGCACTCCAGCCGAGGCCAAGCAGGAAGAGCCCGAGGGTAATCTGCTGGTGGCTGTGACCCGAGGTTGCGGAAACAATCAGTGCAAAAACGTATATCGCCTGCCCAATCAGTACGGTCTGAATCTGCCCTAGTTTGTCGGCGAGAATTCCAAAAATCGGAGAAAACGCATACATCCCGGCTATGTGCAGGGAAATCACAAAACCAACCAACACGAGGTCGGCGCCATCGTGCTTCATGTGAACCGGGGTCATCGACATTACCGAAACCATAACCATGTGAGCCAATGCAATCGTGAGCACCGCGTAGGCAGCCTTTGGGTACTGGCGAAGCGTCTTAAAAGCGGTGGCAATCGAGGTCTTCGGCTTGATCGCGCTCTTGTTAGTGAGTTCCTGAGCGACCTTTAGCGGATCCGGTCGTAAGCCGAAGAAGAACACCGACGAGGCTAGAAGCTGAGCCACGATAGTGATTGCAAACGGCCCGGTCATGGTCGGCATGCCGAGCCAGTGGCCAATTACTTCACCAGGGCCAAAGAGGTTTGGGCCGATGACCGCTCCAACGGTGGTTGCCCAAACTACCAGCGCCAGGTCACGCCCGGTTCGACCGTTATCGGGAAGGTCGGTTGCTGCGAATCGAGCCTGAAGTCCAACTGCAGAACCGGCGCCCATTAGAAACAGGGCAACCAGGAGAACTGGGAACACCTTAACGCTTGCAGCGGTAATCACCAACAGGGCTCCTGAAATTGCGATGAAGGCACCAATTGCAAGAGCGATACGTCGTCCTAGTTTGTTGGCTACTCGGGCCAGGGGAATTGCCGAGAAGGCAGCGCCAAGGGTGCTAAAGGTAGCAGCCGAACCCGACCATGCCTCAGACCCGGAAAGTTGGGCTGCGAGAAGGGCGCCAATAGAAAGAGTTGAGCCTAAACCGAAGCCGGAAAGTACCTGACCTGCCGCGAGAACTCGTACCGTTCGTTTTTGTAAAGCCGAAAGCTGTGATGCATCCACCCCGCCAGACTACCGCCTGTTCGGTAAACTTTAAGTTCCCCCGTATTTCTAAGGTGTGATGACTGTGAAGCCGCTTACTTTGGCCGAAAAGGTTTGGAGAGACCACTTGGTGGTCAAGGGTACCGATGGTGCTCCCGACCTGCTCTACATTGACTTGCACCTGCTCCACGAGGTGACTAGCCCACAGGCATTCGACGGACTACGCATGGCCGGTCGTCCGGTGCGCCGCCCAGATCTGACCATTGCCACCGAGGACCACAACACTCCAACCTGGGACATCGACAAGCCGATTGCCGATGTGACCAGCCGTACCCAGATCGAGGCGCTTCGAAAGAACGCTGCCGAGTTTGGTATCCGTATTCACTCGCTCGGCGATGTGGAGCAGGGAATCGTGCACGTAGTTGGACCGCAACTCGGCCTAACCATGCCTGGTCTGACCGTGGTTTGTGGAGACTCTCACACTTCTACTCATGGAGCCTTCGGCGCCCTTGCCTTCGGTATTGGAACCTCAGAGGTTGAGCACGTGCTCGCCACCCAGACCCTGCCGTTGAAGGCCTTCAAGACCATGGCCATCAACGTTGAGGGAACCTTGCGCCCTGGCGTCACCGCCAAGGACATCATTCTTGCCGTGATCGCCAAAATCGGTACCGGTGGTGGCCAGGGTTACGTACTCGAGTACCGCGGTTCGGCAATTCGTGCGCTTTCCATGGAAGCCCGCATGACCATCTGCAACATGTCGATCGAGGCCGGTGCCCGCGCCGGAATGGTTGCACCAGACGACACCACATTTGCCTACCTAAAGGGTCGTGCTCACGCTCCTGAGGGTGCCGACTGGGACGCAGCGGTTGACTACTGGAACACGCTCAAGACCGACGAAGGTGCTACCTTCGACGCCGAAGTGTTCCTAGATGCCGACCAGCTCGACCCATTCGTGACCTGGGGAACCAACCCGGCTCAGGGTGTATCACTTCTTGATCACGTTCCAAGCCCAGACATGTTCGACGACCCGAACGAGCGCACCGCAGCCGAGCGCGCCCTTGAATACATGGGTCTTGAGGCCGGCACTCCGATGAAGTCGATCAAGGTTGACACCGTGTTCCTAGGCTCGTGCACCAACAGTCGCATCGAAGACCTTCGTGCCGCCGCTGCAGTCGTTAAAGGTCGCAAGAAAGCCGACCACATTAGATTCATGGTCGTTCCTGGTTCAGCCAAGGTTCGCCTCGAGGCCGAGGCCGAGGGTCTCGACCAAATCTTCAAGGATTTCGGTGCCGAATGGCGTTTTGCCGGTTGCTCGATGTGTCTCGGCATGAACCCAGACCAGCTTGCACCAGGGGAGCGTTCGGCTTCAACATCGAACCGAAACTTCGAAGGTCGCCAGGGTAAGGGTGCCAGAACCCACCTGGTTTCCCCGCTCGTAGCCGCAGCTACCGCGGTTCGCGGAACTCTTTCGAGCCCAGCTGACCTGGAGGATAACTAATGGAAAAGTTTGAAGTCTATTCGGGTGTAGCCGTTCCGCTTCGCCGCAGCAACGTTGACACCGACCAGATCATCCCAGCGGTCTACCTCAAGCGCATCACCAAGACAGGCTACGACGACGCCCTATTCGCGTCGTGGCGCTCAGATGCAGACTTCGTGCTGAACCAGCCTGCCTACGCAAGCGGCTCGGTGCTAATCGCCGGTCCAGACTTCGGTACTGGATCAAGCCGTGAGCACGCGGTTTGGGCGCTTCGCGACTACGGATTCAAGGCCGTGTTTTCGTCGAAGTTCGGCGACATCTTCCGTGGTAACTCGGGCAAGCAGGGCTTGGTCACCGGAGTGATCTCCGACGAAGACACCGAAAAACTTTGGCAGGCCATCGAGGCTCAGCCTGGCATCGAAGCCAAGGTTGACTTGGTTGCCCGCGAGGTAAGCATCGGCAGCCTAACCGTAAAGTTCGACATTGACGAATACACTAGGTGGCGTCTACTAGAAGGGCTAGACGACATCGGTTTGACCCTTCGAGATGAGCAGTCGATTAGCGACTTTGAGGCTCGCCGCGAGCCTTGGCGTCCTAAGACTCTGCCGGTCAAAGGAGCCTAATGAGCCAGATCACGGTACGCGGTGGTAAGCCGCTAAAGGGTCGCATCGAACTCAAGGGTGCCAAGAACCTCGTAACTAAGGCCATGGTTGCCGCTCTGCTCGGCGACAGCCCAAGCGTGCTCAAGGATGTTCCGCACATCAGTGACGTGGAAGTGGTTAAGGGCCTACTCGGTGTGCACGGAGTAAAGATCGATTTCACCGACGACGGCGTGATGACCATGGATCCGAGCAATGTGAAGTCGGCTCGAATGGTTGACATCGACGCCCACGCCGGTTCTTCGCGAATTCCAATTCTGTTCTGTGGCCCGCTGCTTCACCAGCTTGGCGAAGCCTTCATTCCAGACCTTGGCGGCTGCCACATCGGTGACCGCCCAATCGACTTCCATCTAGACGTGCTTCGCGAATTCGGTGCGGTAATTGAGAAGCAGGCGAACGGAATTCGCCTGAGCGCTCCGAATGGCCTCAAGGGAACCAAGATTTCCCTGCCTTACCCAAGCGTTGGTGCAACCGAGCAGGTGCTACTTACTGCGACTCGCTCGGAGGGTCTAACCGAGCTTTCCGGTGCCGCCATCGAACCAGAGATTATCGACCTAATCGCCATCCTTCAGAAGATGGGTGCCATCATTTCGGTGGACACCGATCGAGTGATTCGCATCGAAGGGGTCAAGGCCCTTCAGGGTTACACCCACCGCGCACTGTTCGACCGCAACGAAGCCGCCAGCTGGGCTGCGGCGGCACTTGCCACCAAGGGAGACATCTTCGTTGGTGGAGCGCAGCAGGAAGCCATGATGACCTTCCTTAACGTGTTCCGCAAGGTTGGTGGAGCGTTCGAAATCGAGGACGATGGCATCCGCTTCTATCACCCTGGTGGGGAGCTAAACCCGGTTGTTATCGAGACCGATGTTCACCCTGGATTTATGACCGACTGGCAGCAGCCTTTGGTCGTGGCACTTACCCAGGCCAAGGGTCTTTCGATCGTTCACGAGACCGTATACGAAAACCGTTTCGGCTTCACCGATGCACTGGTTCAGATGGGCGCCCAAATTCAGATTTACCGCGAATGCCTCGGTGGAAACCCGTGCCGCTTCGGTCAGCGTAACTTCTACCACTCGGCAGTAATCAACGGCCCAGCCAAGCTAACCGGTGCCGATATTCGTGTGCCAGACCTTCGCGGTGGCTTCAGCCACATGGTTGCTGCGCTCGCGGCGGAAGGCGTCTCCAACGTCACCAACGTTCAGCTGATTTCCCGCGGTTACGAGCACTTCCTCGACAAGCTCACCACCCTCGGCGCAGACTTCGAGTACAGCGAGTAGCCAATGGCCAAGGACGTCGAGTTCAAGATGCCAAAGGTGGTCAAAGCCGACCGTCCTTTAGTGATGCGACTCGTTGCCATGTTGCTTGGTCCGCTGGTTCGAATCCTCTTTCGTGTTGAGGTTCGAGGCGTTGAAAAGCTTCCAAAAGACGGCGCCTACATTCTCTGCTTTAACCACGTAACCCACCTGGATCCGCTGGCGGTTGCATATGCCACCTTCTTTGGAATCAAGCGTGGGCCGCACTTCCTTGCCAAGGGTGCTCTTTTTAAGGTGCCGGTGCTAGGCCCGATTTTGATCGCCGCTGGCCAGGTGCCTGTCTATCGAGGTGGCCGTCGCAATATCGAGCCAATGGAAGCTGCCTACAAGTTTCTAGAAGCGGGCCATGTAATCACCATTTTCCCCGAGGGCACGCTTACTCGCGAGCCAAACGGTTGGCCCATGCGAGGCAAGACTGGTTCGGTGCGTATGGCCATCGAAGCCGGCGTTCCGATTTTCGCAGTTGGGCAGTGGGGAAGCGAAGTGGTGCTTCCCACCTACACCAAGAATCTGAAGCCAAAACCTTGGCACAAGGTGCGAGTACAGATCGGCGAGGAGATTAACCTCGACGCATTCCGTGGACGCAAGTTATCGACCGAAGAGCTCAAAGAAGCTTCAAAGGTAGTCATGAAGGCAATCACCAAGCAGGTCGAATTCCTTCGCAATGAGAAAGCGCCAAGCGAGCTTTACGACCCAGCCGAACACGGCCAGAGTCAGTTCGGAAACTTCAACAAGGACGGAAAGAAATAATGGCCAAAGTTGCAGTGATGGGAGCCGGTTCTTGGGGTACCACCTTCGCCAAGGTCCTTGCCGATGCTGGAAACCATGTTGTGATCTGGGCTCGTCGCGAAGATGTTGTTGAAGAGATCAACACCCAACACCGTAACGGTGACTACCTGCCAGGTATTCGCCTACCAAAGTCGCTGGTAGCCACCGACAACGCCGCCGAGGCAATGGCCGATGCCGAACAGGTTTATCTTGCAGTTCCGTCGCAGAGCCTTCGCAACAACCTTGAAAACTGGGGCAGTGCCATCCCGGATAACGCAATCCTAGTCAGCCTCATGAAGGGCGTTGAAAAGGAAACCGGACTTCGAATGAGCGAAGTTATCGCCGAGGTTACCGGTGCCAATCACGATCGCATTGTTGTGGTTTCCGGACCAAACCTCAGCCTCGAAATCGCCCAGGAACAGCCAACCGCATCGGTTGCCGCCAGCACCAACCCGGAGTCGGCAAGAGCGGTAGCCCAAGCTTCGAGCAACAGCTACTTCACCACCTTCACTAACAAGGACGTCATCGGCACCGAGTTCGGCGGAATCCTCAAGAACCTAATCGCGGTGGCCATCGGTATCGTCAATGGAGTTGGCTACGGCGAAAACACCAAGGCCTCGATCATGACCCGTGGCCTCGCCGAAATTTCGCGTTTCGCACGCGCCCATGGCGCCAAGAAGAAGACCATGGTTGGTCTGGCCGGTCTTGGTGACCTCATTGCAACGTCCGAGTCGCCACTGAGTCGTAACCACAAGGCCGGTGAAATGCTCGGCAAGGGCTACACCCTTCGTGAAGTAACCAAGCGTCTTAGCCAAACCGCTGAAGGACTGGCATCGGTTGCTCCGATTTTGAAGTTGGCTAAAGAAAAAGACGTTCGCATGCCAATCGTTGAGCAGGTGCTTGCCGTAATGGAAGGCCGCATGGAGCCTCGCGACATTGCGCCGGCACTGACCCACGGAACGGATGAACCAGCCAGTGAGTAACAAACTTCGCGTAGCTCTTGTCTTCGGTGGTCGCTCCAGCGAGCACGCAATCTCTTGCGTCACAGCCGGAGGCGTCCTAGGCGCCATCGACCGCGATAAGTATGAAGTTGTTCCAGTCGGTATCACCCGCGGCGGAGTTTTCGTTCCTGCCGAGGATGACCCACTCAAGTGGACCCTGAATCCAAACGAACTTCCTGAGGTGAACTTTGAAGGTCAGACCATTCAATGGCCAGCCGCCGGTACCAAGGAGCTTCGCTACACCGACCCTTCAGGCGTTAGCCACAGCCTTGGCGACATCGACGTGGTCTTCCCAGTGCTTCACGGACCGTACGGCGAAGACGGTACCATCCAGGGCTTCTTCGAGCTGATCGGAATGCCTTACGTTGGCAACGGCGTTCTCGCCTCAGCTGCCGGCATGGACAAGGAATTCACCAAGGCGCTATTCGTAGCAGCCGGTGTTCCGGTGACCCCTCACGTGGTCATCCGCAAACACGAGTGGGAGCGGGACAAGGCAGCCAAACTACAAGAAGTTGAGCAACTTGGAGGCCTTCCACTTTTCGTGAAGCCTGCAAGAGCGGGATCGTCGGTCGGGGTCTCAAAAGTCAAAGACATGAGTGATTTTGCCAAAGCGGTAAAAGACGCTTTCGAGCAGGACAACAAGCTGGTCGTTGAGCACGGCATCGACGGCCGTGAAGTTGAGTGTGCCGTTCTCCAAGGACGAAACGGTTCAGTGCCACGAGTAAGCCTCGCCGGCGAAATCGTGGTCACCGGTCGTGACTTCTACGACTTCGAGGCCAAATACCTCGACACCGGAGCAGTTGACCTAAAGATCCCAACCGAACTTCCAGCCGACCAGCTGAAGGAAATGCAAGAACTGTCGGCCAAGGCGTTCAACGCCCTCGGTTGCGAAGGCCTAGCTCGCGTGGACTTCTTCCTCACCAAAGACGGATTCCTTGTGAACGAAGTAAACACTATGCCAGGCTTCACTCCGGTCTCGATGTTCCCACTGGTTTGGAAGGCATCCGGAATCGACTATAAAGACCTGATCACAGAGCTAATCGAGCTAGCACTCGAGCGCTAACCGCAGGTTTTAGACGTTTCCTGATATTTAATCGTGGACGCCAATCCGTCCAAGACATTCACCCCAACCGCCTTGCGCGAATCGATGATCACTTCCGAAGCTGGGCTTCGACCAAAGGTGATGAATCGGTAATTCGGAGCATCGGACGGGTCGACCAGCCAGTCAACGCCCTCCGAAGAAACACACTTCAAGGTGGAAACCGTAACCTCTGGTAAACCGCAACGGAAAATAACCGCGGCTGGATCTCCCCATGCAGCAGTACTCTGAGCATCTGTCGAACGACGCTCCAAGTTATCAGAGGTGTCGGGCAGACGAACCATCAGATTGGCGCAGGTTACCGAGTTGGCTTCCTTCGCGGGTTCGAGGTGCACTGTGGTCGCGCAACCGCTGAGCAGCAGTGGCAAAACAATAACGCCTAGTTTCAAAAACTTCATCAAATACAGGCTACCTTTGGTTTGTGACCAATCCGCATACGCTTGCCGAAATCGGCGAAAACGAGGCCCTTCGTCGCACCGTTTCCCGCTTCAAAAAAGGTGAAAGCACAATCCTCGGTTCCGGCGACGACGCCGCAATTGTGAAGACCTCGGGCAACCAATTCGTGGTCACCACCGACACCATGATTGAAGGCCACGACTTCAAGACCGAATGGTCCACTGCCTATGACCTCGGTTGGAAAGCTGTTGCCACCAATGTTTCCGACGTGGCTGCCATGGGTGCTCGACCAACCGCTCTAGTGGTGGCTCTCGCAGTTCCAAGGACCACCGAAATCGCCTGGCTTGAGCAATTCGCCGATGGCCTGCAGTCCGCTCTAGACAATCTCGCTCCAAGCGCTGAAATCGTTGGGGGAGACCTAGCCGCTTCCGACCAAATCGTAATCGCGGTTACTGCGCACGGCGATCTGGAGGGTCGAGACGCCAAGGTTAGAACCGGAGCAAAACCTGGCGACATCATCGCCGTTGGCGGAACCCTAGGTCAGGCAGCTTGCGGCTTAAGCCTTCTTAAGAGTGACAACCAGGACGCAATCTCGGCCTACGACAACTGGGTCGATATCCAGAAGCGCCCTAATCCACCGATTCAGCTTGGCATTCAGGCAACCGCAGCCACCTCTATGCTCGACATCTCGGACGGCCTAGCCAAGGATGCCCATCGCATCGCGAGAGCCAGTGAAGTAAAACTTGTAATTTCTAAACAAGCCCTCGACGGCTACTGCGCGGTTCTCGATGACGTTGCAGCGCGATTAGAAGTCAACGCCATCGATTGGGTGCTATTCGGCGGAGAAGATCACAGCCTGCTGGCAACCTTCCCTCAGGGCGCAACCCTGCCACGCGGCTTCAAGCCAATCGGTTTGGTCAGCGAAGGTTCAGGCGTCTATCTTGATGAAAACCCGCTTCCAGAACGCGGCTGGGATTCGGCTCTTTCTAAAGCACAGTAGCGGTAGCCGATACCGCAACCTTGCCGGCAGGTAGGTCTTTGACCACGATCGCGCCTGCTCCCACCTTGGCGCCGTCGCCGATGGTGATGTCGCCAAGAATGATTGAGTTGGCACCAAGCACCACATTGTTGCCGATGGTTGGGTGGCGCTTTACGGCCTTGTTTACGACTCCGCCGAGAGTCACACCGTGATACATCAGAACATCATTGCCAATGATTGAGGTCTCGCCGATTACGACACCCATTCCGTGGTCGATTACGAAGCGGCGTCCAATGGTTGCGCCGGGGTGAATTTCGATGCCGGTGATGGTTCTCGCGATGTTTGCAAATACTCGAGCCAGAGTGCGCAAATGCGCACGCCATAAGACGTGCGCGATGCGGTAATTCCAGATTGCGTGGAGACCAGGAGAAGTGAAGAAAAGCTCAAAGCCACTCTTGACGGCTGGGTCTGAATCGATTCCCGCCTTTATGTCTTCGAGGAATCGAGCCACTTGCCATCCTTAGTTCTCTTCGAGTAGGTCCTTATAAAGAATAGTCGAGAGGTAGCGCTCACCGAACGATGGGATGATCACGACGATCTTCTTGCCAGCAAACTCTGGGCGCTTCGAAATCTCGTTGGCACCCCAGATAGCTGCACCCGAGGAGATTCCACCAAGTATTCCCTCTTCGGCACCTAGGCGGCGTGACCAAGCCACGGCGTCGTCGGCAGCGGCATCTAATACCTCGTCGTAGACGGTGGTGTCGAGGACCTCAGGAACGAAGTTGGCGCCGATACCCTGAATTGGGTGAGGACCAGGAGCTCCACCGTTTAGTAGTGGACTGGCGGCTGGCTCAACTGCGAACACCTTGATGTCTGGGTTCAGGCTCTTTAGGGTCTGACCAACGCCGGTGATAGTTCCACCAGTTCCGATGCCGGCGACGATTGCGGCAACTTCACCGTTGGTGTCGCGCCAGATTTCCTGGGCGGTGGTGTTGCGGTGAATCTCTGGGTTAGCTGGGTTGGCAAACTGACGAACCGGGATGGCACCTTCGGTAGCTGCGATTTCTTCAGCCTTGGCTACAGCACCCTTCATGCCTTCGGCGGCGGGGGTTAGCACCAGGGTGGCTCCGTAGGCGCGAAGCAAGGTGCGACGCTCCTTGCTCATGGAGTCTGGCATGGTGAGGATGACCTTGTAACCGCGAGCGGCACCGGCCATTGCTAGAGCGATTCCTGTGTTACCCGATGTTGCCTCAACGATCGAACCGCCTGGCTTTAGTTCACCACTGCGCTCGGCTGCGTCAACCATGGCGATACCGATGCGGTCCTTGACCGATGCGCTTGGGTTGTAGAACTCAAGCTTGGCCAGGATCTCAGCCTGACCTTCATTGATGTGGTTGATGCGAACCAGTGGAGTGTTTCCAACCACCTGGGTGATGTTGTCGTAAATAGGCATGTTCGGTCCTTTCAGGAATTCTGTTTAAAGACTAGAGCCGATTCTCCTTGGGTTTTCCTGAGTTACAAAGTGTTACGGGAGGTTAATAGGCGCCGGTTCGGTAGAGTCAACATATGAACTATGTTGCGCCGTTGCACCCAGATCGAAACCTCGCGATGGAACTGGTTCGCGCCACGGAAGCGGCGGCAATCAGGGCAACTCCATTCATTGGAAAAGGCGACAAAAATGCGGCCGATGGTGCTGCCGTAGACGCCATGAGAGCCTTCCTTTCAACCGTTGAATTCGACGGGCAGATTGTGATTGGCGAAGGCGAAAAAGACAACGCTCCAATGCTCTTCAACGGCGAGAAGGTTGGAACCGGCAGAGGACCTTCATGTGACATTGCGGTAGACCCGGTTGATGGTACTTCGCTAACCGCCGCCGGGCGTCAAAATGCGATTTCGGTGATTGCCGTTTCCGACAAGGGAACCATGCTCGATGCTTCGTCGGTGTTCTATATGAACAAGCTGGTTGCCGGACCTGAGGGCGTTGGCGTTGTGGACATTCGAAAGCCAATCGGCGAGAACATTCGTGCCATCGCCAAGGCCAAGGGTAAGCCGGTTGAAGACGTGATCGTTGCTGTTCTCGATCGCCCTAGGCATGTGGAGTTGATCGAGGAGATTCGTGCAGCCGGTGCCGGAACTCGATTGTTGCTGGATGGAGATGTTGCTGGCGGTATTCACGCGGCTCGCTATGGTTCACGTATTGACCTTTGCGTTGGGATTGGCGGTTCACCAGAGGGAGTTGTGACCACTTGCGCAGTAAAGGGCCTGGGCGGACTAGTTCAGGGAATTCTTTGGCCTAAGGACTACGAGGAGCGCGCTCGCGGGGAGGCACACGGATTGAAGTTCGACCATGTTTACGAGATGGACGAGCTGGTAGGCAGTGACAACACCATTTTTGTAGCCACTGGAGTTACCGACGGTGGTTTACTGGAAGGAGTGCGCCGAAAGGGTCCGATCATCAAGACCCACAGCATCGCAATTCGCTCCAAGACCGGAACCATTCGCGAAATCTTTTCGGAGTACAACGCCAATCGTTGGCAGTAGTTTTAGGAGAAACACAAATGACTCAGGTAGTCGGACACTGGATCAATGGCGCAGAGGTTGCGGGAAAGTCGGGTCGCACCGCACCGGTTTATGACCCAGCGCTAGGCGTGGTTTCCAAGCAGGTTGCACTAGCCGACCAGAGCGAAGTCGACGCAGCCATCTCAGCTGCATCCGCAGCTTTCCCTGAATGGCACAACACCGCACAGGCTCGTAAGCAAGTAATTCTCTTCAAGTTCCGTGAACTTCTGAACGCCAAAAAGGGTGAGCTAGCCGAGATCATTACCGCTGAACACGGCAAGGTTCTTTCCGATGCCCTTGGCGAGATCACTCGTGGCCAGGAAGTAGTTGAGTTCGCCTGCGGCATGCCTCACCTGCTCAAGGGTTTCTATACCGAGAATGCCTCGACAGGTGTCGATGTTTACTCGACTCGCCAGGCGCTTGGCGTGGTTGGAATCATCAGCCCATTCAACTTCCCGGCTATGGTTCCGATGTGGTTCTTCCCACTGGCAATCGCCGCCGGTAACACCGTGGTTCTCAAGCCATCAGAGAAGGATCCGAGCGCAGCGCTATGGATTGCAAAACTCTGGAAGGAAGCTGGCCTCCCAGACGGCGTTTTCAACGTCTTGCAAGGAGACAAGCTTTCGGTTGATGGGCTTCTGGAAAGTCCTGATGTTCAGGCAATCTCGTTTGTGGGTTCCACTCCAATCGCCAAATATGTCTACGAGCAGGGAGCCAAGCACGGCAAGCGCGTTCAAGCTCTAGGTGGAGCTAAGAACCACATGCTAGTGCTTCCAGATGCCGACCTCGATCTTGTAGCCGACTCAGCCATCAACGCTGGCTTCGGCTCTGCTGGTGAGCGATGCATGGCCATCTCGGTCGTGGTTGCGGTTGAACCGGTTGCCGATGTTCTAATCGAGAAGCTAGTTGAGCGAATGGGCAGCCTAAAGGTTGGCGATGGACGTCGCTCGTGTGACATGGGTCCACTGGTAACCCGCGAACACCGCGACAAGGTTGCTTCATACATAGAGATCGCCGAAAACGATGGTGCAAAGGTTGTTGTGGACGGTCGCGGAATCAACGTTGATGGTGATGCAAACGGATTCTGGCTTGGCCCAACCCTGATCGACCAGGTACCGACCTCATCGAAGGTTTACACAGAAGAGATCTTTGGTCCGGTGCTATCGATTGTGCGCGTGAAGTCTTACGACGAAGGTGTTGAGCTAATCAATAACGGCGCATTCGGAAACGGAACCGCAATCTTCACCAACGACGGAGGTGCCGCTCGCCGCTTCCAGAACGAAATTCAAGTTGGAATGATCGGCATCAACGTGCCGATTCCAGTGCCTGTTGCGTACTACTCATTCGGTGGTTGGAAGAACTCTGCATTTGGTGACACCAAGGCACACGGAGTTGAGGGAGTACACTTCTTCACCCGTGGCAAGGCAATTACCAGTCGCTGGCTAGACCCAAGCCACGGCGGCATTAACCTGGGTTTCCCGCAGAACTAGTTACTTTCGCAGCTGCGACATAGTGATGTCGTGCAGCTTGCCATTGGTGGCAAGAACACTCGATGACTCTTCGGTGAGTGGTCCGTCGATGGCGGTGAAGGTGCCACCAGCCTGTTCAACGATTGGCACCAGTGCTGCAATGTCGTAAAGCTTCAGGTCGTGCTCGGCCACGATGTCCAGCGAACCCTCTGCGAGCAGCATGTAGCTGTAGAAATCGCCATAGGCACGAGTGCGCCAAACCTTGCGGCTGAAGGTGATTAGTTGTTCGAGGTAACCGTACTGATCCCAGAGTTGAAGGTTGTTGTAACTCAAGGAAGCGTGCTCTAGATCTTCGATTTTGCTCACCTTGAGATCACGAACGGTGCCGTCGATTTCCTTAGTTTGGGCGATGCCCGGCGCAGCCCACCAACGCTTGCCAAGTGCCGGGGCGGAGACCACTGACACCTTTGCGTGGCCGTCGATGCTTAGGGCGATTAGCGAAGCCCAAACCGGTACACCGCGCATGTAATTTGCAGTGCCATCGATGGGGTCGATGATCCACTTGCGAGTGGTTGATCCGGAGTTTCCAAATTCTTCACCAACGATGCCATCGTCTGGGCGCTCGTTTGCCAAGATTTCCTTGATGGCAAGTTCTACCGCGCGATCGGCGTCGGTGACAGGGGAGCGGTCTGGTTTGGTTTCGATGTTCAAATCTAAAGCGCGGAATCGAGCCAACGAAATGGCATCGGCTGCGTCTGCCAAACGAAGGGCAAGCGAAAGGTCGTCGGAGAAGGTCACCATCTAAGGTTAGCCCGCGAGTGAAGAGATTAGACGACGCAGCGAATCCACTCGGTCGGCATTTAGCTTTCCAGAATCGATGGCGGTGTCAAGCTCACAGTCTGGCGAGTCGGCTTCGTGGCTGCAATCGCGAGGGCAATCCTTTGCAAAATCCCAAAGGTCGGCAAAACTCTTGACCAGGTTGTCTGGGTCGATGTGACCGAGACCAAACGAGCGAACTCCAGGGGTGTCGATGATCCAGCCATCGCCCAAATCAATGGCGCGGGCTGATGACGAAGTGTGGCGACCGCGGCCGGTGACCTCGTTTACGCGACCGGTGGCGCGATCCGCGTGAGGGGCGAGGGCATTCACGAGCGTTGACTTTCCGACTCCCGAGTGACCCACGGTTACGGTGGTGTGACCGGCGAGTAATTTATGTAATTCGTCCAGTTTCGGTTCGTCCGAGCGCGTCTTGATGACCGGGATGTTTAGAGAAGCGAAGTTGGCCAGGAACTCCGCTGGATCTTGAAGGTCGGTCTTGGTAATTACAAGAATCGGAGCGAGGCCAGCATCGTAGGCTGCCGCAAGGTAGCGGTCTACCAATCTTGTGCGTGGCTCAGGGTTTGCCGCGGCGATCACGATGGCCATCTGGTCGGCATTCGCCACGATAACTCGCTCAACCAGGTCGGAATCGTCGGCACTTCGTCTTAGAAGGCTCGTACGAGGCTCAACGCGCACAATTCGGGCAAGTGCCCCCACGGTCTCAGAAGTGTCGCCAGAAAGCGCCACGCGGTCGCCTACGACCGCGCCAGCCTTGCGAATCTCCTTGCCCATGGTCGCGGTGATTAGTCGGTTTTCACCCTCGAGCAGCACGTGATAGCGAGATTTGTCGACTCCGGTGACCATGCCAATCGGAGCGTTTTTGTACTCTGGTCGGTTCTTGGTTCGGGGCTTGTTGCCCTTGGGGTTCGGACGAATGCGAACATCGCTCTCGTCGAGGTCGTGTTCGCCTGGTTCAGGCTCGTAAAGCCAGCTCACTATTTGCCACCCAACATCTTTGACCACATGGTGGTGAACTCGGGCATGGTCTTGGAAGTGGTTTCCACGTTTTCAATCAGCATGCCCGGTACTCGAAGCCCGATAATCGCTCCCGCAGTTGCCATTCGGTGATCTTCGTAGGTGTGCCAGAGACCACCCTTTAGGTTTTCGCTTGGTCGAATGATCCAGCCGTCCTCGGTCTCTTCGCAGTCTCCGCCGATTCGATTGATTTCGCTTGCCATGGCTGCCAAGCGATCGGTTTCGTGTCCTCGAATGTGAGCGATTCCACGAATATGCGAAGGTGAGTCGGCTAGCACGGCGAGCGCAGCAACAACCTGGGCCAGCTCACCGCCAATGGAAAGGTCGATGTCGATTCCCTTGATTCGGCCTGTGCCTGTGATCGTTAGACCACGGTCATCGCGAACAATGGTTGCACCCATCTGTTGCAGAATTCCGTCGAAGGCATCGCCAACTTGCGTGGTCACGATCGGCCAGTGAGGTACGGTTACCGAACCACCGGCGACCATGGCAACAGCCAGGAATGGCCCAGCATTCGAAAGATCAGGCTCAATCTGCTTGAAACCACCGGCTACCGGACCTGGTTCTACTCGCCAAACAGTTGGTTCCGGGTTGGAAACCTGTACGCCACGTTGGCGTAGGCATTCCAGGGTCATCTCAATGTGGGGAAGGCTCGGTAGGTGTTCACCAACATGGCGAAGAGTGAGCCCATTCTTGAAACGAGGAGCGACCAGCAATAAACCAGACACAAACTGTGACGACGACGACGCGTCGATGGTTAGTTCGCCGCCATCAACCTCGCCGTTACCAACCACGGTGAACGGGAGAGAAAGTGATTCGGCTTCAACCTCAACGCCAAGTAAGCGAAGCGACAAAATGGTGGTGTCCATTGGGCGGCGTCTGGCACCTTCGTCGCCGTCGAAGGTAATGCGTCCTTGGTTCAAGGTCGACAGCGGAGGTACAAAACGCATCACAGTGCCAGCCAGGCCGCAGTCGATGCTCGTGGTTGCCTGCATCGCCGCTGGTGAAACCGAAGGGGAAGTGGTGCTTCCGTGGGTAATCGTTGAACCCATTGACTCTAGTGCCGCCAGCATTAGTTTGCTGTCTCGGGAAATTAGTGCGCCGGCAAACTCGGTAGGTTCCTCGGCGATTGCGGCCAGCACGAACTCGCGATTGGTAAGTGATTTTGAACCAGGTAGCGCAACCGTCGCCTCGATCGGGCGCGCCGAAACTGGGGCGGGCCACTGGGAATAATTAGCACTTGACATCTGTTTCTAAGTTACCACCGCCAAAAGCGGTTGATCGAAGGGGATACATGGCTACATTGACTTTTTCATCGGGTGTTGGAATGAACCGTCTAAACTCAAAGACGATGACCTCTAAGAACCAAAAAGAGAGCGTGGAAGCACTGAAGCTTCTGCAGTTCGAGCAGCAAGCAATTCCTCTCATGCAAACCATGAAGTCGGTTGCTCTAAAAGAGGCGTTCTACAACCCAACGGAAGCCGAAGATTTGCTTCAGGAAACCTTTGTGAAGGCCTTCCGTTACTGGGACAGTTTTGAGCAGGGTACCAACCTCAAGGCCTGGCTGAAAAAGATCATGCACAACACCGCAATCAACCGCGGAATGAAGGAAGCCAAACACGACCAGGTTGGAACCTTGGACGAATTGCAAGATTTCCAAATCGGTGAAGGCGGGCGTTCGGTTACCGCCAGAAGCAACCGTTCTGCCGAGGCAGAAGCGCTTTCCAGACTTGCCTCAAACGACGTTCAGGACGCCGTGGACAAGTTAAAGCCTGAGTTTCAGACCGTGGTTCAGATGGCCATCGTCGACGGCTATTCGTACCAGGAAATCGCAGACACACTGAACATCAAAATCGGTACGGTGATGAGTCGACTACATCGCGGGAAGAAATATCTCCGCGAAGCGCTTTATACATATGCACAACAAGAGGGTTACAACGTAGATGCAGCCGCCAAGGAAGCGGTTAGCAAGCAAGCCAAGAAGGGGAACACCAAGTGAGCGAGCCAATCGATTGCGCTGAATGCCAAGAGCAGGTTCACGAATACCTTCAGCGCGAGGTGAACGAAGATCTAGCGAAAGCGATCACCGCTCACATTGCCAACTGCGACCACTGCGAGGAGCTCTACGACTCCGAGGACGCCTTAAACCAGGTAATCCGCGACAATTGCACGCGAGAAACCCCTGAAGACATCATCAATAAGATTCGCGCCCACATCGCAGGGCTCGATTAGTCAAGCATTCTGAACGCGCTGGCGATCATCTCGTCACGTTTGTTTTCGCCTAGGGAAATGTGACCCTCGCCGGCAACAAAGTTTAGCTTCGAGGTTGGAATGTGTTTCTCCAACCAAACCCCATGAGCGTGCGGAACCATGAAATCGTCGTTGCCCTGCCAAATTTCAACCGGAACTTTGATCTCGGCGAGCTTAAAACCCCAGTTCTCGATGAACGCGAAGTCGTCGTCCATCCAACCGAAGTAACCGGTCCGAAGTGCCTGGTGAAAACCTTCCGCCATGTGATTGGCCACCGAGGCCGTGAGCGATTTCTTGTCTGCGTCTCCAATTAGTCCGCCGAAAGCATCAATCACCTGGTCTCCAGTGAGTGTTGAAAGCCCTTCGGTGTTGTGTTCCATCCAGTGCTCGAGGGCATCATGTCCGGCCAAAGCAGCACCGAACTCTTCATGGTTCTCCTGACCCATGCCTTCCAAAAAGTCCAAGTCGTCAACGTCGTATGGGCCAACGCCGGCAATGGTTATGGCGCCCCTTGAGCCAGGAATGGTCGTGTCGGCAAGCGCGTGAGGGCCACCGCCAGACCAGCCAACCGAAACGTGTTGCGTGATACCGAAGTGAGCAATAATCTCGGCAATGTCCGAGGTGTTGCTCACTACGGTTCGCCCGCGTTTGCGTGAACTAGAGCCGTAGCCAGGGCGCGAGTAGGCAATTCCAAATCCGCCGTTGGCAGCTACGGCTTCAATCCAATCGTCCCAAGCGCATGATCCGCTTGGAGTGCCGTGGTGAAAGACCACCGCCTTGCCGTTTGGCGTTCCTGCCGAAGTTACCTCGATGGTGCGACCGTCGCTCAGTTTCAGAAGAGTAAGTTCCATGTGCTCATTACACCACGACAAAATGTCGTAGGTGGATTTTAGAGTGATGCTCCCATAAGACGAAAGGATTCACCGATGTACAAAAACAAGCAGCAGAGAGCACTACACGTAGTCGACGTAGAGAACGAAATCATGTCAGGCAACTTCGGTGTAACCGACGTTGTTCGTCTTCACACCGCCTGGGATGCCACCGTTCCGGTTGGCGAGACCGATCAGTTTTACCTGGCCTCAGGAACCCGCACCAAGGAAGCTCTGGCTTTCGGTTGGCAGAACGCTCGCATTGAGTTCCGCCCTGGAAAAGATGGCGCCGACGACGCACTGGTTGAATACCTCGACATCGCCTACGTTGCCCGCCAGTTCACCCACGTTTACATTGGCTCGGGCGACCACAAGCTGCAGCCATCGGCCAAGGCTCTCATCGAAGCCGGAGTCACGGTGATTGTAGTCGGTCGCCGCAAAGCAATTCACCACAGCTTCTACACAATTCCGGTGCAGATCGTTTACCTAGACGAGGGCTGGGACCTAGCCGCCTAGCCTCCGTTAACCACTTGGTAAGGGAAGCCCAACTTCTTCAGCGAGCTTGGCGAGTACTCGCGCCAGTTGCGCTGCGTCGACGAGTCATAGATCCATATTCTGAGAGGGTACTTACCCGCTCGAATATGTGCAGGCCAGGTACAGGTGGTGGTCATTGTGGCTTTCAGCCCTTTACTCACCACACGATTGAAGGTGCAGGGCAGATCCTGTTCTTCACCATTTGGCAAGCCAGGAATTGCAAAACTCACTAGAAGCTGATGCCAGCCTGATTCTTCTAAGGTCGTAGCAAAGCCGATACCAACATCCTGAGCCTGTACCGTGACTTCTACGGTCTGAGTGTCAGCTGCAGTATCTATTACGGTCCGAGAAAGCTCTAGGTCGGTGATCTTTGGTGCAGTGCGGTCTGAGTCTTTCACCGGCTTTTGTGAAGGTGGTCGTTCAACAAAGAAATTCTTGCGCACCGACAACTTTGATTTCAGGCTGCTTGACGGAGCGTAGGTTCTGGTATTGCCGAATTGATCGCGTGCGTATATCCTCGTTGCGTTTGCTGTGCCAACGGAATAGGCAAACGTTTTATTTATGCTCTGCCACGCCAAATTCAGGTTCACCAAGAACTTCGCAGTGCCAGAGGTGCGATCACCGCTGGTGACACATCCGTGCTGCAATGTGACTACACACCCAGCGCTCTCCAGGTAAGTCGACTCCGGCTGGGAGAAGTCCAACCCGCCACTAAAGCTAAATCTGGCGTCGTAGCCAACCTCCCAGCGGAATGAATCTCTGCCGTCGGTTTGGTAGGTAACGACGACGGGAATTTCCTGGGTGGCCGAATCGAAGATTGCTTGCTCTGGGTATTCGATCTTCTTCAGAACTGGTGCCACAGAA
>JBEGPG010000010.1:0-37800 GCA_041181585.1 Actinomycetota bacterium
GCCAGGTTCGGATGATGTCTTGGCCCTGTGGGCGAAGGTCGAATGGGAAAACCTTCGCGAACTTCTCCGGGTCGGCAATCCATCCACCGGCGAGTTGTGGGGTTAGCGATGAGGTTGCCCAAGTGTCCATGATGTCGACCTCGCCGATGAAGCCGTTTGGCTTGCCACGCTGGTCTTCGGTGTAGCCGGCAGGGGTTTGGCTCGAAGGGTCAACCGGTAGTAGGTCGTGGCTCGGGGTGAGTACGCGGTCGTAGTCTGGGTTGCCGTCTGCGTCCAACGCATACCAAACCGGGATTGGCACACCGAAGAAGCGCTGGCGAGAGATTAGCCAGTCGCCGGTTAGACCGTTGACCCAGTTCTCGTAGCGCACGCGCATAAAGTCTGGGTGGAAGGCAAGGCTCTTGCCCTTTGCGATTAGCTCGTCGCGAAGAGACTCATCGCGGCCACCGTTGCGGATGTACCACTGTCGAGTAGAAACGATTTCGAGAGGCTTGTCGCCCTTTTCAAAGAACTTGACTGGGTGGGTGATTGGCTTTGGTTCGCCAACCATGTCGCCAGATTCCTGCAGCAGTTCAACGATGCGCTGCTTGGCCGAGAAGGTGGTCTTGCCGGCAAGTTCGGCAAATACTTCTTTACCCTTTTGACTCGTGATTGCTTCTGGGGCTTCGCTGATGATACGGCCATCCCAGCCGATGATGGCTCGGTTTGGTAGGTCTAGTTCGCGCCACCAGATGACGTCGGTGACGTCTCCGAAGGTACATATCATTGCGATACCCGAACCCTTTTCCTGGCTAGCCAGGCGGTGAGCAACTACCGGAACCTCAACGTCGAACAGTGGGGTGCGAACGGTCTTGCCGAATAGCGGCTGGTAGCGCTCGTCATCAGGGTGAGCAACTAGAGCAACACAGGCCGCCAGAAGTTCAGGGCGAGTGGTCTCGATGAAGATCTTGCCGTCTGGTCCGTTGAAACCGAGGCGGTGGTAGGCACTTGGCTGTTCGCGGTCTTCAAGCTCGGCTTGAGCGACCGCGGTGCGGAAGGTCACGTCCCAAAGAGTTGGGGCCATTGACTGGTAGGCCTCGCCGCGCTCAAGGTTGTTCAGGAATGCCTTCTGGCTGACGGCCACGGCGTCAGGGGAGATGGTTTGGTAGGTCTGCTTCCAGTCAACGCTCACGCCAAGACGACGCCAAAGGGCCTCGAACTGCTTCTCGTCTTCAGCAGTTAGCTTCTCGCAAAGTTCGATGAAGTTACGGCGGCTGATTGGTATCTGGTCGGCTGCCTTGGACGACTTGTTGTCGCCACCCTCGAACGGTGGAACGAAGTTCTCGGTGTAAGGCAGGGTTGGGTCGCAGCGAACGCCGAAGTAGTTCTGTACGCGGCGCTCGGTTGGTAGACCGTTGTCGTCCCAGCCCATCGGGTAGTAGACCTCTTTGCCACACATGCGCTGGAAGCGAGCGACGACGTCGGTGTGGGTGTACGAGAAAACGTGTCCTACGTGAAGCGAGCCGGAGACGGTTGGAGGCGGGGTATCGATCGAGTAGATGTTGGCCTTATCGGCGGTGCGATCGAATGCGAAAACGCCCTGTTCGTCCCAGTTTTTTGCCCACTTGTCTTCAAGCCCTTCGAGGCTTACCTTCTCAGGTGGGTTCGCTGGCGCGAGGAAATGCATGTCAGTCACGTGGGAGTCTCCAAAATCAGTGTCTAAATAAGGTTAACATTGACTTAGAAAACCTTTCGCTAGTAGCTAGAAAGCCTTTGAATGTATCCCAAGAGCAACAACTCTGTCACGCCCGCAGGTAACGGTGTAAACCCGAGCCCAAGCTTCCCAGAGGTCGAGAAGGGTATTTTGGCTTTTTGGAAGGGCGATGACACGTTCCAGGCCTCGATTGACCAGCGTTCCGAGTCTGAGGAATTCGTTTTCTACGACGGCCCTCCGTTTGCCAACGGTCTTCCTCACTACGGCCACCTACTTACCGGCTATGCCAAAGACATGGTTCCTCGCTATAAGACCATGCGCGGCTTCCGAGTTGAGCGCCGTTTCGGTTGGGACACCCACGGTCTACCGGCTGAGGTTGAGGCCGAACGTCAGCTAAAGATTTCCGGACGTCCGGAGATCGAGAAGTTCGGTATCGCTAAGTTCAACGAATACTGCAAGACCTCGGTACTCAAGTACACCGAAGACTGGCGCGAGTACGTGACTCGCCAGGCCCGCTGGGTTGACTTCGACAACGACTACAAGACCTTGGACAAAGACTTTACCGAGAGCGTGCTCTGGGCTTTCAAGACCATCTACGACAAGGGATTGATCTACGAAGGTTTCAAGGTGTTGGCTTACTGCTGGCGTTGTGAAACCCCGCTTTCAAACCACGAACTTCGCATGGACGACGAGGTTTACAAGAACCGCCAGGACCAGACTGTCACCGTTACCTTCCCGATTCTCGAAGGGCAGCGTTTCGCAGGCGTAAAGCTTCTAGCCTGGACCACTACTCCTTGGACGCTTCCAACCAACCAAGCACTAGCGGTTGGACCTGAGATCGAGTACGCGGTTGTGAACGGCTACCTGCTAGCCAAGTCGCTCGTTGGAAACCATGCAAAGGAACTCGGTTTCGACAACGCCGATGACGCCACCGCAGCAATTTCTGAGACCGTTAAGGGTTCTGAGCTTCGCGGCATTCGCTACCAGCGCATCTTCGACTACTACTCCGATACCGAGCGTTTTGGAACCGAGACTGCATGGCAGATTTTGGTTGACGACTACGTTGGTGAGGGCGATGGAACCGGAATCGTTCACCAGGCACCTGCCTACGGTGAAGATGACCAGCGAGTCTGTGAAGCTGCTGGTATCCCGGTAATCGTTTCGGTCAACGAACGCGGTGAGTTCAACTCACTGGTCACCGACTTCGCCGGCAAGCACGTGTTTGATGCCAACAAGGAAATCATCATCTGGTTGAAGGAAAACGGTCGTCTGTTCAAGCAGGCTTCGTATGACCACCCTTACCCACACTGCTACCGCTGTAAGAACCCGTTGATCTACAAGGCGGTTTCGTCGTGGTTCGTTCAGACCACCGCTCTACGCGACCGCATGCTCGAGCTAAACCAACAGATTGATTGGACTCCTGACCACACCAAAGACGGGTCTTTCGGTAAGTGGCTCGAGAACGTTCGCGACTGGGCGATCAGCCGCAACCGTTTCTGGGGAGCCCCGATTCCGGTCTGGAAGTCGGATGACCCGAACTACCCACGCGTCGATGTTTATGGTTCGCTGGACGAGCTAGAGCGTGACTTCGGTGTTCGCCCTAGCGACTTCCACCGCCCAGTCATCGATGAGTTGACTCGTCCGAACCCAGATGACCCAACCGGTAAATCGACCATGCGCCGCGTGCCAGAGGTTCTTGACTGCTGGTTTGAATCTGGTTCGATGCCGTTCGCTCAGGTGCACTACCCGTTTGAGAACCGCGAGTGGTTTGAAACCCACAACCCGGGTGACTACATCGTTGAGTACGTTGGTCAGACTCGTGGTTGGTTCTACACCCTGCACGTTTTGGCCACCGCACTGTTCGATCGCCCGGCATTCAAGAGCGCCATCAGCCACGGAATCATCCTCGGTAATGACGGCCAAAAGATGTCGAAGTCGCTTCGCAACTACCCAGATGTAAACGAGGTCTTCGACCGCGATGGAGCCGACGCGATGCGCTGGTTCCTGCTTTCGAGCCCAATCCTTCGTGGCGGAAATCTGATCGTCACCGAACAGGGTATTCGCGAGGGTGTTCGTCAGTTGCTGCTTCCGATGTGGAACACGTTCTACTTCTTCTCGCTATACGCAAACGCAGCCGGCTACGAGGCCAAGTTCTCAACCGAATCCAAGGACGTTCTTGACCGCTACTTGCTCGCCAAGACCCACGACCTGATTCTGAACGTTCAAAACGCCATGGACAAGTACGACTCTTACTCGGCGACCAGCCTGCTTCGTGACTACGCCGAAATGCTCACCAATTGGTACGTACGCCGCTCTCGTGATCGGTTCTGGGTTGGAGCGCCCGAGGCATTCGACACGCTTTATACCGTGTTGGAAACCCTCACTCGAGTAGCTGCACCGCTTCTTCCAATGGTTTCGGAAGAAATTTGGCAGGGTCTCACCGGAGGTCGTTCGGTTCACCTAACCGATTGGCCTACCGCAAAGAACTTCCCAGCCGATGACAAACTGGTTGCCGCCATGGACCAGATTCGCAGCGCCTCTTCGGTATCGCAAGCACTTCGTAAGGGTGCTGGTCTGCGCGTACGCTTGCCACTGGCCAAGCTAACCGTAGTGACCAAGGATTCTGGCGATCTAGGTCAGTTTGCCTCGCTACTTGCCGACGAGCTAAACGTGAAGAGCATCGAGTTGGTCGAGCTAGATGAAACCTCTGCCGAGAAGTTCGGCGTGGTCAAGCAACTAACCGTAAACTCGCGTGTGGCCGGGCCTCGCCTCGGCGCCAATGTTCAACACGTGATTCGCGGAGCCAAGTCTGGAGCCTGGGAACTTGTGAACGGACAGGTTGTTGTGGACGGCGTTGAACTACTCGAAGGAGAGTACGAACTTACCCTCGTAGCTGATCTTTCTGCGGGAGATAACACCAACCTGATTGCAATCCTGCCCTCTGGAGGCTTCGTGCTCCTCGATGGCAACGTGACTCCGGAACTCGAGCGCGAGGGAGTTGCCCGCGATCTAATTCGCTCGATCCAGCAGGCTCGTAAAGATGCTGATCTTGACGTGAGTGACCGAATTCGTCTTACGGTTCTGGCCGATGCTACTGTTCTCGATGCCCTTTCGGCTCACGAGGAATTGGTGAAGAGTGAGACTCTGACCCTCGAGCTGGTAACCGGCGCAGGTTCTGCCGAGCCGCAGATTTCGGTGGCCAAGCTTTGATCAAAAACGTGAAGGAACTCGAGCAGGCACTTCTGGCTCGTATGCCTGAGCATCAACTTCGCCCACGCCTCGAGCCAACCGCTCGTGCGGCGTCATTGCTTGGTGATCCACAGAAGTCGTACCGAGTCATTCACGTAACCGGTACCAACGGTAAGACCTCGACCACGCGCATGATTGAGCGTCTTCTTCGCGAACACTCGCTGCGCACTGGTCGCTTCACCAGCCCACACCTAGTGCGCATCAATGAGCGCATCGCTTTAGACGGCGAAGCGGTCGGCGACGACACCCTGGTAGAAATCTGGAACGACATCGAACCCATTCTCGAAATCGTCGATGCCGAACTGGAAGCCAGTGACGAGCCAAAGCTCACTTACTTCGAATCCTTGACGCTTCTAGCATTCGCTGTCTTCGCCGATGCACCAATCGATGTGTTGGTGCTTGAAGTGGGCATGGGTGGCGAATGGGATTCAACCAACATTGCCGACGGTGATGTTGCTGTGTTCACCCCAATCGACATCGACCACGCCGATCGTCTAGGTTCAACCATTACCGAGATCGCCAAGACCAAGGCTGGAATCATCAAGCTAGGTGCAATCGTGGTTTCGGCAAAACAGCAGCCTGAGGCAATGGTGCAAATCGAAGCGAAGACTTCGGCAACCGCTGAGCGATTAGTTCGC
This sequence comes from Actinomycetota bacterium, assembly GCA_041181585.1. Classification (GTDB taxonomy): domain Bacteria; phylum Actinomycetota; class Actinomycetes; order Actinomycetales; family Microbacteriaceae; genus Rhodoluna. The sequence goes on from JBEGPG010000010.1 coordinate 5,581, forward strand.
TTCGGTAAGGATTTCCAGGTCTTGGCATCGAGTTCAGAACTGAAGGGTCAACGCTTCGATCTGAAGAGTATGGCAGGGGAGTATCGCGACCTATTCGTGCCTCTTTACGGCGAACACCAGGTTGAGAATGCCGCAGTCGCTTTGGCTGCCGTGGAGGCGTTCTTGGGTAATGGAGAGCGTCGAATCCTCGACGACATAGTGCGCGTGGCCTTTGCCGATGTTGCCTCACCAGGCCGCCTGCAGGTAATCAGTCGCGAACCACTGACCATTGTTGATGGAGCTCACAACCCACACGGAGCAAAAGCTTTAGCCAAGGCACTCAAGGAAAACTTTGGTGCACCAAAGGCAATCGGTGTTATCGGCATCCTCGCCGGTAAAGAAGCCGAAAGTATGTTGCAGACCTGGCAGGATTCATTCGACGAGGTTATCGTCACGGCTTCCAAATCGGATCGCTCAATAGACGTTGAAGACCTAGCCGAGTTGGCTCAAAAGTTTTGGGGTTCTGAAAAGGTTGCTACCGCCAGCTCGGTGGCTCGCGCCATCCAGTTAGCACAGGAAGCCAACCCTGAGGCAATTGTTGTAACCGGATCGCTAAGTGTGGTCGGAGAGGCCCTGGCCTCGATTCAGGAGGATGAAGATGAATAATAAATCGGCGAAAAGGTCGCTAGGTTCGCTGGCACTCGCCTTCGAATCGTTTGCAGTTTTCTTCGGAATGCTGGCCGCATTCGGTCTAAAAGTTGCCGATGGCGTGACCGTCTGGGTGGTTGGTTTAGCCATCTCGATCGTAATGATTGCATTGCCTGGAGTTCTAGGTAAGCCGGGTAGCTATGGCTTCGGTTGGTTCCTGCAGCTTCTAGTCTTTGGCATCTCGGTCGCCATGATTCCATTCCACTGGCTTGGTTACGTGTTACTGGTATTCAGCCTCATTTTCATTGGACTTTGGGGTTGGGCCATGATTGCCGGTTCCACTATCGATTCGGCAAATCGAGTACTTCGCGAACAGAATGGTATTGAGGAGTAAAAATGACCCAGGCAACTTTGGTATTGGTAAAGCCAGACGGCGTAAAGCGAAACCTAATCGGTGAGATTATTCGTCGCTGTGAGCAGAAGGGCTACATTGTGGCCGACCTTCGTCTGGTACATGCTTCTCAAGAGTTGCTAGCTCAGCACTACGCAGAGCACCACGGCAAGCACTTCTACGAGCCACTGGTTGAATTCATGATGTCTGGTCCGGTCGTAGCAATTCGCCTCGAGGGAGACCGAGTTATTGAAGCCTTCCGTTCGCTTGCTGGTGCAACCGATCCAACCACTGCAGCTCCTGGAACCATTCGCGGCGATTTAGGGCGAGACTGGGGTCTAAAGGTTCAGCAGAACCTTGTACACGGAAGCGACTCGGAAGAGTCTGCGGCTAGAGAACTGGCTCTCTGGTTCTAGCTGAACAGCAGGTGCCAGCTATTCCAAAACGAGAAGATGATGGCCAGAAGCGCTAACGCCTCGGTGCCGAGCGTGAATAACCAAGTGAAGTCCTGAGCGCGCACAAACCAACCAACGGCGCGAACCGGAACATCGATTACTCCCTCGGCGCCAGCCCAGATGAAGGTCTTCCAGAACAGCGGAATCATGGCAATCCAAGCAACCATGCAATAAGGGCAAAGCACGTGGATCACATAGGTGCTCTGGGTGAATAGCCAAAGCACGAAGACAAATCCCATCGACAAACCGATTAGATAAACGCGCCAGAACCAAGACTTGAAGCGCCCACCAGCGAGCACGGCAACACCGACTGCAATTGGTGCCACAAAACCGGCAAGTCCGATCAGTGGATTAGGGAATCCGAACAGTCTTGCCTGTTCGGTGAGCATGACCGATTTGCAAGAAATGAAAATGTTCATGTCACAGCTGAGCGTGGCGTTTGGGTCGGCGGCTACGTGCAGGCGTTCAAGCGTTAGAGAGAAGGCAGCGAACCATCCCAGGATTCCAAAAAGAATCGAATACCAGGCGAAAGACTTGGATGGGCTGTCGACGAAATCGTCATTTGTTCTAATGTTGCTCACCCAATAAGTATCGCATCGTGGCATACTTGAATAAGTCTAGAAATCGCACCACACGCGATTGACTGAAGTTTTTCGAACCAACCGATGACCGCGTAAGACCTAAGAGGCAGCCGAGGTTAGTTCGAGTGTAAGTTTTGGTCAACTCATTTCGGGTTGATCGTATTGATTTGAGCTTTGGCTTATGGTGAGTGTGGCCCAGAAACAAAGCGGCATGGAGAGCATCCAATGGCTAGAAAAAAGGCCGACCAGGACAAGGTAGAAACTACCGAAACCGAAACCGTTGAAGTAAAGAAACCAACGCGTTCACGTAAGCCGAAGGCTGAAGCAGAAGCAAAGCCAGAGGTGGCAGCCCCGGTTTCCGCAACATCGCTACTGTTTATGGCGCCAGATCTTCCAACCCCAGTAATCGACCCTAAGCGCGGAAAGCCACTTGATGAAAAGCCAAGTGACGAGTCGCACCTTCGCCGTCGCACGCGTCGCCGTTCGGGTGAAGACATTCCTGGTGAGGTGGCACCAAACGCAGTGGTAAAGGTTCGCACTCCTCGCGAACCGAAGGAGCCAAGCAACGAGCCACAGAAGGTTCGCGGCTCAACTCGACTAGAGGCCAAGAAGCAGAGACGCCGCGATGGCCGCGATGCCGGACGTCGACGTAACACCGTTACCGAGAGTGAATTCCTCGCCCGCAGAGAAGCTGTGGATCGCACCATGGTCGTGCGTTCGAAAGACGGCAAGATTCAGATTGGTGTGCTCGAAGACAAGATCCTCGTGGAACACTACGTTGCCAAGTCTTCGGAAGCCTCGCTAATCGGAAACGTGTATCTGGGCAAGGTTCAGAACGTGCTTCCGAGCATGGAGGCTGCCTTCGTTGACATCGGTCGAGGCCGCAACGCAGTTTTGTACTCCGGAGAAGTCGACTGGGAGTTGGCCGAGACCGGTAACCAGCCACGACGCATCGAGCTAGCTCTCAAGTCCGGCGACACCGTCCTGGTTCAGGTAACCAAGGATCCGGTAGGGCAGAAGGGTGCTCGTCTCACCTCGCAGGTGTCGCTACCTGGTCGTTACTTGGTTTACGTACCAAACGGCAGCATGAACGGAATCTCACGCAAACTTCCTGAAACCGAACGTACCCGTCTAAAGCGAATCTTGAAGGAGATCCTTCCAGAAGATGCTGGTGTGATCGTTCGTACCGCTGCCGAGGGTGCCACCGAGGAGCAATTGACTCTCGACGTGCAGCGCCTCCAGAAGCAGTGGGAAGACATCCAGAAGAAGGTGGCGAAGTCGCAGGCTCCGCTACTGCTTCACAGCGAGCCAGATCTCTTGATCAAGATCATTCGTGACGTCTTCAACGAAGACTTCCAGAAACTAGTGATCTCGGGTGATGATGCTCGTGAAGCCATCGAGGCTTACCTAGCTGCAGTAGCACCGGATCTACTTGAGCGCGTTGAGAACTACACCCAAGATCGCGACATCTTCGATGAGTACCGCGTGGGTGAGCAGATCTACAAGGCCCTCGAGCGCAAGGTTTACCTGCCTTCGGGTGGTTCCTTGGTCATTGACCGAACCGAGGCCATGACCGTGGTCGACGTGAACACCGGAAAGTTTGTTGGTTCGGGTGGAAACCTCGAAGAGACCGTAACCAAGAACAACCTTGAGGCAGCAGAAGAAGTGGTTCGTCAGCTACGCCTTCGAGACATCGGTGGAATTATCGTCATCGACTTCATCGACATGGTCCTGGAGTCAAACCGCGACCTCGTTCAGCGTCGCCTGATGGAATGCCTAAGCCGTGACCGCACCAAGCACCAGGTTGCAGAGGTTACCTCGCTAGGTCTGGTACAGATGACCCGTAAGAAGCTGGGCATCGGGCTACTCGAAACCTTCAGCGAGGCTTGCGACATCTGTGCCGGACGCGGTGTGATCGTTCACCATGAGCCGCACATGCGTGCTAACCGTGCGCCGGTTGAGTCTGCAGAGCCTCAGGCAAAGAGTGGCGGCAAGGGTAAGAAGAACAAGAACCAGCCACCTAAGCAAGAGGTTGCCAAGGTGGTTACCGCCGAGAGCGCAGTACAGATTAACTCGGTAGTTGCCAAGATCGCAGCCAGTACCATCGGCGACCACGACGTGGCGGCGCCAGCCGACGAGGTCTCGCTCGATGCCGTGCTTGAAGCTCTACCGGAACCAGCCGAGCCTGGTTCAACTAAGAAGAAATCAAAGCGAGTCACCTCCGGTGGCATCGTTACCCCAAAGGAAGAAACTGAAAAGTCTGAGTAAAGCTGTTTGACTCGCAGGCTTGTAGCCTGTAAAGTTGAGTAGTTGCCCGCTGTGTATTCGCGGGCTGATACAAAGTCTTTCAAGAAAAGGTAAAACCGTGGTTTACGCAGTAGTTCGCTCTGGCGCTCGCCAGGAGAAGGTGTCGGTTGGCACCATCGTGACCCTTGACCGTCTAAAGTCGGCCGAAGGTGAGACCATCACCCTTCCAGCCCTACTTCTCGTAGACGGCGACAAGGTCACCACCGATGCAGCAGCACTGGCTAAGGTAAAGGTTTCGGCTAAGGTTCTAGGCGACCTACGTGGTCCAAAGATCATTATCCAGAAGTACAAGAACAAGACCGGATACAAGACTCGTCAGGGTCACCGCCAGGACCTGACTCGCGTTCAGGTTACCGAGATCAAGTAAGGACTGAGCAAAAATGGCTTCCAAAAAAGGTGTTAGCTCGACCCGTAACGGTCGCGACTCAAACGCACAGCGTCTAGGCGTGAAGCGTTACGCTGGCCAGGTTGTAAACGCAGGCGAGATCATCGTTCGTCAGCGCGGAACCCACTTCCACCCGGGTGTTAACGTTGGTCGCGGTAAGGACGACACTTTGTTCGCTCTTGCAGCCGGTGCCGTTGAATTCGGTACCAAGGGTGGCCGCCGAGTCGTAAACATCGTTGCGGCTTAGTCGAAAGACAAGGTTTTTGAAGGCGGGCCAATAGGCTCGCCTTCTATCTTTTTTAGAGAGGTGAAGCTAAATGATTCAATTCGTTGATCAGGTGACGCTTCACTTGCGCGCTGGTAATGGTGGCGACGGTTGTGTTTCCATCAAACGTGAGAAGTTCAAGCCACTTGCTGGCCCAGATGGTGCCGATGGCGGTGATGGCGGCTCAATCAGCCTTGTTGCAGATCCAGACGTAACCACGCTACTCGAGTACCACTTCCGTCCAAACCAGCAAGGTGGCGACGGTTCCGATGGTGCCGGTGATTTCCGTAATGGCGCAACTGGTAAAGACGTAGTTCTGCCGGTGCCAGTTGGAACCGTGGTTAAGGATGCTAAGGGAAATCTGATTGCGGACCTCGACCAAGCAGGCATGACTCTCCTGGTTGCCGAAGGCGGTCAGGGTGGTCTTGGAAACGCAGCTCTGGCAAGTTCCAAGCGCAAGGCTCCAGGATTCGCCCTTTTGGGTGTACCTGGTTGGTCAGGCAACATCATTCTGGAACTAAAGACCGTTGCAGATGTGGCGTTGGTTGGTTACCCAAGCGCTGGTAAGTCGAGTCTGATTGCGGCCATGTCGGCTGCTCGCCCAAAGATTGCTGATTACCCATTTACGACGCTGCACCCAAACCTAGGTGTGGTTCAGGCAGGGGAGAGCCGATACACGATTGCCGACGTTCCTGGGCTCATCGAGGGTGCTAGCAAGGGTAAGGGTCTTGGGCTCGAGTTCCTTCGCCATGTTGAACGCTGTGCGGCGCTACTGCACGTGCTCGACTGTGCCACTCTCGAACCTGGCCGCGACCCAATTTCTGACTTAGACAAGATTCTCCACGAGCTGCGCGAGTACCAGGTTCCTGAAGGTCAGATTCCGCTAACGGAACGCCCACAGTTGATTGCTCTAAACAAGATCGACGTGCCTGACGCTAAGGAACTTGCCGAGTTTGTGAAGCCTGAGCTTGAGGCTCGCGGTTATCAGGTATTCGAGGTTTCGGCAGCAAGCCGTGAGGGTCTTCGTGAGCTCAACTACGCACTTGCCTCGCTCGTCGAAGAGCACCGCAAGACCCTGATTGAGACCACTCCGCCTCGCCAGATCGTTCAGCTTATGCAGCAGAAACGTCGCAGTGGCGAGAAGGAATTCACCGTCACCAAGGAACACTGGGTCGACGAGGTTGCCTACCGTATCGTTGGCGCTAAGCCAGAGCGTTGGGTTGCTCAGACGATGTTCGGTAACGAAGAAGCCGTTGGTTATCTTGGCGATCGCCTCGCCAAACTAGGAATCGAAGACGCCTTGTTCAAGGCTGGTGCTGTAGCGGGTGACACCGTGGTGATCGGAACCGGAAATGGCGTGGTCTTCGATTGGGAGCCCACCATCAATTCTGCAGCCGAAATCATTTCCGGGCCTCGCGGAACCGATGCCCGACTAGACACGAATGATCGACGTACCACCAAGGAACGTCGCGAAGAATATCAAGACATGATGGATCAGCGTGCCGCGCTACGCGACGAGTTCGAAAAGGAACGTCGCGCCGGTAAGTGGAACGTGGATCGTGAGATTGACGGTAAGAGCTAATGGCCATCTTCGACGCACGTGAAATCCCAACCGCAAAGCGAATCGTGGTCAAGGTCGGTTCGTCTTCGATAAGTGGTGTCAACGCCAACCAACTTGAAGTTCTTGTAGAGGCGCTGGCCGCAGCTCACCAGCGTGGCAGTGAGGTTGTTCTCGTTTCCTCTGGTGCCATTGCAACCGGAATGCCACTACTTAACCTGGAATCAAAACCAGATGATCTTGCAACTAGCCAGGCACTGGCCTCGGTGGGTCAAAGCCGCCTAATTACTCGATACCAAACCGAGCTCGAGAAGTCGAAAATCGTTGCCGGTCAGGTGCTGTTCACCACAGCGGATCTTGAGGGGCAGGAGACCAAAGCCAACGCCAAGGCTGCGATGGACAGATTATTAGAACTTAGAGTGCTTCCAATCGTCAATGAAAATGACACCGTCGCCACCCAAGAAATTCGTTTCGGTGACAACGACAACCTCGCCGCACAGGTTGCAATTCTTCTAAACGCCGACGTTTTGATTTTGTTGAGCGACATCGATGCACTCTACGACCGGCCTCCGAAGGACGCCGGTGCTCAGCGAATCGAATGGGTAACCTTCGAGGACGATCTTTCGGGCATTCAGATTGGCGACACCTCGACCGGCTTCGGAACCGGGGGAGCTCGCACCAAGGTAAGCGCCGCGAAGCTAGCCAACAAGAACGGTATTCCGGTGCTACTTACCGATACCAACAAGGTTTCCGCAGCTCTGGCTGGCGAACGCGTTGGCACCTGGTTCGAACAAATCGAAGATTAGGCTTAGAACATGTCGGCAATCGATCTCATAAAGCTAGCCAAGGACTCCTACACCGCAATGGGTGTAGCCAAGACTAGTGAAAAGAATGACGCGCTTCGAGCCATTTCCAAATTGCTGGAAATTCGTGCCGACGAAATCATTACTGCGAACCGCAAAGACATCGAGAACGGCATCGCTAATCAGATCGGCGATGGCCTTCTTGATCGCTTGATGCTGAACCAGGAACGCATCATCTCGCTTGCCAACGCAGTTTCACAGGTGGTTTCACTCAAGGATCCGGTCGGCGAAGTAGTTCGTCACAACGTTCTTCCAAATGGGCTTGACCTGAGTGAGGTTCGCGTGCCGTTTGGTGTTATTGGAGCAATTTACGAGGCTCGTCCTAACGTAACCGTCGACTTATCCGCTCTGGCCATCAAGACCGGTAATGCCATTGTTTTGCGCGGTGGAACCGCTGCCGAAAACACCAACCGTGTCCTGGTCAAGCTATTACAAGACGCTCTCGAAGAGGTTGGCCTTCCAAGAAACGCCGTTCAGACCGTGGATGACTTTGGACGTGAAGGTGCAACCGCCATGATGCAAGCTCGTGGCTTCATCGACGTGCTCATTCCTCGTGGATCGGCGAACCTAATCAAAACCGTTATTGAGGAGTCGAAGGTCCCGGTCATCGAAACTGGTGCCGGGGTTACCCACCTGTTCCTAGACGAGACCGCACGAGCCGACTGGGCTGTAGATATCGTATTCAACTCCAAGACCCAGCGCGTGAGTGTTTGCAATTCTCTTGAAACTCTGCTTGTTCACGAAAAGGTTGCCGACAAGCTTCTGCCTGCGATCTTCGAGAAACTTGCAGAAAAGAACGTAGTGCTACACGGCGATGAGAAAGTTGCTCAAATTGAACCTTCGGTGATTCCGGCTACCGAAGAAGATTGGTCAACCGAGTACATGGCGCAGGAGCTCTCGGTCAAGGTCGTAAAGAGCCTCGACGAGGCAATCGAACACATAAACAAGTATTCAACTCACCACACCGAGTCGATCATCACCGAAAACATGGATAACGCAGAGCGTTTCCTCGCTGAAGTTGACTCGGCTGCCGTGTTGGTGAACGCATCTACTCGATTCACCGATGGTGGTGAATTCGGATTCGGTGCCGAAGTGGGAATTTCAACCCAAAAACTTCATGCTCGCGGCCCTATGGGACTCCAAGAATTGACCAGTACTAAGTGGTTGATTCGCGGAAACGGTCAGGTTCGCGCCTAAACTAGAGAAGTAAGTCAAACAGGAGACTAAATGCAGAACTTAGCAGAAGTTGCAACCGACTGGGTTCCACCTTTTCCAACCGTAATCTTCGGCGTAATCGCCATGAGCATTTTTTTATTGCTAGGTTGGGTCACCTGGTCGTACCGCGACGTTTCTAACCGCAACTCGCACAAGACCGACAAGTCGAAGGGTCACCACTAAGCCGCATTTGCGCGCTAGGTGATTGCCCATGACACGTCTGGGAGTGATGGGTGGCACGTTTGACCCGATTCACCACGGACACCTCGTGGCAGCCAGCGAGGTTGCTTCAGCTTTTAAACTCGACGGAGTTTTGTTCGTTCCCACCGGTCAACCTTGGCAAAAGGGCGACGTAACCGATTCTGAGCACCGCTATCTAATGTCGGTGATTGCAACCGCATCTAACCCGCGATTCACAGTAAGTCGCGTTGACATCGATCGTGACGGCCCAACCTTTACCGTAGACACCCTTCGAGACATCAAAGCGTCGTTTCCGGATGCCGAGCTATTCTTCATCACCGGTGCAGATGCCGTGAAGCAAATCCTGGAATGGAAAGACCACGAGAAGCTTTGGCCGTTGGCACATTTCGTTGCCGTAACTCGACCAGGTCACAAACTTGAGCTTCCTAAGGCTCCCGAGGGTGCCATTAGCGTTCTTGAAATCCCGGCGCTAGCCATTTCGTCAACCGACGTCAGAGCCCGAGTTGCCAAGGGTGAACCGGTTTGGTATCTAGTACCCGACGGTGTGGTCCAATATATTGGTAAGCACAAGTTATACATGGTGAAGTAATTGCAAAACGAAGACTACGAACTCTGGGAAGCGATGATGGCCGATGAGCCTTCCACGCCAACTCCAACCATCGTGGCGCCAGTAGCACCTGCTGAACCGCTAGTTCAGCAAGTAGAGCTTCCTGAGGTAATCGATGAGGTTGAAGAAGAGGGAGAGGAAGTTGAATTTGCTTCAACAATCTTCAAGGAACCTCAAACTAATTCGATTCAATTTGCTGAAATTCCAGACGCCCTGAATGACGAGATCTTTACCGGCACCGGCGAAGTACTAAAAACCGGTGCGATAGATATTCCGATCTTGAACAACACCGGAAGCATACCGATTATTACCAACACCGTCGAAGAGATCGACGAGAGCGCAATCATCGCCGACATGGGTGATGAGACCACTGGCGGAATCCCACCAATCCGCTCTGGCTCGGTTGTGAATTCCAGTGCCAAGGTGGGCGTTCTACCAATCAAGAATCGCCGCAGCGAAGGCCAAACTATTCTGCTCGCAACCACTTCAATACTTTTGGTAACACTCGGTGCGCTGGTAATTGCCGCGTCGATGTTCAAACTCATCTAAGGAAACATGACTGCAACCGCCGAAGCTATCAAGCTGACCAACATCGCCGCTCAGGCTGCCGCCGACAAACTTGGAGAGCAGCTTGTTGCCATCGACGTAACCTCGGTTACGCCACTCAATGATATCTACCTCTGGGTCACCGGCAAGAACGAGCGTCAGGTTGCCGCCATCGCAGACGAAATCGAAGAAAAGCTACAAGAGGTTGGTGTGGAGGCGCGTCGCCGCGAAGGAAAGACCCTGAGTCGCTGGATTCTTCTCGACTTCGGCGATCTGGCCGTGCATGTAATGCACGACGAAGAACGTATGTACTACACCCACGAAAGACTGTTTGGCGGTTGTCCTTCGGTACAACTCGACATCACCGAATAACTTTGTAGTAAAGTAGAGAAGTTGCCTGGCATCAATCCGGGCCTGTGGCGCAGCTGGTAGCGCACCTGCATGGCATGCAGGGGGTCAGGGGTTCAAGTCCCCTCAGGTCCACCAACAAAGAGCCGCTCAAATGAGCGGCTCTTTGCTTTTCTTTGGTGCAAACTAGAAGGCAGTGGGGTGAGTTCTTATGTGGGCATTTATCGTGGCAATCATTGCCAGTCTCTTGTTGGCTTCGCCAACCGCAGTGAACCTACCAATTCCTACCTTCACCACGGCGCCATCAACGAACTCTGGGGACACACCTGGAGTAGATGAGACCCCAAAGCCAGATGATGTCACCGCTCGCTTCTTGGGTATCGGTCAGATGCCAGATTTGGTTGGCATATCCGCCGTTGACGCTATCGAGTTGGCGGAAAAGTCCGGCTACTACCCGCAGTTCTTTCAAGAGGTGAGCGGTGAGTTAGACGACATCTATTACACCAAGGACGAGACTGACAAACTGGCGGGTCTTTACGTTTGTACGCAGACATATCCCGTCGGGGCTGCCATTGATGGAACCTCTTGGCAGTTGGATCTGAAGTTAGTGACTTCCTCAAGCTGTGCCGCAAAGACAAACCCATTTCGATTGGGCACTCAGAAAATTAGTGCCGGCGATTGGGAACCTAAGTCTTACGAATACGGGCAGGAACTGGCCGAAGGATGGGTATTCGGATACACCGGTTATGTGAAGAGTGACTTGAAGGTCGTGCAAGTGATGACGACCCTAGGTGTAAAGGAAATGCAACTAGCGCAGATCGAACCGACCGCTGACGGTTCTGATTGTGATTTCACCGATGATGAGTTGGACGCTAATCACAAAACCGCATCGGAAGTAAAACAACAACTGCTTCCAATTGGTCAACCGGTTAGTTTGGTGTTGGATGGCTCGGGCTATGAAGAAACCAGCTATTTTTTCCACAAGATTGACTCTGTTGGCGCTTTCACCGAAGGGAATCCTCCAGTCAATTCGGTAAATGAGCAACTAGTAAAGACCGGTCTATGGACGGTGGATTCCTCGGTTTACAAGTTGGCACCTGATTACGTGAAACCAACCATGCAGAAATACAAGATTGACAAGAGTTTCTTAGGTGATGCCGCGCTAGACAAGCAGTACGCCGCAAGAATGTTGAAAGCTGCTAACCAGGCTCGCCGCTCAGGTGTTCCAGTGATGAAATCATGTCTTCGTGAAGGGGACAAGACGTTTATTGCCTTTTGGGGTAAATCCGATGCACGCGGTGACAATGACAGTGGCGGAAGCGTTTCCGGTGGTGGCGGAGGCTGCACTTGGGTCAACGGATACTGGCGTGGTTGGCACCACGTGAGCGGTTATTGGCGCTGCTAGCTGCAGTGCTTGGCGTCGATTTCCTGAACCTTACGAACTCGTCTGGCGTACTTTTCTTCGGATAAGCCCATCCATTCGGTGGTCATCCACGCTTTAACGATCTCCAGAGCGATGGCTTCGCCGATGATCTTTCCGCCGATGCAAAGCACGTTGGTGTCGGAGTGGCTACGTGCTAATTGGGCGCAGAACGGATCCTGGCAAACGGCAGCGAAGACACCCTTCACCTTGTTGGCAATCATCGCGGAACCGTAGCCAACGCCATCCACGAAGATTCCACGTTCGCATTCTCCATTTGAGACCGCAAGGGCGGCTGGGTAAACGTGGTCGGGGAGATCAGCCGCATCCGAGGTGTGGGTTCCGAAGTCTTCAACAGTGTGGCCCATGCTCTCAAGCAGCTTTGCGATGGTTTTCTTCAATTCGAGACCGGCGTGATCCGATGCCATTGCGATTTTCATTAGTCGTCCAATCTGAATCGTTTTATTTTGCTGGTGAAGCCAGCCTCTAGTGTTAGGTTCTTTGGCTTGGTTTGCAAATGCTCAGCGAGAAGCTTAAGTACCGCTTCGTTAGCCTTACCGTCAACTGCGCGTTCTGGAACGAAGACCGTAAGTACGCCGTCGAGTTCTTCGACTAGCGGGCCTTTCTTGGAGCCTGGCTTTACATGCACGGTGATTCGCATGTTTCAAACTTAGACTTGAGCCATGAATTACCGCGGATACACTCGTGAACAAATTGCTGGTTTTATTGATCACACCGTTTTGAAGCCGGCTGCTTCCTCCGATGACATTCGTGCAGCGGTTGCTGTTGCGCTGAAGGCAAGTGTGGCTGCGGTCTGTTTCCGCCCATCCGACATGGTTTTGGCTAAGGAACTGCTGGGCGATTCAACGGTGGGCTTGGCTACTGTGATTGGCTTCCCGCACGGTACCAATGAATCGTACGTCAAGGCATTTGAGACTTCGCTGGCGGTATCGCAGGGCGCCACCGAAATCGACATGGTGATTCACATTGGGCATCTCATTGAAGGTCGCGATGATTTGGTGCTTGAAGACATCAAGGCAGTGGTCGAAGCAGCCGATGGTGCTCTCCTAAAGGTCATCCTGGAGACCTCGGAATTGACCGATGAGCAAATTGTTAGAGCCTGTGAACTCTCACGGGATGCTGGTGCAGGCTATGTGAAGACCTCGACCGGCTTCGCTTCTGGTGGGGCAACAGTTCACACCGTTTCGCTTATGGCCAAGACTGTTCCTGAGCTTGGGGTTAAGGCATCCGGGGGAGTTCGTACCCTTGATCAACTTATCGACATGGTCGAGGCAGGTGCCACTCGCGTAGGGGCTTCGGGCACGATTTTGATTCTTGAGGAATTTGATTCTAAGTTTTAGTAAAGGTGTGCTTTACTTAAGCGTATGAGCGAAAAGCAGCCGGTACTTTACCTTTCCCATGGAGCTCCACCGCTTCTAGACGATGAACTCTGGATGAGCCAGTTGGCTAAGTGGTCGGCTTCGGTTGGAAAACCAAAGGGCATCGTCATTGTTTCTGCCCACTGGGAATCAGCTCCGATTTCAATTTCTGCAACGGCTGCTAACACTCCATTGATTTACGACTTTGGTGGTTTTTCACCGAAGTTCTACAACATGAAGTACGAAACTCCTGATGCTGGTTGGCTGGGGGACCTCGTTGCCTCGATGATGCCAGACAATGAGCCACTGCACCGCCACCAAAGCCGTGGGCTTGATCACGGCGCCTGGGTTCCGCTCAAGGTCATGTACCCGGACGCCGATATCCCAGTGATTCAGCTTTCTATGCCAACGCATGATCCGGTCAAGCTCATGGAGATTGGCGCCAGACTCAAGCCGCTTCGCGATCAGGGTGTTTTGATTATTGGTTCCGGATTCTTGACGCACGGGCTTCCTTTCATTCGCGACTGGCGAGTGAATGCCGATGCGCCCGCATGGTCGGCCGAATTTGATGCCTGGTCTTTGGAGGCGATGCAAAAGGGCGATGTTGATTCTTTGATCAACTACAAGACCCAGGCTCCTGGAATGCCTTATGCCCACCCAACCGTGGAGCACTTCACTCCGTTGTTCATCACCCTTGGCGCTTCGACTAACCCGGAAACTCCGGTCGATCAGAAGATTGCTGGGTACTTTATGGGCCTCTCGAAGCGATCGATTCAGGCTGCTTAACCCACTGGTTCCAAAGTTCTCTAAGATCCCAAGCGTTCTCCGCCATTAGCGAGACTCCTTTGACGCCGGTTCTTCGGGTCTTTCCGGAAATCAACAGCAGGCGAGTGTTGAACAGGATGTGGCTGGTCCGTGATTGCGCTTCGTCGAAGAATGTTGCGTCGGAGGTTCCACGCCCGTCGTCGAGGCTGATGAACACCACTCGTTTTCCGGAACGCATTGGCGGTGTTTGAGTGGCTACTCGAACTCCTGCAATCAGAACCTCCGACTTGTTGCGCAGGCTTAGTAGTTCATCGGAGTAGACCACTCCCATGGCCTCGAGCATCGGTTTGTATTGCTCGATCTGATGTTCGGTCACATCCATCTTTAGGATCGCTAGTTCGGCGCTTAGCTGCTCTTCTTTGGTCGGTTTTTCGCCGCTGGGTAGTTGCTCTTTCAAGTCGAAGTCGAATGTGAATTGGTCTGGATCTTCCTTAGGCCGGTTCTTCAGTAGGTTAAGTTCCTTAACGCGTTGCAACACATCGCCTCGGTGGTGGCCGCTGTTCGCGGCGAGAGAGTCCAGGGCGCCGACCATCGCAAGGTTTTGTAGGGTCTTGCGGGATGGTTTGGCGCGCAGGTAGAAATCTGCGATGTCGCTAAACGGTTGAGCCTCGATGATTCGTTTGACCTCGTTTTCGGACACCCCGCGAACATCGGCCAGCGCCATACGAACTCCGAATTTGGTGGTGCCAGGAACCGGTTGGACTAGGAATTCATCGGTGGAGTGATTTACGTCGATCGGCAAAATATGGACACCGAGTCTTCTGGCCTCGGCGAGTAGTAGGCGTCTCGGATACATTCCAGGGTCGTGGGTCAGTAGCCCGGCAATGAACTCCGTTGGGAAGTGCGTCTTGAGCCAGGCGCTCTGGTAGGTGGGTAGCGCGAACGCGGCGCCGTGGGCCTTGCAGAATCCGAAGCTGGAGAAACTAGCCAGAATTTCCCAGACCTTTTCGATGGTTTCCCGGTCGTAGCCGCGAAGCGCGGCCTGGGTTCGGAAGTAACGTTCAACACTGGTTGCGACCCTAGGGTCTTCCAGGCTTCTGCGGAATTCGTCGGCTTTGGCGAGCCCGCAGCCGGTCATCTTGTCGAAGATTCTGAGCACGTGTTCGTGGAAGATGACCACGCCGAAGGTCTCTTGAAGAATCGGTTTTAGATCCGGGTGGAGATATTCGGGTTTCGCAAAACCGTGACGTCCGTCGAGGTATGGGGCAATCATATTGCCCTTCATCGGACCTGGGCGAAACAAAGAAATTTGAATAGTGAGGTCGTTGAACTCGGTCGGTTGGTGTTTTCCGGTTAACTCGCGTTGACCAGGGCTCTCAATCTGAAAGATGCCGAGGGTGTTGGTGGTTCTGATTAGTTTGAAGGTTTCCGGATCGTCCTTCGGAATGTCGTCGAGTTCCAAATGGTTACCAGTGGTCTTTTCGATTTCACGGACCGCGTAGGCCATGGCGCTCTGCATTCGAACCCCTAGGACGTCTAGCTTGAGCATGCCCATCGGGTCCATGTCGTCTTTGTCGTATTGACTCATTGGCAGGCCCATGCCGCTGGTTTCCACCGGGGTGAGGTTCAGTAGGTTTCCATCGCCAAGAATCACCCCGCAGGGGTGCATTGAGATGTGTCTGGGGAGCCGATCTAGGCGTTCGGTGATGTCGACCAGAAGATTCAGTTTTCGGTCTTCCTCGAGCGCCTGGCTGAGTTTTGCGAGTTCGGGTTTGGTTCCGGTGGCGGCTCGAAAACTGCGGGCACTGAATCGCCACATGTTCTTTGCAATTTCGTCTATCTCTTCATCTTCCAAGCCGAGCGCGAGACCAGAATCGCGCATCGCTCCGCGACCGCGGTAGGTGGACTGCATCGAGAGCAGGGTCACTCTCTCCGAACCGTAGCGGCGGAAGATTGCCCTGTAGATATCGTGGCGTCTGGCCGATTCAACGTCGATATCTATATCTGGCAGGCTCGAGCGCTCGGTGGATAGAAAGCGTTCGAAGAGCAGGTCGTGTTCGATCGGGTCAACCCCGCTGATGCCGAGCAGGTAGTTGGTGAGTGACCCGGCTCCTGAACCGCGAGCGGCAATTCGAATCCGCATGTCACGGATCATCTGGGCAACGTCGGCGACGGTAAGGAAATAGGTTGCAAAACCCAACTTGTTGATGGTGATTAGCTCTTTGCTGAGTCGGTGGCGAACGTCGATGAGTTTCTTTTCGGAAGCCTGCGGGTAGCGCCAATCGATTGCCGCATGAGCCTTCTGCCAGAGCACTTCAAATGGGTTTCCCTCGATCCCGAGCAGTGCCTTTTCGGGGGTCTTCGGTTTACCCCACCCGCAGTCTTGCTCCGGATTGAGTTCGCATCGCACCGCCAGTAATTCGGTGGTGTCGAGTAGTTTCTTCGCACGCGTCTTGTCCTCGGTGATTTCTAGGGCGAGCTTGTGCATTAGTTTGGCTGGCTTTAGCCAGGCCTGAGCATTCGGTTGCGGTTCGAAACTGCCCAGCGGTTCCAGATGTCTAGCGGCATCTAGTACGTCGGCGGTGATGGCGTCGTCTGGTTCCAGATAGCGAACCGCATTGGTGAGCACGGTTGGTACGCCAAGGTTATCGGCAAGTTGAAGCATGCGTCTGGCCTGAGTGAGGGAGTAGGGAAGCCCAGGTTTGGTTAGATGGGTAACGATCTCGACTGCAAGAGCACCTTTTCCAGGTAGCGCACGAAGCCAATTGATCAGTAGACCAGCCGAGTGCCTGCGATCCTCGGAGAGCACCGAGCGTCCGAAGTCGCTATCTGGCCCGAGTAGCACCGTTGCTACCGTGAGTCCGTCGCGGTGGATTAGTTTCGATAGTTCACTGAGCCGAATTCCAGCTTCCTTGCGTTTGGTGGTATTCGCCGCCGAAACCACGCGACAAAGCGCCGACCAGCCAATGCCGCCATCTCCGCCGTGGGCGAGCACCACGCATCGAGCCAAGGGGGAGTCTGATTCGTCGAGAATTGCCAGGCTAACCCCCACGATGGGCTTGATTCCAAGCTTCAGGCAGGCGCCGATGTGTTTGACCGCCCCGTAAAGCCCGTTCCGATCGGTAACCGCCAGTGCGCGCTCGGCCCTAGCAGCCGCGGCTTCAGCAAGTAATTCGGGTCTGGTAACTCCGAAATGGCCGGAGAACGCAGAGGCCACGTTTAGGTGGGTGAAGGTCACGGGTAAACCAGAATTAGACGCCAGTCGTTATTGCTTACGCTGTGAATCAGTTCGTATTCCAAGCAGCTCTGCTTGCCCAGGTCGCTGGCGAGCAGGCGCCACATCTCGACCTCCATGATTTCGGTCCCGATTCCTTTGGTGGCCCTAGCTGCTTCGATCCACCACTCTTTTCGCGCGTACCAGCGCAGCGGTTTATTGGCCACCAGGAAGTTGGCATTACGCCACTTGAAACCGATTGGCTCGCCATCGCCATTTACTGCTACAGCGACGCTTTCGTCTACGCGAATCATTCGCATCCTTCCCTCAAGTCATTCGAACAATTGTTCGAATATCAAGAGTGTAGGAAAGGGCTACGACATTGCAAATCGGATACGGCGTGTCGCCTAAATGGATTTAATTAGGTCTGGATTGTTGACCCGAACCTTGCCTACTTCTTGGCTAACCGGCTGGAATAGAACCTCTTGCATCACGTTGTCTGAGCCTTCGGCTATTGCCTCTAGGAGGCTCGCCTCGCCTTCGATGTGTGGGTCGATCCAGGCATCGAAGGTGTCCGGGGTGAGTAGTACGGGGTTGCGGTCGTGGATATGAGCTAGCTCAGGTGCCGTGTGCTTGGTGAGCGTGGTTGCAGATAGAAGCCACTGCCCGTCGGCAGGGTTTTTCCACCATTCGTAAAGACCGGCTAAGGCAAACATTCCTTCATCGCCGGCGTGGATGTAGAACGGCTGTTTGCTGCCATCTTCCTTTACCTGCCACTCGTAATAGCCGCTGGCTGGAATCACGCAACGGCGGCGGACCACCGAGTCTTTGAAAGAAGGCTTTTCCAAGATAGTTTCAATGCGGCCGTTGATCAGGGGAGCGCCGGCGGCATCTTTGGCCCAACGCGGAACCAGACCCCATCTGGCCGAATGGATCTCGCGGTGAAGTTCGCCAATCGGCGAACCGTCCGGGGCCTTTTCAAACGAGCGGTCAACAATGATCGCAATTGGCTGGGTTGGGGCAACGTTGTAGCTGATACCCGGAACCTCACCCACGATTTCATCGGCTTCAAAAATAGTGAGAATCTCACCAACGGTCTTAGCAACCACGAAACGTCCGCACATGCTTCAAGGATAATCCTTGAAAAAATCGTTTGGAAGCGAACGAAGTAAGGCTTACCTTTGTAGATTTTTGTGAAGTCTGAGAGGAAACTGAAAGCGAACGGAATGAGAGACCGTTCAGAAAGGTGCGATTTTGTCTACGTTAGACCTATCGCGATGGCAGTTCGGACTCACCACTGTCTATCACTTCCTATTCGTGCCAATCACCATTGGAATGGTGCTTCTGGTTGCGATATTGCAAACTATCTGGACCAAGACGGGGGATGAGAAGTTCCTTAGACTCACCAAGTTCTTTGGAAAGGTGTTCCTAATCAACTTCGCCATGGGTGTGGTTACGGGAATCGTCCAGGAATTCCAGTTCGGTATGAACTGGTCCGACTACTCGAGATTCGTTGGAGATATTTTCGGAGCTCCGCTAGCGATGGAAGGTTTGTTGGCCTTCTTCTTCGAGTCAACCTTTATCGGTCTCTGGATCTTCGGTTGGGGGCGGCTCTCAAAGAAGATTCACCTGGCAACCATTTGGATCACCGTGCTCGGTGTTTGGCTATCGGCTTACTTCATCCTGGCTGCAAACTCATTCATGCAAAACCCAGTTGGTTTTGAAATCAATGAGGCCAAGAACCGTGCAGAACTAACCGACATCGGCGCTGTTCTTACCAACGTCGTGGCACTAAATCAGTTCCCGCACACGATCACCGCATCGATCATGATGGCGGGAGCTCTATTGGTGGGCATCTCGGCTTATCACCTAAAGCGCAAGCAATATGTGGCTTCGATGATGACTTCGCTAAAGCTTGGTCTCTGGACCGTTCTAGCCGGAGGCTTCGGAACTCTACTTTCGGGTGACGGGCTAGGTCTAGCCATGGTGAAGACTCAGCCTATGAAGATGGCAGCTGCCGAGGCACTGTACGAAACCACGAAGAACGCATCGTTCTCGATCTTCACCTGGGGAACCCCAGACGGTCACTCCGAGTTGTTCTCGATTCGTATTCCAAACCTGCTTTCATTCCTTTCAACCCATACCCTCGATGGCCAGGTGGAAGGTTTGAATGATCTACAGGCTCAGTACACCGCGCTCTATGGTCCGGGTGAATACATGCCAATCATTTGGCTAACCTATTGGGCATTCCGCTGGATGATCGGCCTTGGGGCAGCAGCAATGCTGATCGCATTGGTTGGATTATGGCTAACTCGTAAGGGTAACCTTGAGCTTCGCAAGTGGCAGTGGAACACCGCCATTTGGATGTCGCCTATGGTTCTCTTGGCAATTGCGGTTGGTTGGATGTTTACCGAGATGGGTCGCCAGCCATGGATCGTTTTCAAACTCATGAAGACCGCCGATGGAGTTTCTCCGGGTGTGGCTGCCAGCGACGTGTTGATTTCGCTCATTGTCTTTACCTTGCTATACGGAGTCCTAGCGGTAGTTGAATTCAAGCTTCTAATGAAGGCCGTCAAGCAGGGCCCTAACGACGAACTTGTTGCTGAAAACAAAGACGCCGACAAACTAACCGTTGCTTACTAAGAATCGAGGAAATAGAAAATGCAACTAAATGAAATTTGGTTCCTAGTAGTAGGCGTGCTCTTCATCGGATATTTTGTGCTCGATGGATTCGACTTCGGCGTTGGAATGGCAATCCCATTCGTTAGCCGTGATGACATCGATCGCAGAGTCGTGATCAACACCATTGGTCCGGTTTGGGACATGAATGAGACCTGGGTTTTGGTGGCTGGTGCAAGCCTGTTCGCCGCTTTCCCAGAATGGTACGCGTCGTTGTTCAGTGGCTTCTACCTAGCCCTTCTGCTCATGTTGGCGGCACTAATTGCTAGAGGCGTTGCCTTCGAATACCGCGGTAAGGGCGAAACACAGAAGTGGAAGAACACCTTCGACTGGATGATCTTCATCGGGTCGGCTGTGCCAGCTCTGCTTTGGGGAACCGCCTTCAGCAACATCGTTCAGGGTGTGCCTCTAAATGAGCAGCACATCTTCACCGGTAACCTCCTAACCCTGTTGAACCCATACGGTTTGCTCGGTGGTTTGGTTACTCTGACCTTGTTCTTTACCTATGGTTTGGTGTTCATCAGCTTGAAGACTGAGGGTGACGTTCGTGATCGAGCACGTGCTCTAGGAACCAAGGTTGGAATCGTAGCCACGGTTCTTGCTGCCGGTTTCTTGATCTGGACACTGCTCGCGCACTTCACCTGGATTGGTCTTGGCTTGAGTGCCGTTGCAGCCGTGGCGTTGATTTCGGCGCTGTTTATGAACCACCTAGGTCGCGAGGGCTGGTCCTTTTCGCTCCTTGTGGTAACGGTGATGACCGCTGTTGGGTCTTTGTTTGCAGCTTTGTTCCCGAACGTGTTGCCATCAACGACTAACCCAGCGTTCTCGCTAACCATTCAGAACGCATCTTCGAGTGAGTACACTCTTACGGTGATGAGTTGGGTTGCAGTCTTCTGTTTACCGCTCGTACTTGCCTACCAGGCATGGACCTACTGGGTGTTCTCAAAGCGTGTAAGCCGAAAGAACATTCCTGCGAACGCGCACTAGGAGATAGAAATTAAGCCACTAGATCCACGTCTAGTATCCCGAGTGGGTGCTGTTCGATCTTGGATTGTGGTTTTGGTTGGGCTAGGGCTCATTGGAAGTCTTGCTTCCATGGCCCTAGCCTTCGCCATTTCCGACTTCATCGAAAGTCGAGAATTCGACTCAAATAGCATATGGCTTCTTGCGTTTGGCGCGGGTCTGAAAGTCGTCGTGGCCATGTTTCAGGAGTGGTTCTCGGCGAAAGTGAGCACTAAGACCAAACAACAATTGCGGTCCGAACTGCTCTCGGTGAATTTTGCCAATGGAACTGTAAGTTCAGCGGAAGTCACGATTTTGGCTACCAGAGGGCTCGATGCCCTCGACGCTTATTTTTCTAGGTTTCTACCGCAGTTCATTTACGCGATTCTCGTAACTCCAATCACAGTAGCGGTGTTTTTCTTCGTAGATCCTTTAAGTTCACTAATTCTGGCTGTCACCATTCCTTTGATTCCGTTATTCATGGTTTTTATTGGTAAGGCCACTAAAAGCGAGCAGGAGCGCCAATACGAGAGTCTGCTAAATCTGGGTCGTCACTTCAGCGAAGTGGTTCGTGGATTATCGACCCTGAAACTCTTTGGTCGAATTCAGCACCAGCTTTCGGTTTTGAATGAAATTTCGGAGCGCATCCGGATACGTACCATGCGGGTATTGAGGATTTCATTTCTCTCCGGCTTTGCTCTCGAATTGGCAGCCTCTCTTTCCGTTGCGCTCTTGGCAGTGACCATCGGATTCCGGCTACTTGATGATCAGATTGCTTTCGCAACAGCCATGTTCTTACTCATACTTGCGCCTGACGCTTTTCTTCCAATCCGCACCATCGGTGCGAACTATCATGCTTCAACGGAAGGCATCACTGCTGCGTCTCGAATTTTGGACATCCTTGGTTCCGGTCATTTGGAACCAGAGCAGCAGGTGGTGTTTCCGAGTCTTGGTCTTGAAGTTTGGGTTGGTCCTTCGGGCTCAGGAAAAACTAGGCGACTAGAACAACTGGTCTTCGGAGAATACCTTGATCAGGTGGCCTGGATGCCCCAAGAAAGCGTATTGCTAAGAGGTACTGTTCAATCGAACATTGTGGGGGACCACCTGGATCCAGCAATTCTAGAATGGTCGGTGAACTTTGCTGGTCTTGATGATGTCCAGTTGAATCAAGAAATCGACGATTTCGGTAGGGGATTATCCGGAGGGCAGAGTCAACGAGTTTCTTTGGCGAGAGCTCTGTATCGCTTACGTGTAAAGCACCTGAATGTTCTGTTGCTAGATGAGCCAACTTCGTCCATCGACCCAGCGCGAGCCACTAACATTTGGGCACGATTGCGATCATTAGCCAAGGAGCAGGTTGCTGTTCGAATCGTCACTCATCAGACCGAATTGATCGAGCTCGGTGACGAGGTGATTCATGTCTAGGTTGCGATTCATTGGCGGTTGGACACTTTCGGCACTTCAGGCATTTTCCTCGATAGCCCTTCTGGGTACGTCAGCTTGGTTACTCTCGCGAGCTGCTCAACATCCGTCGGTAATGTATCTTTCGATTGCGGTTGTGGGTGTCCGTGCATTTGCACTTGGCAAAGCCTTCTTTAGATACACCGAAAGATTGGTTTTGCACGACGCGACGTTTAGAAAATCAGCAAAGTTGCGCATAACCATCTTTGAATCACTAGTGAACCGTGCTCCAATCGGTTTGGCGGGCACCAGGGTTGGCAAAATCATCACGAATCTGGTTGATGATGTCGACGAAGCTCAAAATCTCGAACTCCGATTCAAACCAGCCGTAATCCAATTACTGATTTCGGTGCTATTTGGGGTGGCACTTTTTGTCTGGCTTACACCTGACTATTGGATTTATTTCGTGTCACTCCTGATTTTGCTTAGTATCTTCTTCTATTGGTTGTCAAAGGTGGCGGCTAATTCGCAAGTAACTAAGCTCGCCGAACTCAGGTCTGAATTGGCTAGCGAAGTTCAACAGTTGGTTCAGCGCAATCGCGTTCTGCAGGCATATGGCTGGCAGAAAAGCACAACCGATCAAATTGAAGTTCTTTCTACAAAGTTGGGTTTTGCCGAATTGAAGGCGGCCAGACAAACTGGTTTACTGCTTGCTGGCCTGCATTTTGCTCTCTATGCAATGACGATTGTGAGCATGGTAATCACTCTGCTCTCTGCGGGGCTATTACCCTCGGAACAAGTGGCGGTTCTAGTCTTGTTACCGTTGGCGATTTTTGAGTATCTTTTTGCTCTTCCACAAGCTGCACAGTCGAGGGCTAGGGCTACGGCAGCGATTTCCAGAATTAGCGAACTATCGGCCATCGAGGAATCAGCGCAACCTGTTTCTTCCGGAGACCGCGAACTCGATAAGTTCAATGAATTGCAGCTCTTGGGAGTTGAGGTCAACTATCCGGGAGGTAGGTCGGTTGCGCTTCCTGACTTTGAGATTCGCACCCAGCAAGTCGTTGCTCTGGTTGGACCATCTGGCTCTGGCAAAACTTCGGTTGCGAATCTATTGGCAGGGTTCGTAAGGGCCACCGCGGGTGTGGCGCTTCTAAATGGCCGAGATATTGGCGACTATCGAAGTGATTCACTTAATCGCGAGATTGGAATCTTGGAGCAAAATCCAACCATCTTTGAAGGAACGGTTCGCGACAATCTGAAATTGGCGGCACCAACCGCAACCGATGCAGAACTAATTGAGGCACTAGTGCGTGTTCAACTGTGGCCAAGTCTCTCTGAACGCCAAGGCTTAGACACCCGGGTTGGATCAGGTGGAGTCTTTCTCAGCGGAGGTGAAAAGAGTCGCCTTGCACTCGCACGCAACCTACTGGCGAAACGAGGTCTGATTGTGCTGGATGAGCCTGGTGCATCGATTCAAAAGACTCTCGCTAAACAATTGGTTAGGGATCTGATTGAAATCGCTAAGAACAATCACATGGCGGTGATTTTGATCACCCACGACCGGGAACTTGCCGAACTAGCCGATGAATTCGTCTATGTCACGGCTCAGTAGTCTCAACCGTCGCTGAAAAGACTCTAGGTGCTTGGTGCGGCCAACTGGTCCATCAAGGTTTAGCCAATCGATTACTGGGCGTATGCCGGTGAATGAGCTGAGAACCCAAATCTCTTTACCAATCAGGTCTTCTGGTTTGACGTGAGCGGTTCCAGTAGCAAAACCAGCCTGATCGGCAATTTCAAAGACTTCGGTGCGCGTCACGCTCGGTAACCAATTGGTCTGGTGATCGGGACCGTAGAGAACGTCTTCATCCCACCACAGGAGGCTTGAAAGAGCGCCTTCCACCACATAACCGTCTCGGTCTAAAATGACCGCCTCATCGGCGCCATGGAGGTTTGCCTTGCGACGCAGGCTGGCTCCGTATCCGAGATCTGGCCCTTTGGTGGTTGGGTCGATGCGGTCGTCGGGAGTGTCCGAAGACCATAGCTTCACTTCGCGCTCGTAGTCGAGGCCGGTTCGAATACGCAGAACCAACTTGTTTGTGGTGCCGGATAGTTCGATTCTTGGAAACCAGGAACCTTCACGAGGAATCTTCGACGAAACCTGGTTCCAAAAGATTTCGGTATTCAGGGCCAAATACTTGGAAACCGAGGCGTTAAAACGCTCCATGTGTCGATCGAGAGAGCGAACTCGCCCATCAACAACTAAAAAGGAGTCGGCAACTTTCGGTGCTTCACTAAAATCGGAAACCGGAAGGAAACTGAAGTCTTCGTAAACAAAAACTCGCTCTTCCATCGCGTCTCCCTAGCAAAACTTCTTTGGGTCTAATCTAGTGATAGTCGAGCAGCAGAAAGCACCATGCGTCTTCATTTTGAGAAAATTCGAGGTTGGGTAACGCCCACCGACGCATTCATCGCGCTCTATGCAGAAAGTGAGAATGCCTTCTGGTTAGATGGCGAGGCGGCTTCTGAGGATCGATTCAGCATCATCGGTTCAGGGGTGCCTTATAGTCCTTCTGGCTTCGACGAGTTGGTTGGCTTCGAGCAGGAGTACGACGCATTAGATTTGCCGTTTGATTTCAGACCTGGGTTATTGGGCTGGTTTGACTTCGAGTTGAAAGAGCCAGCATTGCTAAAGGTTGGCAGCGCTTTGGTGTTTGATCATGCACAGCGCCAGCTGTACTTCATTGCCAAGGCAGATAGCGACAGTAAGTTTCGTCACTGGTTGGATGCGGCTTTACTCCGAATCGGTCTAATCGGGGGAGAACAACTCAAGTACCTGGCTTCCAAGCCTGACCCAGCAATCACATCAGTTACCTTTAGACATTCCGATTCAGAGTATTTGGATTTGATCCGAAGAGTGAAGCACCACATCGCCGTCGGGGACGTTTATCAACTTTGTCTGACCAACGAAATCACACTGGAAGGCTTGGCAGATCCGCTTTCCACTTTCATTCGTTTACGCACAAATAATCCAGCACCTTATTCGGGGTATCTCAGAATCGGTTCTAAAGTCTTGGTTTCGTCTTCCCCCGAGCAGTTTCTAAAAGTTACTAGCGATGGTCGTGTTTCTACAAAGCCAATCAAAGGAACTCGTCGACGCGATGAGACGGAACTTATCGACAGGGCAATTGCCGATGAACTAGCTAACAACGTAAAAGAGCGATCCGAGAATCTGATGATCGTGGATCTCATGCGCAACGACCTGAGTCGTGTTTGTGAGCCGGATTCGGTGCGTGTGGACAGTCTGTTTGCTATCGAGAGTTACCAGACGGTACACCAGCTGGTTTCAACCGTCAGCGGGCAATTACGTGGCGACCAAACCGCAATTCACGCTCTGTCGGCGGCTTTCCCAGGAGGGTCGATGACCGGAGCGCCGAAACAGAAGGCTGTGGAGTTGATTCGCGAATTGGAACTAGGCGAGCGCGGAATTTACTCCGGTGTCTTTGGCTATCTTGGCGATAACGGCACTGCGAATTTTGGAATGGTAATTCGTTCACTGGTTTTCAATGGTGAAAAAATCACGCTCGGAGTTGGTGGGGGTATCACGATCGATAGTGATGCGGAAGCGGAATTAGAAGAAACCAAGCTCAAGGCGAAGGCTTTATTGCGGGCGCTTTTGGTAGCCTAGTAGGGATTAATCTTTCCCCCAAAAGTAAGTGATTTAGTTGTCTAACGAGCACGAGTACGACGTAGCGGCCATCCAAGAGAAGTGGCTGCCGATCTGGGACGAGCTGAAGCCGTTCGATTCGAACAAGCCAGGCGACAACCGCCCTAAGAAGTACGTCCTAGACATGTTCCCGTACCCGTCTGGCGACCTTCACATGGGACACGCGGAAGCCTATGCACTTGGCGATGTAATCGCTCGCTACTGGGCGCAAAAGGGCTTCAACGTCATGCACCCTATTGGCTGGGATTCCTTCGGTCTACCTGCTGAAAACGCTGCCATCAAGCGCGGTCTTGATCCAAAGGGTTGGACCTACGACAACATCGAACAGCAGCGCTCGTCGATGCGTCGTTACGCTTGTTCGTTCGATTGGGATCGCGTACTGGTCACCTCAGATCCGATCTACTACCGCTGGAATCAGTGGTTGTTCCTCGAGTTTTACAAACGTGGCTTGGCTTACCGTAAGAACAGTGCGGTCAATTGGTGTCCAAGCTGCCAGACCGTACTTGCCAACGAGCAGGTCGTACAGGGTCTTTGTGAACGTTGTGATTCTCAGGTAACCAAGAAGGCACTGACTCAATGGTACTTCAAGGTCACCGACTATGCTGACCGACTGTTAGACGACCTAGACACCCTCGAGGGAAACTGGCCGTCAAAGGTTCTTTCCATGCAGCGCAACTGGATTGGCCGCTCGTACGGAGCCGAGGTCGACTTCGTGATCGAAGGACGCGACAAGCCGGTCACCGTTTACACCACTCGCCCTGACACCCTCTACGGAACAACTTTCATGGTGGTTGCGGTTGACTCTGCTCTTGCTGCCGAATTAGTTGAATCTGCCGAAGCGTCGGTTAAGAGCGCATTTGATGCCTATCTAGAGCAGACTAAAAAGTCGAACGACATCGAACGCTTGGCTACCGACCGCGAAAAGACCGGTGTATTCACTGGTCGCTACGCAATTAACCCGGTCAACGGTGAACGTTTGCCAATTTGGGCATCTGATTACGTTCTTGCCGATTATGGAACCGGTGCCATCATGGCAGTTCCAGCACATGATGCCCGTGACGGCGAATTCGCTGCGAAGTTCGATCTACCAATTCGCGTCGTCGTTGAGAACGAGGACGACATTGCCGGCGATGGCCCGCACATCAATTCCAACGAACTAAACGGACTTCACAAAAAGGAAGCAACCGAGAAGATTGTTGCGAGGCTCGAGGCCGAGGGTAAGGGCAAGAAAGCCAAGAACTTCCGACTTCGTGACTGGCTAATCTCTCGTCAGCGTTACTGGGGAACACCGATTCCAATCATTCACTGCGACGATTGTGGAGAAGTTCCAGTACCGGCAGATCAGCTTCCCGTTGAACTGCCTTCGGCCGAGGGTCTTGATCTCAAGCCAAAGGGTTCCTCGCCACTCGGGGCTGCCGAAGACTGGGTGAATGTGCCTTGTCCTACCTGTGGTAAGCCGGCGAAGCGTGACTCCGACACGATGGATACCTTCGTGGATTCGTCGTGGTATTTCCTCCGCTACCTATCTCCAAAGAGCGAGACGGAAGCATTCCCGGTACAAGCTGCAAAGGACTGGGCACCGGTTGATCAGTACGTTGGCGGCGTTACGCACGCAATTCTTCACCTGCTTTACGCGAGATTCTTTACTAAGGTCTTACATGACATCGGTCTGATTGATTTTGAAGAACCGTTCACTCGCCTGTTGAACCAGGGGATGGTTCAGATGAATGGTTCGGCAATGTCCAAGTCTCGTGGAAATCTGGTTCGCCTAAGCGATCAGCTCGGTGAGCACGGCGTTGACGCGGTTCGCCTGACCATGGCATTCGCTGGACCTCCAGAGGATGACATTGACTGGGCCGATGTTTCCCCTGCCGGTTCCGCTAAGTTCTTGGCTCGAGCTTGGCGTGCAGCTAACGACGTGGCAAGTGTTCCTGGCGTGGATTTCAAGTCGGGAAACAAGGAACTCCGTAAGGCAACCCACTCGTTCCTTCGTGACTTTGGGCCACTCATTGAGAACTTTAAGTTCAACGTTGGTGTGGCCAAACTCATGGAGCTTGTAAACGCTCTTCGCAAGGCGATTGACGGTGACGCAGGTGCTGCAGATCCTGCGGTTCGTGAAGCCGCCGAGGTTGTGGCGGTCGGCTTGTCGCTGTTTGCGCCGTACACCGCGGAAGACATGTGGTCACTACTAGGTCACAAGCCTGGTGTGGCTCTTGCCGGACTGCCAATCGCCGATGAATCGCTTCTAGTTGAAAACTCAATTGTCGCGATTGTCCAGGTAGATGGAAAGTTGCGTGACAAGTTCGAGGTTTCAACTTCGATTAGCGCCGATGAACTTCGTGAGTTGGCGCTCGGCTCAGACGCCGTGGTTCGCGCAATTGCCGGTAAGGAAATTGCGAATGTCATCGTGCGCGAACCAAAGTTAGTTAGCATCGCCACAAAGTAATCCACAAGTTACCAATAGGGCAGCGAAAACTTTGAATGCGAACCTAATTTAGGTTCGTGGAATGGGTTCGAAATCAACTTGCTCTAGCCAGGAGCGGTGATGTTAGCGCGCGCCGAAAACTGCTGGCCACGGCAGTTCTGCTGGTAATTATTTTGGCGCTACTTATTTCTGGGCAGACGAAATCCTCACCAGTTGTTGCCGCAAAGAAAACTAAATCCTCAAACCTGAGTAGCCCAAGTTCTTTCGTTCACATCTCTGGCGCCGTAAAGGAACCAGGCGTTTATGCGATCTCTAGCGGGATGAGGCTTTTCGAAGTTCTTTCCCTTGCCGGTGGTTTCACTAATGTCGCCGATAAGGACTCGGTAAATCTTGCCAGAGTTGTGGTTGATGGAGAGCAGATCTTCGTTGGGGCTAATGGTAATCAGGCACAAAACGATGGGTTGATTCACCTCAACAAAGCTTCTGTCTCTGAACTTGATGCACTCCCAGGGATTGGTCCAACCCTCGCTAGTCGAATTGTCGATTGGCGTGAGGCCAACGGTTTGTTTCGTTCGGTAGGCGACCTGCGTAATGTCGCCGGGATTGGGGATCGGTTATTCGCGGGCGTAAAGGATCTTGTAGCGCCTTGAGAAGGAAGTTATTCGCTGCGCTTTCAATATTTGCCAGTCTCTACTTCGGCTCTTATCTCTTACAAGTTTCTATTCATCAACCGCAATCGGCGAAAACCGCCGCGAGCAACTATGAATCCGTGCACCTGTCCATAGTGGTCAGGGAGGTGAATAGCGCGGGCTATGAAGTGGAGGTTGTTGCAGGGGAATTACCTAGAGGAGCTATCGGCCAAGTGACAGCGAAAGTAGACCTCCAAGCTGGAGACAGGTTCACTGCCGCGATCTTTCTAAGCCCTTTGACAAGGTTTTCAAAGGCGGCTTTTTGGGGCAGGATCTCCAGACTTGATTCACAAGTGAAACATTCAGAGCAAATGAATTTTGTGAACCAAATGCGTAACTGGGCCGCCAGGCAAACTACGGATGCCAATTGCCTTGTATCCGGCCTGAGCATCGGTATAGATACTTGCCTCACCCAAACATTTCGCGAGGACATGAAACAGCTTGGTCTCACTCACCTCACAGCGGTTTCCGGCGCCAACTGTGTGATAGTAATTGGTGCGTTTTGGTTCCTGCTGAATTTTTTTGGGGCTGGGAGGGGATTGCGGTTCATCGCTTCGGTGGTACTGCTAACTGCCTATGTAGCTTTGGTCGGCTGGCAACCTAGCGTGCTTCGAGCGGCCTTCATGATGACCGTGATCCTTGCAGCGGTTGAAGTAGGGCTAAGAATCCGCCCCCTGTTTGCACTTATGTTCGGTTCAGCAATTTTGGTGATTGTTGACCCATGGTTGATTGGTGACCTCGGTTTCTGGCTCTCGGTGTTGGCTACAGCTGGGTTGGTGAGCTTCGGTAAACCTGTTTTCGAGAAACTTTCTAACTGGTTTCCAAAGCCCATTGCTGTTGGACTAGCTGCAGCAATGGCGGCTCAGTTCCTGTGCCTTCCTATCTTGATTTGGCTGCAAGGGGGTTTCCCAACTTATTCGATCCTGGCTAATCTTTTGGTTGAGCCTGTGGTCGCACCTGTGACGGTGGTTGGACTGCTTGCCATCCTAATTAGCCCATTGTTTCCCTTGGTGTCGAGTCAGTTGATGGAGCTGGCTGGGTTCCTCTCCTCGTGGATTGTCTGGGTAGCAAATGTCTTGCCACGCAATGCGAATTCAATGTTGCCGATGGCGCCATTCTGGTTTGTAGGCGCCGTTCTAGTGCTCGTCGTTTTGGCTGTCGCTCGTAGGTCGTTGAGTAGCGTTATGGTTGCTACTTTGGGAGTCACAGCGATGTTGAGCTACACCATTGCGACCATATTCGTCTCTCACACCTGGCATTCGGATAACTGGCAAATTGCTTCCTGCGATGTGGGTCAAGGAGACGCCACACTTATCCGTTCCGAGGGTCACTACGCACTTGTTGATACCGGCAAGGACGAACGACTCATCGCCGAATGTTTAGATGAATTTGGTGTGTCCGAGCTCGACTTGCTAGTTCTAACTCATTTCGATTTCGATCACGTAGGTGGCACCGTTGGGGCAATTCGCGGCAGATCAGTGAAGCGGGTACTTATTTCGAGTTTCCCAGACGGGCGACCACAGTCACGCTTCATAAGAAATCTTGTTCAGCAATCGGCTTCAGAAGTCATTGAGGCGCCATTCGGGCTTAGTGGAAATTTCGGCGATATCGGTTGGCGTGTGTTTAGTTCACTAGGCGCTAAAGCGACCACATCCAACGAGGGATCTCTCGGCATTCGATTCGAGTCAAGCGATTGGGTTCTCTGGACACTTGCCGACCTCCCTGAAACGGCTCAAGTGAGCGCTATCTCGGAATGCTCGAAAAGTTCCAAATTGACTATTGTGAAGGTCTCGCATCACGGGTCGGCAGACCAAAGCCAACCTTTTTACGAATGCATTTCTCCCGACTTCGCACTTGTATCGGTTGGTGCATCAAATTCTTACGGGCATCCGACCAAGCGCCTGCTTGGTGTCCTTTCCAATTTGAACGTCAAGGCATTCAGAACGGATCAACTCGGAACCATTGATCTGGAAGAAGACTCGGGTTCATTCCAGTTCAAGTGGCGCGGCCGATAGGTAGGCTAGTCAGGTGAGTAAAGCGAAAATCATCGAGTGGCGCAAGGTTCAACCTTCTCCATTGCTACTGGTTTTCGGTGCCGAGAATTACTTTTTCGAATCCGCAATTCGCAGGGTGAAAGATTCTCTGAAAATTCAGTTTGAAAGCCTCGAAATTTACGAGCTTGAAGCCGCGGATTACACACCTGGTGAACTTCTCAATATGGTCAGCCCTTCTCTTTTTTCAGAACCTAAATTACTCATTATTCGAGGTGTCGAACGTTGCACGGATGCCCTGATTGAAGACGGCAAGGCCTTAGCAATCGAAGAGCTCGATGATGTCACAGTGTTGCTACAGCATGCCGGCACCAGTACCAGGGGAAAGGCCTTGCTGGATCACATTCGAGCGAATGAACGTACCATAGAAGTTTCCTGCGCCAAAATCACCAAGGATCCAGAAAAGGCCGCCTTCGTGCAGTCGCATTTCACCGAGCTTGGGCGGAAGTTCACCCAGTCGGCAGTTCGGGCACTGGTTGAAGCCTTCGGTAGCGATCTATCTGAGCTAGCCAGTGCTTGCGACCAGCTTGTAGCGGATAGCAGTGAACAAATCGACGAAGCCTTGGTAGATAAGTACTTCGGTGGCCGTATTGAAGTCAGTAGTTACAAGGTGTTTGATGTTGCAAACGAGGGCCGATTGGGAGAGGCGCTGGTGCTTCTCCGTCACGCTCTTCAAACCGGCGAGGATCCGATTCGTGTCCTAACCTCTTTCGGTACCAAACTTCGTCAAATTGCGGTCATGGTTGGCGACCCTCGGGCGACCCCGGCTTCATTGGGTCTGGACTCCTGGAAGTTCAATCTGCAGAAAAAGCTAGCCAATGGCTGGGACGATGACGGAATCTCGGCGGCCCTGCAACTTCTAGCTACTGCAGATGCTGCTGCCAAGGGAGCGGAACGTCAGCCGGAATACCGCTTAGAACAACTGCTGACTTTAATTTCGCACCGAGGCCGACCTTGAAAAAATTAGCTGTTCCGGCCATCCTAGTAATCGCATTTGTGCTGCGCCCTGTCGTGGCTCAAATAGGCCCTATTCTTGGAATCCTCAAGTCAGGATTGGGGGTCACAGACACCGAACTTGCCCTTGTAACATCCATCCCCGTTCTCTGCTTTGGATTCGGC
>JBEGPG010000011.1:0-7855 GCA_041181585.1 Actinomycetota bacterium
GGTAAAGCTCTGCCACCCCGCCAGGGTGAATCGTGGAAACTTCAATATCAAAGCCACCGTGCTCGGCTCGAAACGGTTCCATCGAGTCGTGGGTGGTGAGTGTGGTTTCGCCAGTGCCAGGCAGCATGCCCGGTCCACTATCAAAATCAAAACGAGGACGAGCCACTCGCCAGTAACCCAATTCGCTCGGCAATGCAGTGCCGGAATCGTCGGTGAGTTTGGCGGAGGAAATGTAGGTCAGTGCGCCGTTGTCGTAGGCGAACTCGATCTGCTGAGCGAACTCGTGCTCCTGGCCATCAAAAGCAATTACGCCAGTGCCAGCCCACTTGCCGACGAGGAACGCCAGTGGGGTCAACTCAACTGGCAGACCCTCAGGGAGTACGAACAACTACTTCTGCCCCTTGAAGAGCTTGTAGAGAACGAGGGTCGAAACTGCTGCAATCGCCAGCGATGCCAAGACCAGTAGACCGGTGAAGAAGATTTCAAACGAGAAAGTCATGGTTTGATTTTACCTTTCTATCTTCAAGTAAGCAGTAGATAAACCGAGGCGACGGAGATCATCAGAAACGAGCCGCCGGCAACGTAGACGAGCTTGCGAACAAAGCCGTTCACGTCTTCCTTGAAAAGGTGGATTAGTGAAACCACCGCAAGCGAACCCGCCAAAATCACACCAACCCAGGTTGGAGCGCCCGGACGATCGAAAAAAGTGACAGCGATGGTAGCAACGGCTACGCCTGCCCAAATGGAAACGATTTCGCTCCAGCCCTGTTTCATACCTTAAACTTACATCTAAGACCATAGGGAGAGACATGGCAGGACTTCTTGTTCTTTCGGCTACGCCGGAACAGGACATTCTGCCCGCCCTGAGCCTGTTGCCTCACAAGGTTCGAACCATTCTTGCCGAACCTGCCGGAATCGTAAACGCTCCTTCGGCCGATTTGATTTTCCTAGATGCCAGAAGCGACCTCGGCAATATGAAGTCGCTCGCGAAGATTCTTCAAACAACCGGAATTAGTGTTCCGATGATTCTGATCATGACCGAAGGTGGCTTTGCGGCGGTCAACGAGGAGTGGGGCGCCACCGATGTTATCCTCACCAACGCGGGTCCCGCCGAGATTGATGCCAGAATTCGTCTGGCACTGGCCAGGAACAAGCCGAAGGCACAGGCCGGAATGGTCGAGACCTCTGGAATCGTCATTGATGAAGTTACCTACTCGGCCAAGGTTCACGGTCAGCCACTCGACCTCACTTTCAAAGAGTTCGAGCTTCTAAAGTTTTTAACCCAACACCCAGGGCGAGTGTTCTCTCGCGAGCAACTCTTGAGCGAGGTTTGGGGCTACGACTACTTTGGTGGCACTAGAACCGTAGACGTGCACATTCGTCGCCTGCGCTTTAAGCTGGGCGACCTCGAGGCACTAATCGGCACTGTTCGAAACCGCGGTTACGCCTTCAACCCAGACCGCACCGACGAAGAGCAGTCGGAACTCAGTTACTAACCTGTTTACCCACTGGTCACTTATCAGTGGCAGAATTGATGGCATGTCTGAAGAAACCATGGCCATCGCATTGCCCGATCTGGGTGATTTGCCAAGCGATCGTTTCCTGGACCGCGAACTAAGCTGGCTCGCATTCAACCAACGAGTGCTTGAACTCGCTGAAGACAATAGCCTCCCACTCTTAGAGCGCGTGAACTTCCTTAGTATCTTTGGCTCGAACCTCGACGAATTCTTCATGGTGCGTGTTGCCGGCTTAAAGCGTCGCATAGCCACGGGCCTGGCGGTTCGTTCGGCCTCGGGACTTGAACCTCAAGAGGTGCTGAGTGCGATTAGTACCGAAGCCCACCGACTTCAGGCACGTCACGCCGAAACCTTCAAGCAGACAATCGAGCCTGCCCTGAAGGAAAAGGGTATTGAGTTGCTCACCTGGACCGAACTTACCGAAGAGCAGCAGGGCAACCTCAAAAACTACTTCGACAACCAGATTTTCCCGGTGCTTACTCCGCTAGCGGTTGACCCTGCGCACCCTTTCCCATACATCTCCGGTCTTTCTCTCAATCTCGCCGTGGTGCTTCGCAACCCAGACAACTCCACCGAGCACTTTGCACGTGTGAAGGTGCCGCCACTGCTTCCTCGCTTCGTGCGAGTTCCAGGCACCACCAGCAAGTTCGTTCCGCTGGAAATCGTCATTGGTCAATTCCTAGGCAAACTTTTCGCTGGCATGGAAGTTTTGCAGCACCACACCTTCCGCGTCACTCGTAACGAAGATTTAGAGGTCGACGAGGATGAAGGTGAGAACCTGCTGGTCGCACTGGAGAAGGAGCTGCTTCGCCGCCGTTTCGGACCACCGGTTCGCCTCGAGGTTGCCAACGACATCAACCCACAGGTTTTGGAACTGCTGGTTCGCGAGCTCGACATCGCCGAAGAAGATGTTTACCGCCTACCGGCTCCGCTTGACCTAACCGGTTTGTTCGAGATTGCCGGGCTCAAGCGCGCGGAACTTCACTACCCGCAGCACAATGTGGTCACCAACCGCTACCTCCGCAACACCGACGAGGAAAAGGTCAACTTCTTCCGAGCCATCCGCGAGCGCGAAATTCTGCTGCACCACCCGTACGAGTCGTTTTCCACGAGCGTTCAGGAATTCTTGGCTCAGGCCGCTGCTGACCCGAAGGTTTTGGCAATCAAGCAGACCCTATACCGCACCTCGGGTGATTCGCCAATCGTCGATGCTCTGATTGATGCCGCCGAGGCCGGCAAGCAGGTTTTGGCACTGGTGGAAATTAAGGCCCGCTTCGACGAACAGAACAACATCACCTGGGCTCGCAAACTCGAGCAGGCCGGTGTTCATGTGGTCTACGGAATCGTAGGTCTAAAGACTCACTGCAAGCTCTCCTTGGTGATCCGCCAGGAAGGCGATCAACTTCGCCGCTACTGCCACATCGGTACCGGTAACTACAACCCAAAGACCGCTCGCTTCTACGAGGACTACGGCCTACTAACCTGTCGTGAGCAGGTTGGTGAAGACCTAACGCGTCTGTTCAACATGCTTTCGGGTTACGCCCCAGATGCGAGCTTCAAGTCGCTGTTGGTTTCACCGAACGGCGTTCGCGAAGGACTTACCGCACGCATCAATCGCGAGATCGAGTTCCACGAAGCCGGCAAGCCTGCCCGCATTCAAATCAAGGTGAACTCGCTGGTTGACGAGCAGATCATCGATTCTCTTTACCGCGCCAGCCAGGCCGGAGTTCCAGTCGACGTCCTAGTTCGCGGCATGAGCGCCCTTAAGCCTGGCGTTCCTGGCTTGAGCGAAAACATTCAGGTGAGGTCGGTGCTCGGGCGTTACCTAGAACATTCGCGTGTGTTCACCTTTGCTGGTGGCGGCGACCCTGAGGTCTTCATCGGATCAGCCGACATGATGCACCGAAACCTCGATCGACGTGTTGAGGCGCTGGTTCGCATCACTCAACCAGACCACATCAAGGAACTTCTAGATCTCTTCACTCTCGCCATGAGCGAAACCAGCGCAAGTTGGCACCTCAGCTCCGACGGCAGCTGGACTCGTCACCAGTTCGATGCCAACGGCAAGAAGCTAAACGACGTCCAAGACGAACTAATGCGATTCACCGCAAGCCGCAAGGCAGGTAAGAAGTAATTGACCGTCTACGCTGCTGGCGCTGTACTTTGGCGCATCGAAAAGAATCAACTTAAGGTAGCTCTAGTCCACCGCGGGCGCTACGACGACTGGAGCTGGGCCAAGGGCAAGGTCGACCCGGGCGAAACTCTTCCTCAAACCGCTGTTCGCGAGATTCGAGAAGAAACTGGATTCAAGATCAAGCTCGGTGTTCCTTTGGGAATTCAGCGTTACCGACTTCCCAACAAGAATCTCAAGGAAGTTCACTACTGGGCGGCTAAGGTAACCGATAAATCGCTAGCCGAGTGCGATTTCACACCTAATGAAGAAGTGGCGGAAGTGGTTTGGTTTACCCCGACTTCAGCCTCGAAGAAGTTGACCTACAGTCACGACCAAGAGCAGCTTGACGCCCTAATTGAACTGCACAAAAAGGGATTGCTCGACACCAAGCCATTGATCATCCTTCGCCACGGAAAGGCTCGCTCGCGAGCAACCTGGAAGGGCACCGAGGCCTCACGCCCGCTACTCACCGAGGGAAACGAGCAGGCTGCCGCGCTAACCAAGCTGCTTCGCGCATACGGCGCAAAGTTCATTCTTTCAAGCCCATGGACTCGCTGCCTGAGCACCATCGCACCTTACGCCCAGAAGCTCAAGGTGAAGGTAAAGACCGCGCCGGATCTAACCGAGGCAGCCAATGCCAAACGCCCTGAGCGCACCAAAGCAGCCATCGAAGACATGATCTCGTTGAACAAGGCCTTGGTCACCTGCACTCATCGTCCGGTTCTTCCAACCATCATCGAACAACTCGAGACCAGAGCTAATCGCAAACTAAAGGCAAAGTTGCACCTGATTGCTCTTTTGAAACCCGGCAGTTTCGCGGCTGTGCACCTAAGCTCCCACATAAATCCAGAAAAACGAGTGATCGTGGACGTTGAGATTCACTCGCCGATCATCTCCAAAAAGAAATGAACAAAGCTAGGCTCGCTGCCGTTGCTCTGATTTCTGTTGCCATCTCTTGGGGCGCAGCATTTGTGCTCATGGAACCAGCCATCGAGCGGCAACCGATCTTCAACTTCCTTGCCGACCGATTCACAATCGCGGTTGCCGTGATGATCCTGGCTCGCCCCAGTGTGCTTAGAAAGTTCAACAGAAAACTTGTAATTCACGGAAGCTTGCTCGGCCTTGCTCTAGGGCTAGGTTATGTGACCCAAACCATCGGCCTTTGGTACTCAACCGCCGCAATCACAGGTTTCTTCACCGGTTTATATGTAGCTCTAACACCGGTATTCGCGTGGCTAATCTTCCGCAATAAAGTCAGCCCCAAGGCTCTGGTGGGCGTTGTATTGGCAACCATTGGCCTGGCGATTCTAAGTTCTGGCGCAATTGAATTCGGTTGGGGCGAAATCGCGTTGCTGGCTTGCGCCGCGCTATTCGCGATTCACATCGTTGGTCTCGGTGTTTGGTCGTCTAAGCACGACACCTACGCGCTAACCATCATGCAATTACTTATGTGCGCCGTCGTCAACTGGGTTGGTGCGTTGGTATTCGAAAAAGGCGTCGTCTTACCTCCAGATGGTGAAGTTGGGTTCGCCATCGTTTTCTGCGCCGTGCTCGCCACCGCCGTTGCGTTCTTCGTTCAAACCTGGGCACAAAGTTTCCTCGATCCATCACGAGTTGCAATCATCCTCACCAGTGAAGTGGTTTGGGCTGCAGTAATTTCCTATTCGGTAGGTCAGGAGAGGCCGGAACTCATGAGCATCATTGGCGGTAGCGTAATGCTCGCAGCCATGCTTATCGTGGAGTGGCCTACTAAGAACAAGGAGCTGGTTCCTCTCGAACCAATGACCCACTGATGAGCATTCTCTCGATTGACGCAGGAACGACGGGTGTTACCGTCCTAGTGGTCAACGAGCGTGGCGAAATTACATCCCGAGGCTATAGCGAGTTTGAACAACATTTCCCAAAGCCAGGTTGGGTGGAACATGATCCGGAGCAAATCTGGCAGGCAGCCGTTCGAGCCACCAAGCAAGCAATTTCCGCAAGCGAAAATATTCAGGCAATCGGCATAACCAATCAGCGCGAGACCCTGGTGCTCTGGAATCGCAAAGATTTGAGTGCTCCTCGACGAGCGATAGTTTGGCAAGACCGCCGCACCGCAGCCATCGTAGAGGAATTGAAACCGCACAACGAAATGATTCGGAACAAGACCGGAACTAGTCTTGACCCTTATTTCACCTCCACAAAGCTCGTTTGGGTACAGCGAAATGAACCAGAGCTTTGGCAGCAAGTGGTTTCTGGCGAAGTGGCGATTGGTACCGTAGACAGTTATCTTGTGGCCAGACTCTCTGACGGTAAGAGCTTTATTACCGACGCCTCAAACGCCAGCCGCACCCAGCTGTGCAACATCGAGACAGCCAAATGGGACGATGAACTATTGACGCTTTTCAATGTTCCCAAAGCCGCCCTGCCAACAATAGTTCCAAGCTACGGAGCCTTAGCCGAGACGGACCCGAGCGCGTTTATGGGGATCTCGGCTCCAATCACCGGAATAGCAGGTGACCAGCAGGCAGCACTTTTTGGACAGAGCGCATTCAATCCAGGCGAATCCAAGTGCACGTATGGTACAGGCGCCTTCCTACTTGTGAACACCGGAAATCAACTCGTCAATAGCAAGAACGGTTTGATTTCCACAATTGCTTGGCTCTCTCCCGCTGGTGAAATCACCTACGCTCTGGAAGGTTCGGTGTTCGTGGCTGGCGCAGCCGTTCAGTGGCTACGTGACGGGCTGAAGATAATCAACGAAGCTAAAGATGTGGAAGCTTTAGCGAATAAAGTTCCAGACTCCAATGGCGTTATTTTCATTCCAGCACTCACAGGACTTGGGGCACCCTGGTGGAACCCAGAAGCTAAAGGAACAATCGTGGGCATCACCCGTGGCACGACCGATGCCCACCTCGCCCGAGCCACATTGGAGGCCGTGGCTTGCGAAGTGACCGACCTCGCCAAGGCGATGGAACAAGATCTAGGGCAGGCTATTTCAATCCTTAGGGTCGATGGAGGTATGTCACAGAACAACCTTCTTTTACAACTTCAAGCAGACTTCCTGAATTCAAGGATTTTTAGGGGCAAAATCCTCGAGACCACGGGTCTTGGCGCAGCCTACTTAGCCGCTTTGGGAGCGGGAATTGTTGCCAGTCACCAAGACCTTCGCTCCCGCTGGAAAGTCGATCAAGAATTCCACCCCAAGCAAAATCGAAATGATCATTATCAAACATGGAGAAGCCTTATTTCAACTAGGCCTTGATGCCAAAATGTGTGGTTTTACCCCACATTTAGACCGCTAGTATAGGTAAGTGTTCGTATTTGCGAATGTCAAATAGACCCAACTACCTGGCGGTAACCGATGCAAAAGCACCTTAAGAAAAAATCACGAGCAAAGTCGATCTTGAGTGAAATCAGGGCAGTATTTGCTGCTCGTAGCAAGCACGTAAAGCCGAAGTCTTTCCTAAAGAGCGCTCTAGCCGCAACTCTTGTTTCCATTGCCGTGGCTGCAAACCTGACTTTCACGAGTACCGCTGCTCACGCTCTTAGCGTCGATGCATCGGCAGCAGCCTTCAACTTCAATGCCAACTCCAGCGGTGGCAACGCAACCCTAATTAGCGGAACAAGTAACAAAGTCACCGGCTCGATAGTCAAGTTCTCCAACGTGACCGGCACTTCCATCCCTGGGGTGAGCATCGACGCCGTAGTTACAACAACTCTTGTTAGCTCAACTATTAGCGTCTACGACAGCCCTGGTTCCGCCAGCAGTAACGCCGACTATTTCCAGGTAGACACAGGTATTACTGGAACTAACAACTACTCCCAGTTCAAGTTCGACTTCTATGAAGGCGGAACCTATACCGGGGCCAACACAGGTATCCCGATTGTTTTACGTAACGTCAGCGTTACTTCACTAGACCTAGACGGGCAGGCTAACTGCCAGTTCACTGACTTCACTGCCTTCCAGTCTTACAAACTGAGCAACCCTACCTACCTGCAGGTCAAGACAAATGCTAATGATGCAAACGTTCCCGTTGGCGTGACTCGCTTTCTGGCAACCAGATGCACAAACAACGACGCAAACATCGTGGACGACGCGGTTCAGGTGCAATACGACAGTGTCACCTCATTCACTGTGAAATTCGGAAGTAACGTCGCTGCCACAACCAACTAGTTTGCGATC
>JBEGPG010000012.1:0-6690 GCA_041181585.1 Actinomycetota bacterium
TGTTCCACCACGGCTGGCAGCCGAATAAGACCGCGTTCGGTAAGTCGATGCTCAAATGGCACGTAAAGCTTGCAGCGTTTGGCGCCCTTAAGGGTTGGCGCGCGGTTAGCGTGGCCGATGGCCTAGACAGGTTCGAGAAGGTCTACAGCGAAGCCGACCTGCACCTTGGCTATCGTGTTCACTCACACATCTTCTCGCTCTCGAACCGTTCGGCGAGCATTCTGGTGAACGAAGACACCCGTGGAGTAGGTCAGGTTCAGACTCTAGGCGGCGAAATCCTCATGGCCGGTGCCGGAGCGAAACCGATCCTCAAATCTGTTGAGAACCACCTAGCTACCAAGGGTGCAAATAGCGCCAACGGAGTAGCCGTGATGAAGGAAACTTTCCCAACCATGGTGAAATTCCTGGAATCTATTTAGCGAGCAGCCTTTTGCAATTGACCCATTAGGTCGAAGCTCTTACCCAATAGCGCCGAGCCAAGCTTGGTGAAGTGACCGTAGTCGCGGTAGATGAATGTCTGACCAATCGAAGCCACGCAAGTCTTCTGGCAGAGCAGTGACTTGAGGTCGAACAGACCCTCCCCACCGGTTACCTGTTCAAGGTAGCCATGCACGTTTGCAAGTTGATTGTGGTCGGCGGGGAAGTTGCAAACAGTTAGTGACTGGCGGTTTAGCTTGGCTCGAACCAAACACATGCCGGTATCCTCGGTGTTTTTCACCTGAGGTGAAACCACCACAACCTGCTTGCCTAGCGCACGAATCTTTTTGATGGTGAGGCGCAGGGTGGCCTGGCCCCAAGTGCCAATCTTTATGACCTCATCGTTGCGATCCATCGCTGACTTCTCTGGGTTCAGAGCGTCGTCCCATGGCGATGCCAGAATCACGAGCTTTATTTCGGGCTTGCCTGAGAGCCACTTGAACACCTTGTCATTCTGAGCGATACAGTCGCGGCCTTGCTTCTTGCCATAGCTCGGGTTTTGGTGTGCGAAACCAAGGACTGGAGCACAGGCCGAGAGGGTTTGCTGGCTGAATTCCAACCGAGTTGGGCTCGCCTTCAAACCATCGGCCAGGCTCATCGCGTATGAGTCACCCCAGAGTAGAGCGGTGGGATTCGCTCCGGTTGCACAGCG
Organism: Actinomycetota bacterium; assembly: GCA_041181585.1. Taxonomy (GTDB): domain Bacteria; phylum Actinomycetota; class Actinomycetes; order Actinomycetales; family Microbacteriaceae; genus Rhodoluna. The sequence goes on from JBEGPG010000012.1 coordinate 1,130, forward strand.
CGCGTCATCGCCAACGAACTTCTTGCAGGCTTTGGAAAGACCGAGGTTTGGGCTGAGGTCGTTCTCGACCTCCACGTACTTGATGCCGCTGTTTGGTGAAACGCGAGTTTCGGTGACAACCGGACGTGTGAGCGCGAAACTCGCGCCTAGCACCGCGATAGAGGCGATCGCCGTTGCCAAGAAAATGAAACGTCGACTAAAGCGCTTGCGATTGCGCACCGGGTTTTCGATAAAGCGCCAAGACAGGTAGGCCAACAACCATGACAAAGCAATCAGCGGAAGGAAAGTTGCTGGCTCTGGTGAGTGAGTCTGGCTAATCCTGAAGAATGAGAAAATCGGCTGATGCCAGAGGTAGGTGCTGTAGCTAATCAATCCGATCCAGACCAGTGGCTTCCAGGAAAGAAGCCTTCCGGCAAGCGTGTTGGAGTCGGTGGAGGCAATTACCAAGCCGGTGCCAAGAACCGGAAGTAGTGTGACAAAACCTGGGTGCGGGTACTCGGCACCGATGAAAAACACCGACGCCAGAATGGCGAGGAGGCCGACCAGTCCGAGAGCCTGGTTAGAGTAAACCGCGAATGCCCTTCTGGAGAGTAGATACGCAACGAGCGCTCCGACCATCAACTCCCAGGCGCGGAACTGAAGCAGGTAGAACGCGGCCGACGGGTCACCCGACCAGGTGGCTGCCGCGGCAAAGCTCACCAACGCGATTGCTACCAACACCATCGGGCGAAATAGCTTCGGAAGGAATCGCCAGACCAACCAGAGCACGATTGGGAAAAACAAATAGAACTGCTCTTCGATTGCCAGTGACCACGTGTGAACCATTGGGTTTAGGTCGATGTCGGCGTCGAAGTAGCCGGTCTGTCCAAAGAAGAAGTAGTTCGAGCCAAAGTACAGAATCGACACGACCGATTTCATGAAAAGCTTGAATTGGTCGTTTAGCAACAGGAACCATCCGGCCACCATGCTTGCGGCAATAACCACGAAAAGTGCTGGCAAGATTCGTCTGGCACGGCGTTCATAGAACCCAACCACACTGAACTTGCCGGTTTCTTGTAATTCGGTTATCAGGATTCCGGTGATCAAGAATCCACTAATTACAAAAAAGACGTCGACGCCAAAGAAGCCCCCTGGCATCCAGGAAAAACCGGCGTGGTAAAAGAGCACGGGCAAAATTGCGAAAGCTCTAAGCCCGTCGATTTCGATACGGTGCTTAATTTCTAAAACCCCAGACGTTTAAAGATGAAGAACGGAATGTTACGAACCACAAGCATGATCAAACGCCACAGAGCCGGAGCGTAGATAACCCGCTTACCCTTGCTCATGCCCGCAACAATCACCTTGGCCACCTGGTTCACATCAGCCATTTTTCCGGTGTGGGTTGCGGTCATCGGTGTTGCGGTTGGGCCTGGCTTGATTAGCGAAACCGACACCTTGGTGCCAGCCAAACGTTGTTGAAGACCTTGAACATAGGTTTCAAGTAGAGCCTTGGCTGCACCATAGCTGTAGTTGTAGGCACGCCCGCGATCACCGGCAACCGAACCAATTACACCTAGCTTTCCAAAGCCTTGTCGCTCGAAGAGGTTACTCAGTGCTTCCGTAAAAAGTGCAGCCGAAACCGCGTTTAGTTCCAACTGGTTTTTGAGGTAGTTCAAATCCAAAGTTGCAGACTTTTGATCTGTGAGAGAACCCTGAGCAACGAGCGCCAAGTCCACCGGCTTCTTCTCGAGAAGTGAGGTGAGTCGAGCGATTTCGTCGGTGGAATCAAGGTGCATCGCAAGCGAAGAGAACTTGGAGTTTGGGAAGCGAATGCTCATGTCTGCCTCGATGGCCTGAAGGCGCTCGTTGGAACGACCAACCAGCAGCACCTCGTGACTTCCAGAGGCTGCCCACTGCTCAATGCAGCCGCGGGCGATAGCCGAGGTGGCTGAAACAACAACAATGCGCATGGTTCTAGTCAATCACTCGTCTTGAGAAATCCGACACCGCGTTCGGGTCGCGGAACGTGAGGAAGTTCGAAAGTTCGGGATAACCGCTGGTAAACATTTCCCGGCTCATGCGAGCGTCTTTGCTCGGGTTCAATGTACCGCCGGCCTCTGCAACAATTCGATCCAGCTGCTGCATGAGTTTCTCGGTTTTTTCACCACGGTTCGGAAAGTCCAGTGCCAGGGTTACGCCGCTGCGTGCAAACGAAAGCAGACCGGCCGGTTCACGATCGGCGAAGATCTTCAACACAGCGAGGAACGAGCCCTGGCCCGAGCGGCGAATCACCTGAACCATCTCTTCCGTAGCCGCTTCGGCGTGCTCCATCGGAACCACCGACTGGTACTGGTAGAAACCCTTTGGGCCGTAGATACGGTTCCAATCGCGCACTCCGTCGAGCGGGTAATAGAAGTCCTGGTAGTGCATTAGCTTCTTGCCTGCCACCGACTTCTGCAGCTGGAAGTAAGCGGTGTTGAAGGCATTCAAAGTTAGCGAATTGATCAGTGAAATCGGAGGTGTGAACGGAACTGCTAGCGCACCACGATTGAGATTTAGCCTCGCGTCGTCCTTGCCCGGTGCATACTTTTGCTGCGACGGGTTTCCGCGTGTGAACGAACCACGGCCAGCCTTCGACGTTGAGCAATCAAACCAAGAAACCGTGGCCTGCCAACCCTGTTCTTCGGTTTCTCGAGAGAGCTGGAAGAACTCGGACAGGTTGTTGTATGCAATCACTTCGCTGTCGAAGTATGGCCCAGCCGCCCGTCGCAACTGCAACCGAACTCGGGTGATGAAACCGGTCAAGCCAAGACCGCCGATGGTTGCTCGGAAGTAGCCAGGGTTGGTAGCCGGAGAACATTCGAGCTCCTCACCGGTGGAACGTACCAGTGTGAACTCAAGCACGTGCTCGCCGAAGGTTCCAGTGAAGTGGTGATCCTTGCCGTGAACATCGTTTGCAATGGCTCCACCAACCGAAACGAAGGAAGTGCCCGGAGTTACCGGAAGCATCCAACCCTGCTTCACAAAGGTTGCCTGAATCTCACGCAACAGCACACCAGGTTCACACTCGAGAACTCCGGTGGTTGCATCGAAGGAAATCATGCGGTTCAGAGCTAGCGAGCTAACAGCACGCCCAGAACTGATTAGTGCCACGTCTCCATAGCTTCGACCCATGGCCGTTGGCAGATAGGCTCCACCCGAGAGCACCGACGGCACCTGATCTACCCAAGCCGGTTGCGAAACTGCACTCGGAACCGCATAGACTCCACCGAAGGATTTCACTACGACCATCCCAGGTGCGCCACAAGCAGAGCAATGCCCACGGTCGCGATTGAAACCAGCGACGGCAAATCGCGAAGCACGAACAGAATTGGGTCTTCGTTCATCTGACCACGATTGGCTTTGAACCAGATTCGACCAATTAAGTACATGAGCATTGGAATCGCCAACCAGGCGATCTGCGGAACTGCGTACTGAATCTTGATGGCATCGCTGTCGATATAGAGAGCGAAGATCAAAACTGCGATGAACGCCGACATCACGCCCAGAGCCAAAATCAGTGGCTGGTCGGTAACCGCGTAGCCACGACCCTTAGCAGCAGACTTACCCGCGTTCTTCAAGGTCTCGAGTTCGGCGTACCGCTTAACCCAGGCCAGCGAAGCAAAGAAGAATATCGAGAATGCCAGCAACCAAAACGAAAGCGCGATGCCCGTAACCACGCCACCGGCAACCACTCGAATCGTATACAGCCCAGCCAGAGTGAGGCAATCAACCAGCACTACCTGCTTCAGAAAGAAGGTGTAGGCGAAGGTGGCGCCCAGATAAATCAAAACCGAGGTCAGGAATGGAAGTCCGGCTAGTGCCGCAACACCGATACCAAGCCCAAGCAGCAATACTCCAGCCACCAGGGCGAGACGGACCGAAAGCTTGCCCGAGGCAACCGGTCGGTTTTTCTTTGTGGCATGCTGGCGATCATTTGGTGCATCCACGACGTCGTTGAAAATGTAGACCGCCGAAGCAACGGCGCTCAGAGATAGGAATGCCAGGATAAGCGGTTCCCAAAGAGCGGGATTTAGCAATTGGAACGAAGCCAACGCCGGAATCATCACCAGTAGGTTTTTCACCCACTGGTGGATCCGAAGCTGCCTGGCCCAGATGCTGATCATTTTCAAATTCCTAACGCCAGTAGACCCAAGGAGCCACCCAGATATCCTTCTGGAAGTACTCTTCATTGCTCATGTCATTGGCTTTCCTACTATTGTCGCAAACCTCAATAGCCTTTGGATCTGCCGATTTCAACCACAGTTCGAGACGATAAGTTGGCTCCTGGTACACCAGACAAATCGGCCTGAAGCCCTGAATCGATAGGTAGTTCTTCACCGGCCAACTGGAGCTACTGGTTTCGCTTAGAACTCCAAAGTTCACTCCGTAGGCCGCGATCAATTTGGCGTCAACGCCTTGCGTTGCTCCCAGGTGGGTTCCCAGGCGAAGTGCGTCCAAGTTTGAAAGGTCGGCTCGATATGGGCCAATTCCAGCATCCGACATGGCCATGGCCTTGATTGCACCGGAGTCTGCCAAAGACTTTGCGTAATTACCCACGGCTCCATGAGCGGCTAGTAGGCGTGGGTAGTAAGACTCGTAACCAATCAGGTCAGAAGCGAAGGCGGCATAGGAAAAACCAATCGAGATAGCCAGCACACTCACCGCTGTGAAAACTCGCGTGAGTGGGATGAACGATAGCCTCCGGCGAAGTTCGAGTCGAGTGGCCCGCTCTCCATAAACGTAAATCACCAGCAGCGCGAAAGGTGCGTACAAGTGATAGGCATAACGAGAGGCGTAATCCATCGCCAAAGTAGACGTGCAGTAATCCCAGATAACCGGCAATGCAAAGCAGAGAGCAAACGTGACGATTCGCCAGTAACCCAACACTGCCACCGGAATCAGAATTGCTAAAACCCAGAGCAATGGCCAGAGTCTCCAGAGAATTAGGTCCTTGCCAGACTTCACAAAGAAGGTGTTTGGGAGAATCTGCCCAAACAGCGCGTAGGTAATGAGGAAATATGACCCAAGCACTCCGGCTAAGACGGCGAAGGTTTTAAACCCAAGCTTCCAATTGATCTTCTTGCCTTCAAGTGCGAGAAACAATGGCACCAGACCGAGAAGTAACCAACTCTCCGGACGAGTAACAAAAAGGATTGCCGTTGCCCAAAGCGCAAGCTTCACTCGACGTTCCATTACGAAGACCATTACCGCGAACATCAAAGTAACGAACACAAAGGTCTCGAGCCCTGCGAATAGATGAATCATGGTTGCTGGTACAGCGAAGAACAAACCCAGCCAAATTTCGGTGTCTGGGCGCTTGCGCACTACCAAGTAAATAAAGGTCACGCCAAGAAGCAGCGAAAGAACCTTGAAAAACAGCACCGCATTGATACCGAGAATGGCTGGCACGATCGACAGTACGGCGTAAATCGGATTGGTGTAGGCCTGAGTTGGATCAAAGACAGTTGGGTTGTAATTCCAGATTCCATGCGCCACTAGGTTGTAGCCGTAGCGCCAGGTGATGAATGAATCATCAACTG
>JBEGPG010000013.1:0-12695 GCA_041181585.1 Actinomycetota bacterium
ATCAAGAAGCAGCTCGGCCACTAGTCGAACCCGAAGAATTTAGGAGATAACAAATGGCAAGAGTAAAAAACGCTGTTAACGCAGCGAAGAAGCGTCGTACAGTCCTAGAGCGCGCACACGGATACCGTGGTCAGCGTTCGCGTCTATACCGCATGGCCAAGCAGCAGATGCTGCACTCGTTGGTCTACGCGTACAACGACCGTAAGGACAAGAAGGGTAACTTCCGTCGTCTATGGATCCAGCGCATCAATGCTGCTGCTCGTCTAAACGGCCTTACCTACAACCGTCTAATCCAGGGTCTAAACCTTGCTGGTGTTGCAGTTGACCGTCGTATCTTGGCTGACCTAGCCGTGAACGATGCACCTGTTTTCGCTTCGCTAGTAGCAACCGCGAAGGCTGCGCTACCAAAGGACACCTCGGCTCCAAAGGCCAAGTAATTTGTTAGGCGATCCCAAAGCCAAGTTGGTTAGAAGGGTCGCTGGACTTGCCAAGAAAGATGCCCGGTCGGAGACCGGGCTCTTTCTGCTTGAGGGGGTCCAGGGCCTCAAGGAAGCTGCCAAACGGCCAGAACTGATCGTCGAGCTTTACGCCACTGAGGAGGCGGTAGAGCGCCATTCAGACCTGTTCGATGAACTTGCTGACGCAGGGATAGATGCAGAGTTGGCTTCGGCAGCGGTGTTGAAGGCCATGTGCGACACCGAGACTCCCCAGGGTGTTGTGGCGGTTTGTAAACAGCTGGACACAAATTTCGATGAGATCCTTTCGGGCTCACCTCGGCTAATTGCGTTCTTGGCAAATGTGCGCGATCCGGGGAATGCGGGCACTGTGCTGCGTGCTGCGGATGCCGCGGGAGCTGATGCCGTGGTGCTTTCGGATTCAAGCGTTGACATTTACAACCCGAAGGTAGTTCGTTCGACCACGGGTTCCCTGTTTCACTTGCCGGTGGTGCAGGGTGTCTCGATTGATTCGGCTATTTCGGCCTTCAAGGCTGCGGGTTTACAGGTCTTTGCTGCCAATGGCGGGGGAGAGCAGCTACCTGAATTGGGAGCGGTACTGTCGGCACCTACGGTCTGGGTATTCGGTAACGAGGCTTGGGGATTCGAGGAAAGCACTCTGGCACTAGTCGATCGTCAGGTTGGCGTCCCTCTTTACGGGGAGGCTGAGTCGCTCAACCTTGCCACCGCGGCGAGTGTTTGTCTGTATGCCTCCGCCTTTGCACAGCGTGCCTAAAGGTAGAATTGACCATTATGTCTGGCACTAATCCAATCAACCCAGGAGTCGTTGACCCACTGGTTTCAGCCGCCCTCTCGGGAATCGAAGCTGCGACCGATTTGGCGTCGCTGCTCGAGGCACGTTCGTCGCTGATCGGTGAGGCTTCGGAGATTTCCAAGCTAAACGCTTCGATCAAGAACATGCCAAATGAGTTCAAGGCTGAAGCCGGTGCTCTGCTTGGTGCTGCCAGAGGAAAACTTAACGCTGCCTTTGCTGCTCGTGAGGAGGTTTTGGCTGCCGAAGCCGAAGCCAAGCAGTTGGCTGCGGAGGCTGTTGATGTGACCGCTTGGTCGCGTCGCGCCCCAATTGGTGCTCGCCACCCGCTGTCGCTTTTGCAAGACCAGATCTCAGACATCTTCATCGGAATGGGTTGGGAAATTGCCGAAGGGCCTGAGGTTGAGAGCGAATGGTTCAACTTCGATGCCCTCAACTTCGACGCCGACCACCCGGCTCGAGCCATGCAGGACACCTTCTTCGTTGAACCTGCCGAGGCACACCTAGTGCTTCGCACTCACACCTCACCGGTGCAGGTTCGTTCGATGCTCGAGCGTGAGGTTCCGATTTACGTGCTTTGCCCAGGTCGCGTTTACCGCACCGACGAGTTGGACGAGACTCACACCCCGGTCTTTCACCAGGTTGAGGGCCTTGCCATCGACAAGGGGTTAACCATGGCCGACCTTCGTGGAACTCTTGAGCACTTCGCTCGAATCATGTTTGGCCCTGAGGCAAAGATTCGCCTGCGCCCTAACTACTTCCCATTCACCGAGCCTTCTGCCGAACTAGACATTTGGCACGTTGGAGCAAAGGGGGGTCCTCGTTGGATCGAATGGGGCGGTTGTGGAATGGTGAACCCGAACGTTCTTCGTGCAGCCGGCATCGACCCTGAGGTTTATTCGGGCTTTGCATTCGGTATGGGTATCGAACGAACCCTGATGTTCCGTAACGGTGTTCTCGACATGCACGACATGGTCGAAAGCGATGTCCGTTTCTCTCAGCAGTTTGGAGTGAGCCTCTAATGCGCGTTCCATTGTCATGGCTAGCAGAGTACGTTGACCTTCCAGGAGACGTGACTCCTGATTCCGTTATGGCCGAACTGGTAAAGGTTGGCCTTGAAGAAGAGGGCGAGCACGGCTTCGACGTGATCGGGCCGGTAGTGGTCGGTAAGGTCTTAGAGTTTGTCGCCGAACCTCAGTCGAATGGGAAGACCATTCGCTGGTGTCAGGTGCGCGTTGCCCCTGAAGGACAGAAGGCTGCCGATGGCGGCGAAGACGTCCGTGGAATTGTTTGTGGAGCTTCGAACTTCGAAGTTGGCGACAAGGTAGTGGTTTGCCTTCCTGGCTCGGTGCTTCCTGGTGATTTTGCCATTGCCGCTCGTAGCACCTACGGACACATCTCCGATGGAATGATGGCTTCGGCCAAAGAACTTTCCCTCAACGATGACCACGGCGGCATCATTCGCCTCCACGAAATGGGGCTTGACCCAAAGGTCGGCACCGACGCGATTGAGCTTCTTAACCTAGGCGACAAGGCTGCCGAGGTGAATGTGACCCCGGATCGTGGTTACTGCTTCTCGATTCGTGGAATTGCTCGTGAATACGCACATGCCAGTGGCGTGGAATTCCGCGACCCGGTCGGCAATGCACACCCAGAAATCGCGAGCGGCTTTGAGGTGAACGTTGATGACCCGAACCCAATTCGCGGACGTGTGGGTTGTGACCGCTTCGTGCTTCGTTCGGTGCGTGGTGTAGACGCAACTCGTCCGACGCCGCCTTGGATGATTACCCGTCTAAAGCTTGCAGGCATGCGCTCGGTTTCACTGGTGGTAGACATCACCAATTACGTGATGCTCGAACTTGGCCAGCCAACTCACGCCTATGACCTCGACAAACTAAAGGACGCCATCACCGTTCGCCGTGCCAAAGCCGGAGAGACCCTAAAAACTCTGGACGGTCAGGTTCGCAAGCTCGATGTTGAGGACCTGCTAATCACTGATGGTTCTGGCCCAATTGGTCTTGCCGGTGTAATGGGAGGCGAGACTACCGAGGTTAGCGATTCCACCGTAAACGTGATCATCGAGGCCGCTCACTTTGAACCGGTGACGATTGCCCGTAGCGCTCGCCGTCATAAGTTGATTTCAGAAGCTTCGAAGCGATTTGAACGTGGAGTTGACCCGAAGGTTGCCGAGTACGCGGCTGCCCGAGTGGTTCAGCTACTCGAGGTTCACGCGGGTGGCACTGCCGATGGCTTAGGCGCCAACTACTCGACTCTGGGTGATTCTGCCTCCATTTGGCTGCCGGCTAACTTCGCTCGCGAAATCACCGGCGTCGACTACACCGACACCGAGATTACCGAAATTCTTACCGAAATCGGCTGCGCCGTAGCCATCGTTGAAGGTGGTTACGAGGTCATTGCGCCGTCGTGGCGTCCTGACATCACACATAAGACCGATCTTGCCGAGGAAATTGCTCGTATTGCCGGGTATGACCGGATTGGCACGCGTTTGCCAGTGGCCCCTCCGGGACGTGGCCTAACCAAGAGTCAGAAGCTTCGACGGGCAGTACTTACCGCCGCCGTTGGTGCGGGTGCGACCGAGGTTCTGACCTACCCGTTTATGTCGCAGGAAGCCAACCGCTATTTCTCGGATGAGAAGAGTCACGTGCAATTGGTAAACCCAATGCAGGAGGAGAGCGGCCAGCTTCGCTTGAGCCTGCTTCCTGGTTTGCTGGATGCTGCTCGCCGCAACCTTTCCCGCGGTCTCAACGACCTTGCCATCTTCGAAGAGGGCAGCGTGTTTATTCCGGTTGCGCCGGCTAACTACACCCTGCCGGGTATCGAGGATCGACCGAGTGAAGAAGTTCTTGCCAAGGTTCTCGGCACCATTCCGAAGCAGCCAAAGCGATTCGCCGCACTGCTTACTGGAGAGCGCGTGAAGCAGCAGGTTGATTCGTCGGTCAGCGTCTATGACTACGCCGACGCAATTGCCTTGGCAAGTGCCGTTGCGGCGTCTACAGGCTCCGAACTAAGCGTTCGTCAGGGTAAGGCCAAGGGATTCCACCCCGGTCGCACCGCAGAGTTGTTTATCGGTGGTACCTCCATTGGCTTCGCTGGTGAAATTGAGCCTGCGCTCGCGGCTGCCAAGGATCTGCCTCGAAAGGTTGCCTTAGTAGAAATCAACCTCGATGCCGTTTACGCACTAAGCCCCGACGTTGTCCAGGCCTCACCGATTCACGCCTACCCGGCGGCAACACAAGATCTATCGCTCTTGGTGCCGTTGGCAACGCCAGCTGGAGATGTTCTGAAGACCATTGAAGAGGGTGCCGGTGCATTGCTTGAGCAAGTTCGCCTGGTCGAGGACTACCGTTCCGAAAACCTACCTGAGGGTCAAAAGTCGTTGACCTTTGCCCTTCGCTTCCGCGCGACCGATCGCACCCTGACCCAAGCAGAAGCCACCGAGTCACGCGATGCCGCAGTGGCTCTTGCCGGACAGAGATTCGGCGCGACCATTCGCGCCTAGATAGGAGTGCCATGAGCCTAAAGGTTGCCATCGCTGGCGCCAGCGGTTACGTCGGTGGGGAACTCGCACGATTAATTTCCCAGCACCCGGAACTCGAGCTGGTCACGGTCACAGCGAATTCCAACGCCGGTGAACGATTTATCAACCTGCACCCGCACCTGCGTTCGTTTTCGCACCTAACTCTGGTTGAGACAACCGCCGAAAAACTCGCAGGTCACGATGTAGTTTTCCTAGCTCTACCGCACGCCAAGAGTGCCGAGGTTGCTTCGCTGATTTCTGGGGACACCCTGGTGATTGATTGCGGTGCCGATTTCCGTCTGGAATCCTCCTACGATTGGGAGAAGTTCTACGGCGGTACTCATGCCGGAACCTGGACCTACGGAATGCCTGAACTTCTGGTTGGAAATGGGCAGAAGCAGCGTGCTGCACTGCGCGGAACCAAGCGCATTGCCGTACCTGGTTGCAACGTGACCGCAATTACTTTGGCTTTGGCGCCGCTTCTAGCTTCCAACCTGATCGAGAACGAAGACATCGTCTCGGTGCTTTCAGTTGGAACCTCGGGTGCCGGCCGCTCGCTTTCGGTCAACCTCTTGCACAGTGAGGTTCACGGGTCTGCTCGGGCCTACGGTGTCGGTGGTGTCCACCGTCACACCCCAGAGATTGAGCAGAATCTTTCGAAGGCAGCTGGCGAAAAGGTGCAGGTCAACTTCACACCGGTTTTGGTTCCAATGTCTCGTGGCATCTTGGCAGTAAATACTGCAAAGACCAACGGAACCGTGGAGCAGCTTCACCACGCCCTATCCGAGCACTATCAGGGCGAGACCTTCATTGAGGTTCTACCGCTTGGTCAGTGGCCACAGACTTCGAATGTGCTTGGCACCAACGTTTGTGAAATCGGCGTAGCCTTCGACGAGCACGCGGGACGCGTCGTGGTGGTTTCCGCCATCGACAATCTAGTCAAAGGAACCGCAGGGGCAGCGATTCAGTCGCTGAACCTGGCACTCGGTTTCGGCGAAACCGTTGGCCTTGAGGTGAATGGAGTGGCACCGTGACCGTAACCTCAGCTAAGGGATTTCTAGCGAGTGGCGTGCGTGCCGGGCTCAAAAAGTCTGGTAATCCAGATTTGGCTCTGGTGCAAAACCTCGGACCTCGTTTCAACGCCGCTGCAGTTTTCACAACCAACCGATGTCAGGCTAACCCCGTCATCTGGTCAAAGGAAGTCATCAAGGACGGCCAGTTGGTTGCCACTGTTTTGAACTCTGGTGGAGCGAACTGCTACACCGGTGCTCAGGGCTTCCAGACCACCCACCAGACTGCAGAGCGCGTGGCGGAGCGTCTTGACTGCGGAGCGGGTGACGTCCTGGTCTGTTCAACCGGTTTGATCGGTGAGCAACTCGACCTCGTAAAGCTCTTGGCTGGCGTTGACGCCGCTTCTGCGGAGTTAAACGACAACGGTGGCCAGAGTGCGGCCGAGGCAATCATGACCACCGACTCTGTTTCCAAGACCGCTGCTCGTTCACGTGATGGCTGGACGGTTGGAGGCATGGCCAAGGGGGCTGGAATGCTGGCCCCGGGTCTTGCCACCATGCTCGTGGTAGTCACCACTGACGCAATTGTGGAATCGGCAGACTTGGACAAAGCGCTTCGTCAAGCCACCCGCGTCACCTTTGACCGCCTGGACTCCGACGGCTGTATGTCGACCAACGATACCGTGACGCTAATGGCCTCTGGCGCTTCCGGTGTCGAGCCATCGCTCGACGATTTCACCCAAGTACTCACGGATGTTTGCCGAGACCTAGCCATGCAACTTCTTTCTGATGCTGAAGGTTCGACTCACGATATCGCCATTCAGGTGGTCAATGCTGCCACTGAGGATGATGCAGTGATGGTCGGCCGGTCGCTAGCCAGAAACAACCTATTCAAGGCTGCTGTTTACGGAAATGACCCGAACTGGGGGCGCATCTTGGCAGCCGTTGGCACTACTAGTGCCGAGTTCGATCCATACGACATCGACGTAGCAATTAACGGCGTCAGTGTCTCCAGAAAGGGGCAGCCTGATCAGCCACGCTCGCTTGTGGACATGAGTCCAAGACGAGTGGACATTCTGATTTCGCTGAACGCCGGAAGTGCCGAAGCAACGGTATTTACCTCAGACCTTACTCACGCCTACGTCACCGAGAACAGCGAGTACTCCAGCTGATGTTGAAGACCGAACAACCAGACACCGGGATTGCCAGACTCAAGGCCGAAACTCTAATTGAGTCGTTACCTTGGCTCAAGCAGTTCCACGGCAAGACCGTCGTGGTCAAATTCGGCGGAAACGCAATGGTTGATGACGCGCTTCAGGAAGCGTTCGCCGAGGACATGGCATACCTGCGTTGGATTGGCATTCGTCCGGTCGTGGTCCACGGCGGTGGTCCACAGATTTCGGCTCGACTATCGGAACTTGGAATCGAGAGCGAGTTCCGTGGCGGCTTCCGCGTAACCACCGAGGAATCGATCGGGGTGGTTCGCGATGTGCTACGAAATCAAATCAGCGCAAAGCTTTCCGGGCTAATCGAATTTGCCGGCGCCAAGACTCAGATCATGAGTGGCGAAGATGCCAACCTGTTCCGCGCCGAGCGCACCATTCTGGATTCGCCAGAGGGTCCGGTCGACATCGGATTGGTCGGTGAGGTTACTCTGGTCAACCCTCGAATCGTCTTCGATGCCTTGGACGCAGGTCGAATTCCTGTGATTTCGACCGTTGCTCCGGAAGCCAGTGGTCAACTTCTAAACGTGAATGCAGACCTGGCTGCGAGTGCACTAGCCGTAGCGTTGGGCGCCGAAAAGTTGATGGTTTTAACCGACGTGCCTGGCCTCTACAGCGACTGGCCGAACCGCGATTCGCTGGTCAGCGAGATCAACGTTCCAGAGTTGCGAGAGCTATTACCTTCATTAGAATCGGGCATGATTCCGAAGATGCAGGCTTGCTTGCAGGCGGTTGAACACGGTGTTCCACGTGCACACATCATCGACGGTCGCACCCCACACAGCATCCTGCTGGAGATCTTTACCAAGTCCGGTTTCGGTACTATGGTTCTTCCCTAAAAGAGAGAAAATAATGGTTCGCCACTTCCTAAAAGACGACGACATCACTCCTGCTGAGCAAGCTGCAATTCTTGAGCTTGCAACGGAGGTAAAGGCGAACCCTTATAAGTTCCGACCATTCGAAGGCCCAAAGACCGTCGCTCTGATCTTCGACAAGACATCGACCAGAACCCGAGTTTCTTTCACCGTCGGTGTTGCCGACCTAGGTGGAAACCCAATGGTAATCGACACCGGTTCATCGCAGATGGGCGGTAAGGAATCTGTCGCGGACACCGCACGAGTACTCGAGCGCCAGGTGGCTGCAATTGTTTGGCGTACCTACGCACAGGCTGGTCTCGACGAGATGGCGGCCAATTCCAAGGTGCCGGTAATCAACTCGCTCAGTGACGATTACCACCCTTGTCAGATCCTGGCGGACCTGCTCACGATTAAGGAGCACAAGGGTTCCCTTGAAGGTTTGCACATTGCCTACGTTGGCGATGCCGCCAACAATATGGCTAACTCATACCTAATCGGCTGCGCCATGGCTGGCATGCACGTTCGCATCGGCGCTCCGGCTGCCTATGCTCCAGCTCATCACATTGTTCGCCGTGCCGAGGAAATTGCCGCCGAAACCGGTGGCTCGATCAGTGTTTACGGAAACCCTGAAGAAGCGGTTCTCGGTGCCGATGTGATCACCACCGATACCTGGATTTCGATGGGTCAAGAAGCCGAGAAGCAGCAACGCATCGACGCCTTCGCCGGGTACACCGTCGACAGCGATCTCATGAAGACCGCCAAGTCAGACGCCATTTTCCTGCACTGCCTTCCGGCCTATCGCGGCTACGAAGTATCGGCGGATGTAATCGATGGTCCGCAGTCGGTCATCTGGGACGAAGCCGAGAATCGTCTACACGCGCAGAAGGCGTTGATGATTTGGCTTTCTCGCCATGCTTCTTGAAACCGAGCGCCTGCAACTTCGATTTTTGAATCGGCTTGATGTCGACGATGTCCTCATCTATCAAGCCGACCCTGAAAGCGTTCGATACATCCCTTGGGAACCCAGAGATCGAGATCAGGTGATCGAAGGACTAATCAAAGCCGAGTCCTGTCTTGGATTAGACACGAATAATCAATCGCTCATGCTCGCTGTTGTCTTAAAGGAAACCGGCCGAGTCATCGGGCAGTTGAACTCCAAGATTGTTGATGAAGCTAATAAAACGGCCAACATCGGATATGTAATCAACCAGAATTACCGGGGTCAGGGATACTGCGCTGAAGCAGTCTCGCGATTACTTGACGACATTTTCAGTGTGCAAAATGTCCGACGGGTGATTGCCGACATCGATGTACGGAATCTCGATTCGGTTCGAGTGGTTGAACGTCTTGGTTTTCGCAGGGAGGCCACTTTTCTTGAAAATGACTTTTTGAAAGGGGAGTGGTGCTCGATGCACCTCTACGCCCTACTGAGTCGAGAGTGGCCCTCAAAGTAAGATTGATTTTCGAATCAAAAATAAGGAGTTCCATGTCCAATCGTGCCGGAGATGCTGGTGCCCTCTGGGGTGGCCGTTTCGAGGGAGGCCCTGCCGATTCGGTGGCTGCGCTCTCTCGCTCAGTTCATTTCGACTGGCGTTTGGCTGCTTATGACATCGCTGGAACTCGCGCTCACATCAAGGCCTTGCACTCGGCTGGTTACCTAACCGTTCCTGAGTTGGAGAAGCTCGACAAGTCTCTGGTTCAGCTATTGGATCGCATTCAGGACGGAAGTTTTACCGCTAAGCCTTCCGACGAGGACGTTCACTCGGCGCTAGAGCGAGGGCTAATCGAAATCGCTGGTTTGGAACTCGGCGGCAAGGTTCGTGCCGGTCGTTCGCGAAATGACCAGATCGCCACTCTGATTCGCACCTACCTACTCGACGAAGCAGACCACCTTGAAAATCTGGTGCTTCAACTGATTCAGGTTTTAACCGACCGTGCCGAGGAAAACCTCGCAGTAGCAATGCCTGGCCGCACCCACTTCCAGCACGCTCAGCCGGTGTCGCTGGCTCACCACCTTCTGGCGCATGCCTGGCCGCTTTCGCGCGACCTAGAGCGTTTGGGAGAATGGCGCAACCGCGCTCGTCTATCGCCTTACGGTGCCGGCGCGCTGGCAGGCTCCACACTTGGGCTCGACCCTCACTTGGTTGCCAAGGAACTAGGGCTTTCTGGCCCAACCCAGAACTCCATGGACGCCACCGCCTCTCGCGACGTCGTGGCTGAATTTGCTTTTATTTGCACCCTGATTGGTATCAATCTCTCACGCTTCAGTGAGGAGATCATCGTTTGGGCCACCGCCGAGTTCGACTTCATCAAGCTTGACGACGCCTACTCAACCGGCTCCTCGATCATGCCTCAGAAAAAGAACCCGGACGTAGCCGAGTTGGCTCGCGGTAAGTCGGGCCGTCTCATCGGCGACCTAACAGGTCTTTTGGCAACGCTCAAGGGTCTTCCGTTGAGCTACAACCGAGATCTACAGGAAGACAAGGAGCCCGTATTCGACATGGTCGATACGCTGTCTATCCTGCTGCCTGCCTTCACCGGAATGATTGCCACCCTAACTTTCAACAAGAACCGCCTGGAGCTATTGGCTCCTGCCGGTTTCTCGCTGGCCACCGATGTAGCCGAGTGGTTGGTAAAGCAGAAGGTTCCATTCCGCGATGCTCATGAGATCACCGGACAGCTTGTTTCCTACTGCGAGAAGAACGGTTTGGAGCTTCACCAGGTTCCAGACAGCGAAATGGCTGCGATTTCTAAGAAGCTAACTCCCGAGGTGCGCGACGTGCTAACGGTTACCGGTTCGATCAAGGCTCGATCGGGCGCCGGCGGAACCGCATTGCCTCGAGTCATCGAACAGATTTCGGCACTGCGCAAGTTGGTCAACAAGGGAGCTAACTAATGACCGGTCCAGTTGCTCTTGGGCTCCAGAAAAATGACGCGACCTTTGGCCACATCATCGACGAATTGCAGTGGCGCGGCTTGGTCGCTCTTTCTACAGACGAGCAGGAGTTGCGCGGAACCCTGAGCAACGGCTCCATTACTTACTACTGCGGTTTCGATCCGACGGCACCAAGCCTCCATCTTGGAAACCTCGTGCAGCTACTTACCATGCGACGACTACAGTTGGCGGGCCACAAGCCACTTTGCCTGATTGGCGGCTCTACCGGTCTGATTGGCGACCCAAAGCCAACTGCCGAGCGCACGCTCAACGACAAGAACACCGTAGCCGAGTGGGTTCACAAGCTCGGTTTGCAGGCCTCGCGCTTCCTGTCGTTCGAAGGCGACAACGCCGCTCGTCTGGTAAACAACCTCGACTGGACCGAGCCAATGAGCGCGCTGGACTTCCTTCGCGACATTGGCAAGCACTTCCGTGTTGGCAAGATGCTTTCCAAGGACGCCGTCTCTGCTCGCCTTAACAGCGACGCCGGCATCTCTTTCACCGAGTTCAGCTACCAGATTCTGCAGGGGCTAGACTTCCTCGAACTATTCCGCCGCTATGACTGTGTTCTACAGACCGGCGGTAGCGACCAGTGGGGTAACCTCACCAGCGGTACCGACCTGATTCACCGGGTTGAGGGCAAGAGTGCCCACATCATTGCCACCCCGCTGATCACCAACAGCGATGGTAAGAAGTTTGGAAAGTCGGAAGGCAACGCCATCTGGCTCGATACCGAGTTCACCAGCCCTTACGCCTTTTACCAGTTCTGGCTAAATGCCGAGGATGCCGATGTGATTGACCGTCTCAAGGTTTTCACCTTCCTGAGTCGCGGCGAGATCGAGGAGCTGGCACAGCAGACCGCTGACGCTCCATACCTGCGCGCAGCACAGAAGCGTTTGGCTTTGGAAGTAACCACCTTGGTTCACGGTAGGGAGTCGGCCGAGGCTGCCATTGCTGCATCGGATGCACTGTTCGGAAATGGTGAACTTGAAGCGCTTGACTCCGAAACCTTGAAGGCTGCTCTCAGTGAACTGCCAAACATCACCGTCGGTGATGGATATTCGGTAGCTCAAGCCCTGCAGGAAACCGGTCTGGTCGATTCCCTTTCAGCCGGTCGCCGTGCAATCAAAGAGGGCGGGGTTTACCTAAACAACCTCAAGATCGACGACGAATTAGCAGAAGTAGCCAACTGGCTACCTGGCGGCTATGCCGTGCTACGACGCGGAAAGAAGACCCTTGCCGGTCTATTTCGCGCCTAGATCCTAAAAAACTTCATAAAAACGCAAAAAAGTTTCGAAATGGATTTGACTTTTACCGTTACCATCTCGTAATGTTTTACCTGTTGCCCAAAGCTTGGCAGTCCTGACTAGGAAGCCGGCTCAAGTGCAAAAAATCCCGGAGCAATCCAAATTGACCCTTGATTGGGTTTTGTTTGGTGTTCTAGGATTGCCTTTCCACCAGGAAAAATTTCTCGTCGAATGTATTTGACAAGAGTTCGAATTGTGGTAAGTTAGAAAAGTTGCTTTTCAGGCCCGTCGAGAGACAAACCCGGAAACGCATCCGATCCTTGAGAACTCAACAGTGTGCACAATGTCGATGCCATTTATTTTGATGGTTGAACTTGTTTCAACTATCGCAACTAATTGGTTAGACAGATTGTCAGACAATCTGAATAGCTAGATCAAATTGAATGCCTCATTATTCCGAGGCTTTCGTATAGTTTGGCGAGAACTTGTTCTCGCCTACATAACTTTTACGGAGAGTTTGATCCTGGCTCAGGACGAACGCTGGCGGCGTGCTTAACACATGCAAGTCGAACGATGAAGCTGGAGCTTGCTCCGGTGGATTAGTGGCGAACGGGTGAGT
>JBEGPG010000014.1:0-18073 GCA_041181585.1 Actinomycetota bacterium
GAGACACCACCTAGACGCACTTCGCCAACCACGTTTCCAACCCAAACGCTGGTCGATACCTTGCTCGAGTAACCGGTCATCCAGGTTTGGATCGAGTGGTCGGTGGTTCCGGTCTTACCGGCGATGTCCACGCCGTCACCGGTGTTCGAAAGCCCTGCGGTACCACCCTTGATTACACCGCGCATGGTTGAGATAACTCCGGCAGCAACCTCAGGGGAAGTCGCCTGGGTGCACACGGTCTTTGGCACGGTCATCTCTTCGCCGGTCTGACGTTTGACCACGCGGTCGATGGCAATCGGAGTACAGACCACGCCTTGGTTAGGTAAAGCTGCCTCGGCCACCGCCATGGTCAGGGGAGCGATTTCGTTTACGCCCAGAACCGAGGCGGGGATGTACTGCAGTTCTCCACCATCGGCACGGTGAACGCCGAACGCCAAGGCCGTGTCACGAATGTCACAGAGGTCTAGCTGCGACGCCATGCTCATGAATGCGGTGTTGATCGATAGTGCCATGGCTTGCGAAACGGTTGGGTTAGTTGGCTCGTGCGAAGCTGAGTTCTTTGGCTTGTAACTTCCAGCCCAGGCGCCACAGCGGGAAGGGAGCTCAGTTGGTAGCCACTCGTGAATACGTCCGTCTAGGCGATCGCCTAACTTCTTGCCAGCCTGCAACCAGGAAGCCATGGTGAATACCTTGTAGGCCGAACCGGTCTGGAAGCCAGAAGATCCACCGTAGTTCTTGTCGGTGGCATAGTTCACCGAGGTGTGGCCAATTTCCTTGGACATGGTCTGGTCGTAGATGCGGTTCTGTGACATGGCCAGCACGCGACCGGTGCCAACCTCAACCGAAACCGCGGTTGCGCCGAGGCGGTTCTTGTCGTCCACCGGAATGCGGCGCTTGATGGTGGCGTCGGTCTTGTTCTGAAGACTTACGTTCATGGTGCTATAAATCTCAAGGCCACCGCGGCGTAGCAGGCTCTGACGCTCTTCGAAGGTGGCACCAAACTCTGGGCTGTTACGAACGGTCCAAACCACGTAGTCACAGAAGAACGCGGTTGCCTGGTTCGCCTCACAACCCTGGTGAAGCTGGGTTAGATTCACGGTGATCGGCTCGGCCTTGGCGGCATCAGCCTCAGCCTGAGTGATGAAGTCTGGAACCATGTTCTGAATCACATAGTCGCGGCGGATTTTTGCGGCCGGTAGGTTCGCCTCAACGTCTGGCTTGTAAGCGTTTGGCGACTGCAACATGCCCGCAAGCAGGGCTGCCTGCGGAAGGTTCAGTTCGCTTGCCTTCACGCCGAAGTAATACTCCGAAGCGGCTTCGACACCGTAGATCTGGTTTCCGAAGAACGAGAGGTTGGCGTAGCCGGCGAAAATTTCTTTCTTACTGAATTTCTGCTCGATGGCCAGTGCGTATCGAATCTCGCGAAGCTTGCGAGGAAGGCTAGGGTAGCGAGCCTCATCGGCAGCCTTCTTATCGCCCTTCAGCATCGCGGTTTCCACGAGATTGTTTCGCACATACTGCATGGTGATTGTGGAAGCACCTGGGCCGCCACCACCCTTAAGTGCGCTGTTCACGCTGGCACGTAACAAGGAGATTACGTCGACACCAGCGTGGCTGTAAAAGCGAGGGTCTTCGGTTGCAATTACCGCGTTCTTGAAGTTGTCCGAGATGTCCTCAAAGGCAACCGAGATTCGGTTGTCCTCGTAGAAGTCGGTGATCTTAACCGGGTTGCCCTGGTCGTCATTGCCATAAAGAGTAGATGCCTGGGCGCCGTTCACCGGCTCTAGGTTTCCAGGGAGACTGTCGAAAAGGGCAACGCCCAGAGAGCCTCCAACACCGGAGACAACCATCAGTGGGGCTAGCAGAATTAGACCCAAAACACCAACTACGGCGTTGAGGCCCACAAACTTGAGGATTCGACCGAAGAAAGTCTCGCCCTGATTGCTTTCAGACATAAGTACAAGGTTACCTTGTAGCCTAAACATATGAGCAAAATCGAATCCCGCCTAGCCGAGCTAGGCCACCCGCTTCCTGAGCTGGCCAAGCCAGTTGCCGCCTATGTTCCAGCCGTAGTATCGGGGAACCTGGTGTTCACCTCTGGCCAGTTGCCGTTCATCGAGGGAAAACTTCCAGAAACCGGCAAGTTGGGCGCTTCGGTTAGTCCGGAGGCTGCCAAGGATTACGCTCGCCAAGCCGTGCTCAACGCCCTTGCGGCAGTGAAGTCAGTCATCGGCGACCTCGACCGCGTAAAGCGCGTGGTCAAGCTCGTGGGCTTCGTGGCATCCACCCCAGACTTCAGTGGTCAGCCTGGAGTAATCAACGGTGCATCCGAGTTCCTCGGCGAAGTCTTTGGCGATGCCGGTCAGCACGCGCGCAGCGCGGTAGGCGTACCAGTGTTGCCACTTGACTCCCCAGTTGAACTGGAACTAATCGTAGAGTTCGAGTAACCCTTAGTCGGTTGCTCCACCGGCGATCTTCGAGCTGATTACGCTCATCACGCTGGTGTCGGCAAGTGTGGTTACGTCGCCAATCGGGCGGTCTTCCGCAACGTCGCGAAGTAGTCGTCGCATGATCTTACCCGAACGAGTCTTTGGCAATTCGGCAACGACCATGATCTGACGCGGACGTGCGATAGGGCCGATGTCCTTCGAAACGTGTTCACGCAGAATCTTCGAGATGTTCTCGGCTTCACCGGCTGCTTCAACCTGGTCGAGGCGCAGGATTACGAAGGCAACCACGGCCTGACCGGTGATTTCGTCTTTGGCACCAACCACGGCAGCTTCGGCAACCCAAGGGTGGCCAACCAGCGCCGACTCAATTTCGGCGGTTGATAGACGGTGACCGGAAACGTTCATCACGTCGTCGACGCGACCTAGTAGCCAAAGATCTCCGTCTTCGTCCCACTTGGCGCCGTCGCCTGCGAAGTACTGACCTTCGAAGTTCGACCAGTAAGCCTCGTGGAAACGACCTGGGTTACGCCAGATGCCACGAAGCATGGAAGGCCATGGCTCGGTGATGGTTAGCAAACCAGCCTCGCCACGAGGAACTTCCTTGCCCTCTTCGTTCACGATCTTGATCTCGATTCCAGGAACCGGAGTCTGGGCCGAACCAGGCTTCAGCGAGGTCACGCCAGGTAGCGGGGAGACCATGATTGCTCCGGTCTCGGTCTGCCACCAGGTGTCCACGATTGGACACTTGCCGCCACCGATGACGTCGCGGTACCAAAGCCAAGCCTCAGGGTTGATTGGTTCTCCAACCGAGCCGAGCACACGCAGGCTCGATAGGTCGTACTTGTCTGGAATTTCGCGTCCGAGCTTCATAAACGAACGAATTGCGGTTGGTGCGGTGTAGAAGATCGAAACCTTGTAGCGCTCGATGATTTCCCACCAGCGTCCGTCGTCCGGAGTGCCCTCATAGAGGACCTGGGTAGCTCCGTTGGCAAGTGGACCGTAGGTCACGTAAGAGTGACCGGTGATCCAACCGATGTCTGCGGTACACCAGTAAACGTCGGTTTCAGGGTGTAGGTCGAAAATGTTGCGGTGGGTGTAGCTGGCCTGGGTTAGGTAACCGCCCGAGGTGTGCAAAATACCCTTTGGGGCACCAGTGGTTCCCGAGGTGTAAAGGATGAACAGTTCCTGCTCGGCAGGGAAGGCGTGTGCCTCGTGCTCGTCTGATGCAGTTTCCATCAGGTCGTGCCACCAATTGTCGTTTTCGTTCCACTGCACGGCTTCGCCGGTGCGCTTGACCACAAGAACCTGCTCCACGGTTGGGCAGGCGTTGTTAGCAAGTGCCTCGTCTACGGCAGGCTTCAGTGCCGAAGCCTTGCCCTTGCGGTAACCACCATCGGCGGTAACCACGACGCGGCAGTCGGCGTCACGAATTCGAGTTGCCAGCGCGTCGGCCGAGAAGCCACCGAATACCACCGAGTGGATGGCACCGAGGCGGGCTACAGCGAGCATGGTGATCACAGCTTCCGGGATCATTGGCATATAGATGGCAACGCGGTCGCCCTTTACGACACCGAGATAGGTTAGTACGTTGGCAGCCTTCTTTACTTCGCGAGTCAGCTCGGCGTAGGTGATTGCTCGACGGTCGCCTGGCTCGCCTTCAAAGTAAAGAGCAACGCGGTCTCCACGACCTTCGTTGACGTGGCGGTCGAGGCAGTTGTAGGAAACGTTGAGTTCACCGTCATCGAACCAGCGAGCAACCGGGGCGTGTGCCCAGTTGAGAACTTCGGTGAATGGTTTGTGCCAGTGCAGGTGCTTGGCCTGCTTCTCCCAGAATGCTAGGCGATCGGCCTTAGCTTCGGCGTATAGTTCCGGCTTAGCAATAGCGTTGGCCGCGAACTCTGGGCTAGGTGCAAAAGTTTTGCTATCAGACATCGTTGTCAATTTCTCCATGTATCGCTCGTGACATACTTCGGCGTATGGCACTAGGTGACATACTGCCAGATTAATCCTGAGCATTTGCTGATTTTTGCCACATCGTTAACAGAGATTGATGTAACGTTATAAATGTCGCTCTTGAAGCGACCGTGATACCGATTCCCCCCAATCTGGTATCACCCGGCGGCAGGCCCTCCCCCAGAGCCTGCCGCCCCCTTACTTTAAGGGGCAAGTTTTCCCCAGATTTCCCTGTATTCGTTTTTTGCTGGCATTCTTTGGCAACCTCGATTCATGTCAGCAATCGATCAACTGTTAGAGCTAGACCAGCTAAGCGATCTGGTCATAAACGGGCATCAACGTGCGTTTGCAAACATCTCGGGCACATGGAAGTCGGTCCCAAATCCCTTCCAAAGCCACGACGAACTCAGGAACTTTGCCATAGAGCTGGCTGGCTCGGCGCGTAAACGCCTCGACTATGCGAGCCCATTTGCCGATGTTGCCATTGGCTCACTTCGTTATCACCTCGCACTTCCTCTCGGTGCTGGTGAGGTGCACATTTCGGTAAGAAAGCATCAGGTGGCCCACAAAGACCTTGATGCCCTTTTGGAAAATCCTGGTCGCTGGGCCGAACCCCTACGACGAATCATTTTGGAGAAGGCCAATTTCATCATTTGCGGCGGAACCGGAACCGGCAAGACCACCCTGCTCAGGTCTCTGCTTCAGCACGCCGAATCAGATCGAATCGTAACCGTGGAGGATGTTTCTGAACTTGAGTTGAATAACTCAAATGTCGTTGCACTTATTACCAGGCAAGCCAACACCGACGGGGCCGGGCAGATCGACCTTCAACGTTTAGTTATTGAGTCACTTCGAATGAAACCCGATCGGCTAGCGGTTGGTGAGGTGCGAGGTGTCGAGTTGGTGCCCATGCTGCAGGCCCTTAACAGTGGGCATCGCGGGTCGGCGACTACCATCCATGCCAACCAGGCCGACGCAGTACCCGCGAGGCTGATCGGAATCGGTTTGCTCGGTAGTCTTTCACCGGCAACCACTGCGCATCTTGCAGCCAGTGCCTTCGACTACGTGATTGCGTTGAAACCTAGAGTCCGGGGTATCGAGATTCACTCAATCTCGAGTTTTGAGCTCACTCGAGAATCAAGGTTGGTTACTAAGAATGAGCTCTGATGCCATAGTTATTTCTCAATGGGCTGCAATGGTGCGAGCCGGCCACTCACTCAATTTCAACCTGGGTTTACTGAGCCAATCGGTTCAGTTGGAATTACAAAAACTTATGGAAATCACCGCAAGGTCCGGCGGTCCTCTGGCAAGCGCACTCGAAAGACTGGGAAAGGTCTTGGCAACGCGCGAGGAAACCCAATCCGAACTAGACATCGCCGTGGCCGGGCCGAAGGCCTCGACCCGATTGGTCTTGCTGCTCCCATTCTTGGTTTACCTAGGCGCGGGCATCTCGGGTCTTCCCGTGCTCTCCGTACTTCTAGAAACCCCAATCGCGCCAATCAGCATGGCGCTAGGAGCGGTGGTCTATTTTTCTGGAACCCGTTGGACCAGGCGCATTCTGGCTAAGGCCGAGCCTCAACGTTTTGATCCAGGGAATGGTTACGACGCAATTGCTGTAGCGCTGGAGGCTGGGCTACCACTCATGCAAGCGGTTGATTGCGCCGAGCAACCTATGACTCAGGAACTACAGGAACTTCAGTTTGCCAGTCAGGGCACCGGAATTGCACTTTCCGAAGCGCTTCGTAACCTGGCCGATTCACTGCGGCAGCAGCAGTTCACTAACGACCGGCTTCGAATTCAAAAGGCCTCGGTCTCTCTACTATGGCCACTCGGGATAACCGTTCTGCCTTCGTTTGTCTTGATAGCCATTGTTCCAATCGCAATTTCACTTATGAAAGGTAGCCAATGAAGTCAGAAGAAGGATCGGTAACCGCCGAATACGCGATTGCCACAATGGCGGCAGTTAGCTTTGCCGGCCTCTTGGTAGTGATCATGCGCAGCGAAGAGGTGCGTAAGCTGCTCTACGATCTGGTCATGAAAGCGCTAACCTTTGGTGCTGCATAGTGAGCGGGGCACGGTTACCGCTGAGTTTGCGGTAGCTCTACCTTCCGTAGTCGCGCTTGTCTCAGTGATGTTCGCACTGTTGCAATTGCCGGTAGCAAGGGTGCAACTTGCCCTAGAAGTAGGGGAGCTTGCCAGATCAGCGGCTCGGGGAGAATTAGTTTCGGCAAAGGTCACCGAAGTTGGGGTTCGTACCTGCGTGACCAAGGAAGTTATAAGAATTGTGACGCTCAAGGAAACAGCATGCGCAAGAACCCTTGGTATCTAGAGGACAGGGGAGCGGGAACAACGATAGCGATTGGCTTACTCGGAGTAGCCCTGTCGTTGACTCTGCTTTTGGCCAACCTAGAAAGAAGTTTCGTAACACAGGCGCGACTTGAACTTGCAACGGATAACGCTGCCATCGCAGGAGCCGATGCACTCCGTGGTTTGGTCAGCGGTGTTCCATGTGAGCAGGCAAAGTTGATGCTTGAGGCATCCAACTTTCAGCTTGTCAGTTGCTCTGTGCAGGTGAACGACGTGCTGGTACAAGGCAGATCCGGCACACACAAGGCACGTGCCAGAGCGGGAGAACCGGGCTAACCCCTAGGGAACAGTGGTCGATTTACGCCGCAGGCAGCCTGAGCGACTCTAACAACCTGGTGCGAGTAACCGTTCTCGTTGTCGTACCAAACGTAAACCACGGCGTGGTTACCCTGGCCAATGGTGGCAAGACCATCCACGATTCCGGCTCGGTTCGATCCAACGAAGTCCGTGGAAACAACCTCAGGCGATTCCACGTAGTCGATCTGGTTTCTCAGGCCCGATTCCAAGGAGGCGTGACGCAACGTCTGGTTGAGTTCCAGCTTGGTTACTTCCTTATTGAGCGTGAGGTTCAAAATCGCCATCGATACGTCTGGGGTTGGAACACGAATTGCATTACCGGTGAGCTTTCCAGCAAAACTTGGAAGGACCTTGGCAACGGCGCTCGCGGCACCGGTTTCGGTGATCACCATGTTCAGCACTGCCGATCGTCCACGTCGCTCACCCTTGTGGAAGTTATCGATCAGGTTCTGGTCATTGGTAAACGAGTGCACGGTTTCCACGTGACCAAACTGGATTCCGAAGGCATCGTCGAGCACCTTAAGTACCGGGCTGATGGCGTTGGTGGTGCAGGAAGCTGCCGTGATGATCTTCTTCTCCTGCGTGATCTCTGCCTGGTTGATACCGTAGACCACGTTTGGAAGCGAACCCTTACCAGGTGCAGTGAGAAGAACCTTCGCTGCTCCCTTGCTCTCAAGGTGTTGAGCAAGACCGGCTTCATCGCGCCAACGGCCGGTGTTGTCGATGATTAGTGCGTTGTTAATGCCATAAGCGGTGTAGTCAATCGTGGCCGGGTCATCCGAGTAAATCACTCGAATCGGTAGGCCATTGGCCACGATGGTTTCGTTCTTTTCATCAACCGTGATGGTGCCCTCGAATGGTCCGTGAACCGAGTCACGGCGCAGCAGGCTGGCGCGCTTAACTAGATCGTCCACGCTGCCTTTGCGAACCACGATGGCTCTCAGGTTTAGCCCGCGACGGTCGCCTGCCTGGGCAATCAAAATACGTGCAACGAGTCGACCGATGCGCCCGAAACCGTAGAGCACCACGTCGTGGTCCTGCATTTTTGCGTCGAATGCGCCAACCACTCCACCGAGTTGCTCACGAACGAATCCCTCAAGCGAGGCGTTGCCCTGCTTGGCCAGCATGCGCGCCACATCGATGGAGGCCGGGCCAAGTTCTAACGAGTCGAGAAGTTTGATCAGTTCCGCTGAGCGTTCGATTGCTAGTGGGTGTCCGTCGATGTGTCTGGCGTAACGATGCGCCTTGAGAAGTTCGATTGGGTTGCGATTGATCAGGCTTCTGCCATGAATCGAAAGCACCACGCCATGTTGCCGATAAAGTCGACCAATCAGCGGGATTAATTCCTCTGCGATGCAGAGCTGGGCATCCCAATCTTGGGATTTTTCGGTGTTTGGCGCCATTGCCATCCTTCGGGTTGTACGTCGTTGTACTTACAAAACCAAGGATACCTAAATCGTTCGCTTCCTAATTTCCTCTTTTCACAACTTAGGTTCATATTTCTTGCACAATCAGCGAAACCTGTCGTAATGTCATTGCGATAGGTAACAATGTCGTTACCTCTTATATGTCGTGTCAGCACGATAGTTAGGAACCTTCTTGGCCACCAGTCACAAGCTTGTCATTGTCGAGTCGCCGGCGAAAGCAAAAACCATTTCCAAGTACCTTGGCGATGAGTTCACCGTGCTCGCCTCGGTTGGTCACATCCGTGAGCTCGTAGAGCCAAAGAATGTTCCGAAAGAGCTCAAGAAGACCTCAATCGGTAAGTTCGCTGTCGACGTGGACAACGGCTTTACCCCTTACTACGGCATCACCGCTGGTAAGACCAAGACCATCTCGGATCTCAAGGCGGCCCTCAAGGGTGCCGACGAACTCTACCTCGCAACCGATGAAGACCGCGAAGGCGAGGCAATTGCTTGGCACCTGCTCGAAGTTCTGAAACCTAAGGTGCCGGTTAAGCGAATGGTGTTCCACGAGATCACCAAGGAAGCGATTCAAGAGGCTCTGGCCCACACCCGTTCGCTAGACAACGACCTGGTCGAGGCTCAGGAAACCCGCCGAATTGTCGACCGCCTGTTCGGTTACGAAATTTCGCCAGTGCTCTGGCGCAAGATCAACCGCGGTCTAAGTGCCGGCCGCGTTCAGTCGCCTGCAGTTCGCCTCGTGGTTGAGCGCGAACGCGAGCGAATGGCTTTCGTATCAGCTGCTTACTACGACGTAAAGGCCACCTTCGATCCAGCCGTTACTGGTGAGATTGCTTTCGAGGCAAAGCTTCAGACCATCGACGGCAAGCGAATTGCCACCGGAGAAAACTTCGACGACAAGGGTCAACTGAGCGGCAATGTCATTCTGCTGGATGCCGCCGCTGCCGAGGCTCTGGCTAACGCGGTTCGAAACCCTGGCATCGGAATCTCAGTAACGTCGGTTGAGTCGAAGCCTTCGACTCGCCGGCCAGCGGCTCCGTTCACGACTTCGACCCTTCAGCAGGAGGCTTCCCGCAAGCTTCGCATGAGCGCCAAGCAAACCATGGACACCGCACAAGGTCTGTACCAAGAGGGTTACATCACCTATATGCGTACCGACTCACCTACGCTTTCGGCACAGGCAATTGCTGCCGCTCGTTCGCAGGCCTCCAAGATGTTCGGCGCCGAGTATGTAGCCGACGCCCCTCGCGTTTACACCGGAAAGTCGAAAAATGCACAAGAGGCTCACGAAGCAATTCGTCCAGCCGGTGAGGTTTTCAAGACTCCGTCCGAGCTATCTTCGGTGCTTCATGGCCGCGCATACGATCTTTACGAGTTGATTTGGAAGCGCACCGTGGCTTCGCAGATGCAAGACGCCAAGGTCTCCACCACCACCGCCAAGATTCAGGTTGGCCCGCTTGCCGATGGCAGAACCACGGAGTTCTCGGCATCGGGAACCGTGGTTACTTTCCGTGGCTTCCTCGCTGCATATGAGGAAGGTCAAGACGAAGGTCGCAACCAGGACGACCAGCAGGAATCCAAGTTGCCAAACCTAACTGTTGGCCAGAAACTACAACTGGTTGAGGTGAATGCCAAGGATCACCAGACCACACCTCCGCCTCGCTACACCGAAGCATCTTTGGTGAAGGCTCTAGAAGAGGACGGCATTGGCCGACCTTCAACCTACGCCAGCATCATGTCGAACATCACCAACAAGGGCTACGTGACGAAGCGTGGGCAGGCGCTGGTTCCGGAATGGATCTCGTTTACTGTGATTCGCTTTTTGGAAGAGAACTTCGGCAAGATGATTGACTACAAGTTCACCGCGTCGATGGAAGAGGATCTCGACCAGATCGCCGACGGAAAACTTGATTCCAAGCAGTGGCTAACCCACTTCTACTTCGGCGGCGAAGACATGGTTGGTTTGAAGGACACCGCCGAGAACATTCTTGACCAGGACCCACGTCTGATCAACTCCTACCCAATCACTTCAGACATCACCCTTCGCACCGGCCAGTATGGCCCATACCTGGAAATCTTTGAGACCCCTGGCAGTGAAGGTGCCGATGAAAATGGGCGTCGAATCGTGAACATTCCCGAGGGCCTCGCTCCAGACGAGCTAACGCCGGTGAAGGCTCAGGAACTTGTTGACGCTCCGGTGGTCACCGATCGCGTGCTCGGAGTGGATCCAGATTCGGGCTTCGAGGTGCTCTTCAAAGACGGACGATACGGCCCATACGTGGTTTTGAACGACCCAGACGCAGCCAAGCCAAAGACCGCATCGCTGTTCAAGTCGATGAGCCCGGCAACCATTGACCTGGAGACCTCGCTTCGCTTACTTTCACTACCGAGAGTCGTGGGTGTTGATCCTGAGTCGAGTGAAGAGATTAAGGCGCAAAACGGAAAGTTTGGCCCATATCTAACCAAGGGTAAAGACACACGCTCGCTTTCCGCCGAAGAAGAAATCTTCACCATAGATCTTGCTGGCGCACTGGCTCGTTTCGCAGAGCCAAAGTACGGTGGTCGCAGAACCGCCAGCACTCCGCTTCGCGAATTCGGTGAAGACCCAGCTTCGGGCGGTCAGGTTGTTGCCAAGACCGGTCAGTTTGGCCCATACGTATCCGACGGTTTCGTTAATGCCACCGTGCCTAAAGACGACAACATTGAAGACATGTCGCCGGACCGCGCATTCGAGTTGCTGATGGCACGTCGCGAAAAGCTCGGGCTAGAGCCAGGACAGGCGCCGGCCAAGGCCAGCGGTCGCGGCGCAAAGAAGACCACCAAGCGAGTAGTGAAGGCGAAGGGCAAGAAGTAGTGTTCATCACTTTCGAGGGCATCGACGGAGTCGGCAAGTCAACTCAAATTCGACTTGCCGAGCAGTACCTAAAGTCGCTCGGTAAGGATGTTGTGTGCACCCTCGAACCCGGTGGCACCGAGCTCGGTCAAGAAATCCGCAACCTTCTGCTTCACCGCAAGGGAGACGTGGCTCCTCGTTCCGAAGCCCTGCTCTACGCAGCCGACCGCGCGCACCACGTTGCTACCAAAATTCGCCCGGCACTAGAAGCTGGGTCGGTGGTTATTTCCGATCGTTATCTCGATTCATCGGTGGCATATCAGGGAGCCGGTCGAAAGCTGTCGGCTGAAGAGGTTCGCAATATCTCAATTTGGGCCGTGGACGGTTTGCTACCGAAACTGACCGTGCTGCTGGATCTAGATCCCGGTTTGGCTGCCGAGCGTCGAAAGAAAACCGGGGAAGAGGCCGACCGTCTGGAGCGGGAGAAGATTGATTTCTTCGCGGCAGTTCGTGAAGAGTTTCTAAAGCTGGCCGAAGCCGAACCGAATCGTTTTCTAGTGGTCGATGCTTCGGGAACTCCGGATGAAATCTTCGAACCGATTCGATCCAAGCTAAGCGAGCTGCTCGGCTAATGGCGGTTGACTTCTGGCATGAATTAGCAGGTCAACCGGAAGCAGTTGCCCTGATCAGGAAGGCTATCGCTAACCGTGAAGAAGGCGTTTTCCACTCTTGGTTGATCACGGGCCCTCCTGGCTCCGGTCGATCGGTCCTTGCCGAGGCTTTTGCCGCCGCCCTCGAATGTTCGGAAGGCGGATGTGGTCGATGCCACTCCTGTGTTTTGGCCTCAGCCGGAACCCATCCCGACATCACCGTACTTTCGACCGAAAAAGTACAAATCTCAATTGGCGAGGTTCGTGACTTGGTTACCCAGTCCTCAATGGGAACCACGATGGGGCGTTACCGCATCCTGATCATCGAAGACGCCGACCGTATGGCACCGATTGCCTCAAACGTCCTTCTCAAGGCTCTCGAAGAGCCACCTGCAAACACCATTTGGATTCTGTGCGCTCCTTCGGAAGTGGACATGCTTCCTACCATTCGCTCCCGAGTTCGTAAGGTGATCCTGAAGGTTCCTGCGGTTGCCGATGTGGCAAATCTGCTCGTGGAGCGAGACGGGATCGATCCGAAGCTTGCTGCGCTGGTGGCTGCCGAGGCACAGAGTCACATTGGTATGGCCAGGCGGCTGGCTTTGAGCGCCGATGCTCGCGAACGTCGCCGAGCCTATCTGACCGCCGCGATGAGCATCAACAATGTGGGTCATGCCATCAAGGCGTCCAATGCCTGGCTTGATCTGGCAAAGAAAGATGCCGAGGCGCTTACCAAGGAACGCGACGAGGAGGAAAAGCAGTCGCTGCTGCACAGCCTAGGTCTCACTCCAACCGACACCATTCCTCCGCAGTATCGCCCCGACGTCAAGCGCTTGGAAGAAGCTCAGAAGCGTCGGGCAACGCGCTCGCTTCGTGACGGCCTTGACCGCATCTTGGTTGACTTACTTGCGCTTTACCGCGACGTGCTTACCGTGCAGCTATACACAGGAGTCGCCCTAATCAATATGGACCTCGAAATCCAAATTCGTGAAGTTGCCACCTCGAGCAAACCCGAACAAACGATTCACATCATCGACGAAATCGAGAAGGCTCGCAACCGCATTGACCGTAACGTCCGCGACATCTACGTTCTCGACTCCCTTGCCACCACTTTGAAACGAACAGCATGATCAAGAAGCTACTTTCAGTCATTTCCATCGCCGTCTTAGCGGTATCGCTAACCGGGTGCAGCAACCCGGTTTCCAAGGACGATGTATACAATCAGGACCCTCACTGGGTCGTTTGTGAGAACAATGTCTTTCAGTGTGGTTCCATCAAAGTTCCTATGGACTGGGAAAACCCAACCGGATCAAAGATCGAAATCAAGTTGGTGCGCAAGTTTGTAAACAATGCCATCGGCTCGTTAGTTCTGAACCCTGGCGGCCCTGGCGGTTCCGGCTACGACTTTTTGGTCAACAACTATTCCGACATCGGAACCCAGGCGCTACGTGATTCTTATAGCTTCGTGTCCTTCGATCCTCGAGGCGTATCAAGAAGCTCAGCAGTGAAGTGCTACGACGCAGCTAAGACCGATGAACTCCTATATGGCGCGGCAAACTTCGAGCCAGGTTCACCCGAAGACCTCAAGGAAAGCCGTGCTGAGATGGCGCAGTTTGCCAAAGCCTGCAAGCAAAACACGGGCGATGTGCTGGGTCACGTAGACACAGTGAGCGCAGCCAAAGACATGGATGTGATCCGTGCCGTGTTGGGTGAAGACAAGCTCGACTACCTCGGATTCTCCTACGGCACCTTCCTCGGCACCACCTACGCAGCACTCTTCCCGGAGAAGGTAGGTCGATTCGTGCTTGATGGAGCAATCGACCCGCGCGTCTCAGATGAACAGCAGAGCCTGAACCAGTTGAAGGGTTTCAGCCTTGCTCTGGACGACTACCTGAAGGACTGTCTCAAGAATCAAGCCGACTGCCCGTTCCATGGCTCCTTTGCCAGTGCTCAGGCGGAAGTTCGAAAATTCCTACGTGACATGGAGACCAAGAAACTCCCCACTGGAGACGGCCGAAAACTAACCGGCACGGCCGCATTGACCGGTCTGATCATGGCGCTTTACTCCGACGATTACTGGCCATACCTAACCGATGCCTTCAACCAGGCTTTCGCTAAAGATGGCACCACTTTCATTCAGTTAGCCGACTTCTACAACGACCGCACCTCGGACGGTCGGTACAGCGGGAATTCTCTTGAAGCCAACATCGCGGTCAACTGCCTAGACTCCAGATCTTCCGCCGACCCATCAGCAATGGCGGCTCAGAACCAGCGCCTACTAGCAACCGCGCCAATCCTTGGTCGCTACTGGCAAAACGGTGCTGTGACCTGTGAGGCATGGCCATATCCGGTGGTCAAGCGACCAGAAAGTTATGCCGCCAAGGGTGCGCCAACCATCTTGGTTGTCGGCACCACCGGTGATCCAGCAACGCCATTCGAGCAGTCGGTGGCACTGGCACACGACGTCTTGGCTAAAGGTTTCCTCATTACCTTCAAGGGCGAGGGCCACACAGCATATGGTCGTTCCAACGAATGTGTGAGCTCGGCAGTGGACGGATTTCTCATTGACGGCAACGTTCCAAGTAGCGAACCTATCTGCTAGATCTATTCCCGCTCGTTATAACAAGTAGATAACAGCACGGTTTTCTGTACTTTTATTCGAATTTTCGGGATTGTATACAACTAGATTTGCCAATGGAGCATGCTTTGCATGAACTAGCCCTTTCAAAGCCGAAGGGGCTCACACAATGAACATTGGAGTTCAATGGGATCCAACGAGAACGACGTCTGGGAAAAGACCCAGGCTAGTCCGGAGTTCCAGGCACTCAAGAAGCGTTTCCGCAACTATGCATTCCCAGTTGCTGCCGCTTCCTTGGTCTGGTACTTCCTCTATGTAGTACTCACTGGCTTTGCCCGTGATTTCATCAACCAGAAACTGTTCGGACACATCACCATCGCTTTCATCTTGGGTGTTCTTCAGTTCGTAACCACCTTCGCTATCGCCTGGGCTTACGACAACCACTCAACCAAGCACCTTGACGATGAGTCGGACCGTATTGCTCGCAAGGTAGAGCAGGAGCTAGGGAAATAATGACCTCGCAAACACTAAGCACTATTCTGTTCCTTACCTTCGTAGCCGTAACTCTTTTCATCGTTTGGCGCGCAGGTAATACCAACAAGAAGTCGACCGACTTCTACGACGGTGGCGCAAGCTTCTCTGGTTTCCAGAACGGTATGGCCATCGCTGGTGACTACATGTCGGCAGCATCCTTCCTAGGTATTGCTGGAACCATTGCTCTGTTCGGTTACGACGGCTTCCTATACTCAATCGGCTTCTTGGTCGCTTGGTTGGTTGCTCTTCTCCTAATCGCCGAGCCGCTTCGTAACTCAGGACGTTTCACCATGGGTGACGTTCTTGCGTTCCGCATGCGCCAGGTTCCGGTACGTACCGCTGCAGCAACCTCGACCCTAGTTGTATCGATCTTCTATCTGATGGCTCAGATGGTTGGTGCCGGTGCTCTAGTTTCGCTATTGCTAGGTATTTCCGACCCAAGTGCCAAGAACTACATCATCGTTGGTGTAGGTATCCTGATGATCCTTTACGTGACCATCGGTGGTATGAAGGGTACGACCTACGTTCAGATTTTGAAGGCATTCTTGCTAATGACCGGTGCAGCTTTGCTTACCGTCATGGTTCTAGCCAAGTTCAACTTCAACATCTCGGAGCTACTAGGTGCAGCAGCTGAGCACAGCGGCAAGGGAGAAGCCTTCCTACAGCCAGGTATGAAGTTCGGTGCCAACGTGGCAATCGACCCAACCTTGCCTGCGGTTGGCGAGAACATCAACCAGCTAGCTACGTTCTGGAGCAAGCTTGACCTCATTTCGCTTGGTCTAGCACTTGTTCTAGGTACCGCTGGTCTACCTCACATCCTGATCCGTTTCTACACCGTTCCAAACTCGAAGGCCGCACGTAAGTCGGTTAACTGGGCAATCGGTAACATCGGTGCTTTCTACCTGATGACCATTGCTCTTGGATTCGGTGCAGCAGCACTTATCAACCGCGACATTCTGACCGGCGGTTGGAAGGTCGACAAGGTTACCAAGTGTCTAGTTGACAAGAATGGTGTTCAGATTGACCCGAACGCAGACTGTACCCTCAGCTCGTTCGACCAGCACGCCGCTCTATCGGCTGACCTACTTCCTAAGTCAGTCGGTGCCGACATGTCGGGTAACGTTGCCGCTCCTCAGCTTGCTGAGACCCTTGGTGGCCACGGAACTACTGGTGGTGCAGTAATGCTTGCAATCATTGGTGCAATCGCATTCGCTACCATCCTGGCTGTGGTTGCAGGTCTAGTACTTGCAAGCTCGTCGTCGTTCGCTCACGACCTATACGCCAACGTAATCAAGAAGGGTAACGCTTCGCCTGAAAGCGAAGTTCGTGTTGCCAAGATTGCTGCGATCGTTATCGGTCTAGCTTCGATTGGTCTAGCCATCGGTGCTCAGGGTCTGAACGTTGCCTTCCTAGTTGCTCTCGCATTCGCAATCGCAGCTTCGGGTAACCTACCTGCAGTTCTGTACTCGCTGTTCTGGAAGAAGTTCAACACCCGTGGTGCCGTTTGGGCAATCTATGGTGGTTTGGGCTCAGCACTTGTGTTGTTGGTCTTCTCGCCAAACGTAACCGGTCTAGCAACCTCGCTAATCCCTTACGTTGAAGGTGGCTTGAAGTTCAACTACTTCCCACTAGCAAACCCAGGCATCATCTCGATCCCTCTAGGCTTCATCTTCGGATGGCTTGGAACGATCACCTCGAACGAGAGCAACACTGCTAAGTACGCAGAGCTCGAAGTTCGCTCGATGACTGGTGCAGCTATCGGTAAGGCAGCTGTTCACTAAGAACCAGTAACCAAAGTAGACCCTCGGCCGAAAGGTCGGGGGTCTACTTCTTTACTTGGATAGAACCGAGAAGATACTGAGAATGTTTAGAGCACTCAATGCCACCACGATTGCGTAGCCAATCCATTTGGTGCGACGCGAGTTCACGAACTTCTTCATGACCTGCTTGTTCGAAGTTAGGTAGATCAGTGGGAACAGCGCAAAAGGAATTCCAAATGACAAGAAAATCTGGCTCAGAACCAGAACCTCGGTAGGGGAGTCATTCAACGCGAGAATCAGAAGTGCCGGAACCAGGGTGATGATCTGGCGCACGAAAATCGGTAGTGGACGCTTCAATAGCAAACCATCCAAGATAACGTCTCCGGCAAACGTCCCAACCGTTGTAGAGGCCAATGACGACGCAAAAAGTGCCAATGCGAAGAGTGCAGCAATCACGTTGCTCGAAGCGCTCAGCGTGGCGAAGGCGGCCCCAATAACGTCACCCTCGGTGGCATTGGCACCGAGTTTGGCACCAATCACCAAAAGCGCCACGTTCACGGCACCTGCGATCAACATTGCAATAGTCACGTCGATGCGAATCACTCGAACCAAAGACTTTTTACCAAACACACCAAGGCGGTCTGAAGAAAGCGCAGAGTGCACATAGACCGCGTGCGGCATGATTGTGGCACCAATCACACCCATTGCCAAAAGAAGCACACCCTCGCCGGCATAGTCGATGGTTCCAGCCTGCTCAGTCGCACCCATCGGAGCGAAAATCATGGTGCTCATGAAACCAACGGCGGTAAGCGCAATCAAACCGATGATCACAAGCTCGAACCGCTTGCTCTTGCTTCGAGCCTGGTAGTAGAGCAACCCGGTAGCTACTGCAGCAGTTAGAACACAGCCGAGCAGCAGCGGAATTTCAAACAGTAGGTTCAGAGCAATCGCTCCACCAATGATCTCAGCGAGGTCGGTAGCAATTACCACCAGCTGCGCCTGCATCCAATAAAGGACTCTGGCTACTGGTGACTTGAACCGTTCACCCATGAGTCTAGAAAGACTCTTGTTGGTGGCCAACCCCAGCTTGGCGGCAAGATACTGAACCAACCAGGCAATTGCATTTGCAAGTAACAAAACCCAAAGCAAGGCATAGCCGTAGTGGCTTCCCGCGGAGATGTTCGTGGCAACGTTTCCTGGGTCTAGGTAAGCAACGCCAGCAACCAAAGC
>JBEGPG010000015.1:0-6024 GCA_041181585.1 Actinomycetota bacterium
TTCGAGCTGAGGGCGTAATGAGCATCGCACTGATTAGTGCTGCCGACTCGAATGTCGGAAAGGTTCGTGCATCCAATCAGGACTCGGGCTATGCCGGCTATCAAATGTTTTTCGTTGCCGATGGCATGGGTGGTCACGCCGGTGGTGATATCGCTTCGGCGATTACCGCGCAACGCATGGCCCAGATGGATGCGCAGTATGCAACGCCAGACGATGCCGGTGCCGCGATTCTGGCAACCATCCTTGAGACCAACCAGGTTCTAACCGATACCGTTGCCGGTCACCCAGAGTTGGCGGGCATGGGAACTACCTTCTCTGGAATCGTCTTTGTAGAAGACAAGGTTGTGGTTAGCCACATCGGTGACTCACGCATCTATCTTTCTCGCGGCGGCAAGACCATGCAGGTCACCAAGGATCACACCTTCGTGCAGCGATTAGTTGAGCTGGGTCGAATCACCGAGGAAGAGGCTCTAACCCACCCACGACGTAACGTGTTGCTTCGCGTGCTTGGAGATAACAACGAGCCGCCACAGCTGGACTTCCAGGTGCTAACCGCACAGCCTGGCGATCGTTGGATGATGTGCTCGGATGGTTTGAACGGTTATGTCTCCGATTCAATCATTCACATGAATCTGGCCAGCGAGCAGCGACCTGAAGAGGTCGTTGAACTGCTGATCGGTGAGGCACTCGAGGCTGGGGCTCCCGACAACGTGACCGTGGTGGTGGTTGACACCGTGCCGGCGGTTTTGGGTGATGCCATTGAACGCGAGGCGAAGTTTGTTGGCTCGGCCGCGAACGACGTGGTTATTCAGGAGTCGAAGGGCAAGCCGATGGTTGGCCTTCTCAACAAGAACCTGTTCACCGATCTGGCTGGGCTAGAGGGTCTGGACCGCCAGTATGTTCCGGAGTCGGCGAGTGAGTTCGACAAGCTGACCAAGGAGGCGCTACGCAGCATCAAGTCACGTCGTCTGCGCCAGGTTGCCCTGATCACCGCGTTGGTGGCCGGCGTAGTTTTGGCCGGTTGGGGAGGCTATGCCTATACCCAGACCAAGTACTACGTTTCTAGTGAAAACGGTTATGTGGCCATCTATAAAGGAATCCACGAAGAATTGGTCGGGTTCAAGTTCTCTTCGGTTTACGAGCGGACCGATGTTTCGGTTTCGTCGCTGCCCGAATACCAGCAGCAACTGCTCGAACGTTCGATCTACGCAACCGATCTCGAGGACGCCATTCGTATTCTCGACCGCCTGAAGGCTTCGGTGACCATTGAGCAATAACGTCACCGCCCGAATTTCCAAGATTGTTCGTGTGGTTCCAAGAAACCGAAACACGGAATTGGTGCTGCTGCTGTTTGTGCTGGCAATCAATGCCTTTGAGATCATTCAGGTGCAACTGAGCACCCTTCAAGAGATCAACGGCGACTTCTGGTTTTATTGGGGTGCACTAGCCGGGGCGGCTCTGTTGATGCACCTGATGCTTAGGCTTCGCGCGCACGAGGCCGATCCGCTGATCCTGCCAATCGCCGTGGCGCTAAACGGGCTTGGCATTGCCGAAATCTATCGCCTCGACATAGCCGCAATTGCCAATAAGCAGTCGGAACTATTCGCCGAGAAGCAGGTGATCTGGTCGCTGGTGGCTCTGGTTTTGGCAGCTGCGGTGATTATGTTCGTGCCGAGCCACCTAGTGCTGCGGCGCTACGTGTTCCTCAGTGGAGTGCTTGGTTTGGCTTTGCTCTTGGCGCCGATGCTTCCGTTCATTGGTAAGACCATTAATGGTGCAAGCCTGTGGCTCTCGATCGGGGGGTTGACCTTCCAGCCGGGTGAAATAGCGAAGATCGCACTGACGATTTTCTTTGCAGGCTATCTGGTTCAACGTAAGGATTCGTTGGCCATGACCGGGCGAACCATCATGGGAATTCAAATTCCGAAAGCCCGCGAGCTTGGTCCGATTCTGGCTTTGTGGTTGGTGAGCCTTTTTGTTCTCGTGGTTCAACACGACCTCGGTACGTCGCTTCTGTTCTTCGGTTTGTTCCTAGTCATGATCTACACCGCCACCGGACGCGCGATCTACACCGTGGTTGGTCTGGGTATGTTCATCTCCGGTGCCCTGGTGGCTTCGCGAACCATCTCTTATGTCACCAAGCGCTTCGACGCCTGGCTGAACCCGTTCGACGACGCCCATTACAACGCGATCGGCGGAAGCTACCAGCTGGTGCAGGGTCTATTCGGTTTCGCCCACGGAGGCTTGCTCGGCACCGGCCTCGGTGGTGGAGTGCCACAGCTGGTTCCTCTGGCGGAAAGCGACTTCATCATTGCGTCACTCGCCGAGGAACTTGGGCTCGCCGGCATCTTTGTGGTGTTCACGCTCTACATCCTCTTGGTGGCCAGAGGCCTACGAATTGGATTCAATCACAACGACGAATTCTCGAAACTTCTCGGCACCGGTCTCTCGTTCGTTATCGCGCTGCAGTGTTTCATCGTTATCGGTGGAGTGACCCGATTGGTTCCACTGACCGGTCTGACCACTCCGCTTCTAGCCGCCGGTGGTTCGTCGCTGGTTGCCAACTGGATCATCATTGGTCTTTTGCTTCGAATCTCCGACACCATTCGTAAGGAGGCTGCATGAACCGCGAATTAAGACGCGTCAGCCTCGTGGTTGGTGCCATGTTCCTTAGCCTCTTTGTTTCGGCAACCAACTTGCAGGTAATTTCCGCGGATTCGTTGGCGAAGGATCAACGAAACGTTCGAGCCATCTACGACGGCTATCAGACCAAGCGCGGAGCAATTCTGGTGGACGCCCAGCCGATTGCCGATTCAACCGAGGTCGCCGACGCATTCCACTTCAACCGCGAATACTCGAGCAACATTTACTCGGCGGTCACCGGCTTCTACAGCTATTACCAAGGTGCCACCGGCCTCGAGTCGTCGGCGAACGACTACCTGAGCGGAAAGAACAGCGCCCAATTCTTCGAGCAGC
This sequence comes from Actinomycetota bacterium, assembly GCA_041181585.1. GTDB lineage: Bacteria > Actinomycetota > Actinomycetes > Actinomycetales > Microbacteriaceae > Rhodoluna. The sequence continues at coordinate 2,977 of JBEGPG010000015.1, forward strand.
TGAACTCGCTGTTCTCGGGGAACCCGGTCAGCGGCGCCTCGATTGAGCTAACCATCAACCCGAAGGTTCAAAAGGCAGCATACGAGGCCATGGGTAACAAGGTTGGAGCCGTGGTGGCAATTGAACCGACCACTGGAAACATCCTCGCCATGGTTTCGACCCCTGGCTTCAACGCCAACAAACTTGCGGTTCACAGCGGCTCGAAGGCCCAGGCGAACTACAACCAGTTGCTCGGTGCCAGCGGAGACCCGCTGATCAACAAGGCGATTGGCGGAAGCCTTTACACCCCCGGATCGGTATTCAAGTTGGTGGTTGCAGCCGCGGCACTTGAAAACGGCTACAAGACCAGCTCGGAACTTCCAAACCCCAGAACCTATACCCTGCCTGGAACGAATACCAGCATTCACAACTCGGGTAACAGCAACTGCGGTGGCACCAAGACCGTGACCCTGCTCAATGCCCTTCGCCTTTCTTGTAACATTCCGTTCGCCGAACTCGGTGTGGAGCTTGGCCAAGACAAGATTCGCAACATGGCCAGAGCCTTCGGGTTTGGAAAGAGCTTCCGCATTCCAACCGTCGCCACCGCGAGCATCTATCCGGAAAACATGGACGACGCCCAGACCGCGCTCTCAGCATTTGGCCAGTTCGATGTTCGTGTGACTCCGCTGCAGATGGCGCTAGTTACCGCTGCCATCGCCAATGGCGGTAAGCAGATGAACCCGCAACTCATCGAAAATGTGCAATCTTCGAATCTGGCACTGCTGAGCCAGTCGAGCCCGAGTGAGTTCGGCACTCCGATTTCCAAAACAACCGCCGATGGTCTGCGCGAAATGATGATCGCCGCGGTGAAGAACGGTGTTAGCACCAACGGCCAGGTTTCCGGAACCGTGGTTGCCGGTAAGACCGGTACCGCTCAGAATGGCGGAAACAATCCGTACACCCTGTGGTTCACTGGATTCGCACCGGCCAACAATCCGAAGGTTGCAGTTGCCGTAATGGTGGCCAACGGTGGTGGCATGGGTCAGGGCGGAAGCGGAAACCTCTTGGCAGCACCAATCGCTCGCGCGGTAATCAAGGCGGTGTTGGCACAGTGAACCCTGAAGAAGGTCAGCTCTACGGTGGGCGCTACCGACTGATTAGTCGCATCGCCGTTGGCGGCATGGGTGAGGTTTGGAAGGCCCACGACCCAATCATCCTGCGAGATGTTGCGATCAAGATTTTGAAGCCCGAGTACATGGGTGACCCTGGCTTCTTGGAGCGATTCCGCACCGAAGCCAAGCATGCCGCAAAGGTGAACCACGAGGGAATCGCCAACGTTTACGACTACGGCGAAGACGCCGGAAGCGCATTCCTGGTGATGGAACTGGTGCCTGGTGATTCGCTCGCGAAGATCCTGGAGACCCGCAAATTCCTGCCGGCCAATGAGGTGCTCGACATCGTTGCCCAAACCGCTCGCGCCCTTTACGCCGCCCATCAAGAGGGTTTGGTTCACCGCGATGTAAAGCCTGGAAACCTTCTGATCACCCCTGAGGGTCAGGTGAAAATTACCGACTTCGGTATCGCTCGTGTGGCCGATCAGGTTTCGCTTACCGCTACCGGCCAGGTGATGGGCACGGTTCAGTACCTAGCTCCAGAGCAGGCAACCGGCAAGCAAGCAACTCCCTCCACCGATATCTACTCGCTCGGCATTGTTGCCTATGAAGCTCTCGCCGGCCGTCGCCCATTCACCGGCGACAACCAGATGGCGATTGCCATGTCGCAGATTCGCGATACTCCTCCTCCACTCTCCGAAGAGATCGATCCGGCCGTCGCCGAACTGATCATGGATTGCCTGGCAAAGAAGGCGATCATGCGCCCAGCTACCGCGCTGGAACTAGCACAGCGCGCCGAGAAACTTGGTGGCAAGGCTCCGCGCGGTCAGTTCAACACCCGCCTGATTGAACAGGTGAAGCCGCTGCCTCAAACCACCACGGTGATCGAAACTCTCGAAACGAAGACCGAGAAGCCCGCTGTTATTTGGCCTTGGGTTTCCGTAATTGTGGTGCTCACGCTAACCATCGCTGGATTCGTCATTGCTCTGGTGAGCCAGCCCGCACCAACTCCTACACCTACACCCACTCAGACTGAGACGCCTACTCCAACGCCAACTCCTTCGCCTACCGAAACACCGACCACGCCGAGCAGCACCACGGTGTTTTCATCCGACGTAATTGGTCAGAACGTGGACACGGTTGAAAAGCTATTGGCCGACAAAGGCCTTACCGTGGTGCGCATCAAGGGCGACGGGCTGCCGACCGGTGACACCCGAATCAACACCGTTTACGATGCATCACCACTCGGTTCGCTACCGGTTGGAACCACCGTGAACATCACCTACTACGTTGAAGATTCAACACAGACGGCACCAACGAATTAACACCTAAACGAAAACTAGACTTGGCAAGAAGAGCACTGGGAGTACCGATTGTCTGAAAACAAACGAATGATTGCAGATCGCTACGAAGTTGGCGACCTGATTGGCCGCGGGGGAATGGCCGACGTATACGAAGGCACCGATACCCGTCTTGGTCGCAAGATTGCGATCAAAGTGCTGAAGGCCGACCTAGTTGCCGACCCATCATTTGAGGTGAAGTTTCGCCAGGAGGCACAGAACTCGGCTCGAATGACTCACCCGACCATCGTTCGCGTCTACGACACCGGTGAAGAGGAGAGCATCGACGGCAACGGAAATCGTCGTCGCACCCCTTACATCATCATGGAATACGTCAAGGGTGCGGTACTGCGCGACCTATTGCACGCACGCCGTCTTTCGATTCCGGAGGCGATTGGTTTTGCAGAGGGCATTCTGACCGCTCTCGAGTTTTCGCACCGCGCCGGGATTATTCACCGCGACATTAAGTCGGCGAACATCATGATCACCGACACCGGCGCCGTGAAGGTGATGGACTTCGGAATCGCCCGTGCCATGAGTGACTCTTCGGCAACGCAGAGTCACACCTCGGGAATTGTTGGCACCGCACAGTATTTCTCACCTGAGCAGGCTCGTGG
>JBEGPG010000016.1:0-6045 GCA_041181585.1 Actinomycetota bacterium
GACTCTACATCGAATAGGTGTGCTTCACCTGAAGCTTCGATGTGGATGGTCGAACCGGCCTTGACCGAGCTGTTTGCCTCAACGCGAACGGTGACGTCGGCACGTGCGCCGTCGACCTCAACCGAACCGTAGATGTAAGCGTCGGCACCAAGCTCTTCTACAACGTCAACGACTAGCGCTAGACCCTTGCTCGAAACCTTTACGTCTTCTGGGCGAAGACCTACGGTGATGCTCTTCTGCTTGGTCTTGGCAAGAACGCTCTTGTCGATCTTGATCTCAACGTCGCCGAATGCAACTCCGTTAGCGGTTACAGGTAGCTGTAGAAGGTTCATGGCTGGCGAGCCGATGAAGCCTGCAACGAAAACATTTGCTGGGCGCTCGTATAGTTCGCGTGGGCTAGCAACCTGCTGAAGAACTCCGTCCTTCATAACGGCTACGCGGTCACCCATGGTCATGGCTTCAACCTGGTCGTGGGTAACGTAAACGGTGGTTACGCCTAGACGACGCTGTAGCGAAGCAATCTGGGTACGAGTCTGAACACGAAGCTTGGCGTCAAGGTTCGATAGCGGCTCGTCCATGAGGAATACCTGTGGCTTACGAACGATTGCGCGACCCATGGCTACACGCTGACGCTGACCACCAGATAGAGCCTTAGGCTTGCGGCCTAGGTATGGCTCTAGGTCTAGAAGCTTGGCTGCCTCGAGAACGCGCTCGGCACGCTCTTCCTTAGAGACACCGGCGATCTTTAGAGCGAAGCCCATGTTCTCGGCAACGGTCATGTGTGGGTATAGAGCGTAGTTCTGGAACACCATTGCGATGTCGCGGTCCTTAGGCTCTACGTCGGTGACATCGCGGTCACCAATGAAGATTGCACCCTGGTTTACCTCTTCAAGACCGGCCAACATACGAAGGCTGGTGGACTTTCCACAACCCGATGGGCCAACGAGTACTAGGAACTCGCCATCTTTGATTTCTAGGTCTAGCTCGTTTACGGCTGGACGTGGGGTGCCTGGGTAGAGGCGGGTGGCTTTTCTAAACGAAACAGTTGCCATATTAATTTCTCCTAAACCGGCAGGTACGTGCCGGACGATCCGTTGTGTAAGAGCCCAATAACGGTCGCTATTGGGTATACCCATTATGGCATTTTCGGCCCCCTGATTTAGACTAGGAACTTCCTAACGTCACCATTTTGTGATGAACCAAAGAGGTAAGAATGAGCAACGATAAACTAACTCGCGACCAGCAGCGCGAAGCCGCCCGAGCTAAGGCAAAGGCCATGCGCGAATCCCAGAAGAAGGGTGAAGCCCGCAAGAAAGCAATCCTTATTGCCGGTTCGGTAATTGCAGGTATTGCGCTAATCGTGGGCGGTTACTACTTCATCGACAAAATGAACACCGACAACCAGAAGCAGAGTGACACTCCAAGCACCGCACTGGTCAACGGCGGAATCACCGTAACCAAAGACCTAAAGGTTGCCACCTCGGTGGGTCAGATCGACAAGACCGTGCCAACTATCGTGATCTACCAAGACCTGCAGTGCCCCGCCTGCCAGGCTTTTGAGGTTCCAAACATGCCTCAGATCAGCCAGTTGGTTAAGGATGGTAAGTACAACCTCGAAATCCACCCGATTTCATTCTTGGACGGCGCATCTGCAAACGAGTACTCGAGCCGCGCTGGAAGCGCACTGCTCTGTGTTGCCGACCAGGAGCCTGAGCACTTCCTCGACTACAACACCGCACTTTACGCACAGCAGCCTAAGGAAAACTCGGTTGGTCCAGACAACGCAGCTCTGGCAAATCTTGCCTCTAGCATCGGTGTGAAGAACCAGTCGACCCTCGATTGCATCAAGAACTCCGACTGGGCAAACTGGGCCAAGAACCAGACCCCTGGCTACAAGACCAAGGTTCCAGGCAGCAACCTAGAGTTCACTGGCACCCCATTTGTGATGGTCAACGGCCAGCAGTATCAGGGTGAGCTAGCAAACGCTGCAATGTTCCTGCAGTGGCTACAGACCGTAGCTCCGGTTAGTAACTAGTAATTCGGGTAGAACCCGCTAGGGGCAGTTACTTGGTAACTACGACTAGCGGGTTTTCCTGTTCCTGAGACTGACCTACGTCATTTACTGCGGTGACCTTGAACCAGTAGGTAGTGGCCGACTGCAGACCCGTAACCGTGAGGCTGGTGCTGGTGGATACCGACTTGCGAACGGTAGTCCAGGTCTCGCCCAAGTCTTTCGAGTAGGTCACAATGTAGTTGCGAACTGCGCTGCCGTCGATAACCGTTGGCTTGGTCCAACCGAGACCAATCGAGGTCTTCGACCTTGCTGTGACACGAAGAGCACTTGGAACACCCGGAACATTTCCGAAGGTGACCACTTCGATCACGTTCGAAACTGCACCGTAACCTATGCCGTTCTTCGCTGATACTCGGAAGCAGTAGCGAGTACCGGCAGCCAAGTTGTTCACAGCGAACGAAGTTGCGATTGAGGCGGTGTGCTTTATCGCGGTAAATACCTTGCAGTTACTCGAAACCTCAACCTTGTAGTCCGAGAGGTTGTCGCCACCGTTCGATTCTGGCAAGGTCCAGCTGAGTAGGGCGCCGTTTGGAGTCACGTTGCCCACCTCGAGATCCTGCGGGGCTGAGGCAACCGTCTTGACGGTTGTGAAGGTTCCGGTTACGTACTCCGAGTAACCAGCAGCGTTCACTGCCGAAACTCGAACCTGGTAAGCAGTTCCCGGTGCCATTCCGCGAACGGTGTAGGCCTTCACGAGGGACTCAACGCTCTCAACTTCAATCCAGTTGTCGGAACCATCTCGGGCCACTTCTAGGGTGTAGTCGTAGATGGCTGCGCCGCCGTTGTCGGCTGGCGCCTTCCAGCTAACGCTGAAAGCTCCGTTCGAAGCGTTCTTGATAACGAGTGCGGTTGGTGCACTTGGTGTCGAAACCAGCGTGGTCACCTGCAACACATCGGAGAATGCACCAACGCCAAGCGAGGTAACTGCGGCAACACGGAATTTGTAGGTCTTACCCTTCGACAGCTTGTCTAGTGAGAATCCGCGAAGGTTGCTAGCGGCGTGAGGAACCGCGGTCCAGGTGGTTCCACCATTACCCGAAACCTCTACGCGATAGTCGGTGATGGGCAGGCCGCCGTTGGAGTCTGGAAGGTTCCAAGACAGGCTCAGAGTAGTGGTATCGATACGGCTTGCGGTTAGACCGAGCGGCTTGGTAGCCGAAGAGGTGAGGGTGGTCAAACCACCAACCAACTCGGTCCAATCACTTTCGCCAGCGAGGTTTACCGCTGCCACGCGAACCAGATAGTGGGTTCCAGGAGCAAGACCGTTCATGGTGAAGTTCACCGAAGTGCTAACCGGCTTTTGCTCGTCGGTTAGGCGAGTCCACGTGGCTCCATCGTTGCGAGAAGTTTCAACCACGAAGTTGGTGATCGGCGAACCACCGTTGAAGGTTGGTGCGGTCCAACTTAGCGAAACTCCAGTTTTTGTTACGTTCCTAGCAACGATGTTTGACGGAGCCAGCGGTCTAGCGGCATCGAGGGTACGCGTGTGCAGTGGCACCGACCAAGCGGCTCCGAGGCTTCCCTCGATAAACCCTCCACCGTTTTCACCGCGAACACGGAACCAGTAATCGGTGGCAGCCACCAAGCCGCCGTCGATGTAGTACTGGGTGTCGGTAATCTTGCCGTTCTTCTTGTAGATGGTTTTCCAGCTGATTCCATCACGAGAGAAGTCGATCTGGTAGTCCTTCAAAGCCGGAGAACCTAGGTCGGTAGGCGCGGTCCAGGAGAGCAGGCCTTCGTTTGGCTTACCTTCGGTTGGTGTAAAGGTAACGTTGCTCGGTGCCGATGGCATGCCCGCAGGAGTGCGAGCAATCTTGATTGCGGAAATCGAAACCTGATCGGTCTGTTCCAAGGTGTCGCGGCTGTAGAAGTAGCAAGGTAGGTTTCCTGGGTAAGTTCCAAAGGCGAGCTGCGACTCAACGGTTAGAGTCAACTGCTTGTCGTCACCCGTCTTAGACACAATGAACGGTGAACCAGTTCCATAAACGTTCCAATTCGAACCAGATCCGTAGACCGTGTATGAGATTGGGTTCGGGTTCGGGTAAGTTCCCTGACACCAAACTTGGAAGTAGGAGATGGCCGTTGCATCCGAAACCGTGAGGCTCGAACGAACGGCAACTGCGCTGGCGCCAGCATCGTAGGTCTCTGCGTCCCAGCTGAATTCAGAAACAGCCGGAGCGTTGTCGTCATAGATTCCATCTGCTCGGGTGATGACCAACGAAGGCAGGTCGTGATACTTCGAGTGGTTTCGGGTGTCGTTGGCATACATGTAGCAGGTGTAGGAACCAGGCTTGAAACCCTGACGAACTGTGAGTTCGATGTTCAGGTTCACCTCGGTGTTGTTGGTGCTGTTGGTGATCACCGAAGCATCGCGAATGCTGCTAACTCGCCAGGTCTTAGCCGTGCTATCCCAGTATCCAGAGAGTGAAATCGGGCTGGCATTGGTTCCATTGCCGTAGCAGTTTGTCCAGAAGTTTGCCACACCGGTGGTGTCGCTCAACTTGAAAGACGCTCGTGGGTGAGCCACATCAGCGCTTACCTCATACGAAGTCTCGTCCCAGGCAAAGTTACTTAGAACTGGCGCTTCATCGTCGAAGTTTCCGTTGGCACGGGTGATAGCCAAGGCGGTTGCATTGATGTAGGCGTAGTGATCTAAAAGGTCACGAACCTGAAGGCTGCACTGGTAGCTGCCAGGCTTGGTGCCGTAGGCGATGTCCATCCTGATGGTGAGCTTGATGCTCTTGGCGTTTCCAACCTGCGAAACCTTGCTTGGGTTTCCTGTTCCGCTTACCGACCAAGTACCAACGTTGTTTGCCTGAAGGTAAAGCGAAACCGGCCAGGTGTTCGAATCGTTTCCGTAGCAGTAAACCTGCATGTAACCAACACCCTGGTCATCGGAGGCGGTGATGGTCAGGTTTGCAACTGCATCGTCGGCACCAACCTCGTAGGAAGACTTATCCCAGGTGAAGTCATCTAGGGTAGGGGCGGTGTCGTCGTAGATACAAGTCTCAGTGCGACGAACTTCTTGGTTGGTGTAGTCGCAAAGGTTGAGCTCAAAATCGGCTAGTGCAGCCACCCTATCGATTCCTGGGCCACCAGCAAGGACGTCATCGCCCTCGTTTCCGTTGATGGTGTCGGTGCCAACCTCGCCAAAGATGTTGTCCTTGCCAGCATTTCCACTGAGGTCATCATCACCATCGCCACCGCGGATGGTGTCTTCACCATCGTGGCCAACTGTGCCGTCTGGGTTTCCGCCAATTACGGTGTCATCCCCGGCACCAGCGTCAATGAAGTCGCTGTCGTCTCCACCGAAAATCACATCGGTATCGGCATCACCGGTGATCTTGTCATTTCCAGCGTTTCCATAAAGGGTGTCATCGCCTGCGCCGCCGGTGATTAGGTCGACTCCATCGCCACCAATAATCTCATCGTTTCCAGCATCACCGGCTAGGTCGTCTGCACCAGGAGTACCGGTAAGAGTGTCGTCGCCGTTGCCACCGTTCACATCGGAACCACTGCCATCGGTGCCATCGTAGGTGTCGTCGCCATCACCCAGGTAAATGATGTTTCCGGTTCCGTTGTCAATCACGGTGTCGTTACCGGACAGGGCATTCAGAGTGACGTTGTTGGCGTTCAAACAAATGACATCGCCATTGTTGCTGCCCTGCACAGTGATACCTGAAGTGGTCACGGTCTGAGTACAAGTCAGTTCCGCGGCTGCGACTGGCGTGACACTAAAAATCCCCGCAATCAAACTAGTAATCGCTACTAGCGAGATCCCCATCTTTTTCATCATTACCCCTTCTAATGCTCATTTAACTCTATACCCATGGGGTAATTTGCGCGAATCCGCGCAAAAAGGTTTTCGAATCGTTATGACTTAGAATTAGATGTCTTGCCGACTTGGCGCAATGGTAGCGCACCGCTCTTGTAAAGCGGGGGTTATGGGTTCGAGTCCCATAGTCGGCTCA
>JBEGPG010000017.1:0-6708 GCA_041181585.1 Actinomycetota bacterium
CCGACAACAAGGTCACGCTCAATTACCCGGGAGGCTCGGCTGAGTTTCCGATCATTTCGGCCGTCGATGGTTCAGACGCAATCGACATTTCGAAGCTTCATGCTCAGACCGGATTGAACGCATTCGATCAGGGTTTCGTGAACACAGCCTCGACCCGTTCTGCCATTACCTACATCGATGGCGAGCAGGGTATCCTGCGTTACCGTGGCTATCCGATTGAGCAGCTCGCCGGAACCAAGAGCTTCCTCGAAGTTGCCTACCTAATCATTTACGGCAACCTTCCAACGCCTTCCGAACTTTCCGACTTCGACGAGCGCATTCGCCGTCACACCCTCATCCACGAGGACCTAAAGAACCTGTTCCACGCCATGCCAACCAACGCACACCCAATGCCGGTTATGGCAGCTGGTGTTTCGGCGCTTTCGACCTTCTACCAGGACTCGCTAAACGTTTCGGACATCGAGCAGGTTGAGCTTTCAACCATCCGCTTGCTTGCAAAGATGCCGGTGCTTGCTGCATACGCGCACAAGAACGCTCAAGGTCAGGCTCTGCTTTACCCAGACAACTCACTGTCGCTGGTGGAGAACTTCCTTCGCCTAACCTTCGGCACCATGGCCGAGGAGTACGTGCAGAACCCGGTAGTGGTCAAGGCGCTAGACACCCTGTTCACCCTGCACGCCGACCACGAGCAGAACTGCTCGACCTCAACCGTGCGTTTGGTTGGCTCTAGCCAGGCAAACCTTTTCGCTTCGATCTCGGCAGGCGTCAACGCCCTGTTTGGTCCACTTCACGGTGGGGCAAACGAGGCCGTCCTAGACATGCTGAACTACATCCACGACTCAGGCGACTCGGTTCAGAAGTACGTGGAGCGTGTGAAGAACAAGGAAGATGGAATCCGCCTAATGGGATTCGGTCACCGCGTTTACAAGAGCTTCGACCCTCGTGCAAAAATCGTGAAGGCCACTGCCGACCAGGTTCTAGCCGAGCTGGGAATCAACGATCCGCTACTGGACATTGCTAAGGAACTTGAGGTAGCAGCGCTTTCGGACGACTACTTCGTATCGCGCAAACTTTACCCGAATGTTGACTTCTACACCGGCGTAATCTACAAGGCCATGGGCTTCCCAACTCGCATGTTCACCGTGCTGTTCGCACTAGGTCGCCTACCGGGTTGGATTGCCAACTGGCGCGAACTAAATCTCGACCCTGCTACCAAGATTGGTCGCCCGCAACAGGTTTACACCGGTGAACCGGAGCGCCACCTCTAAAAACTAAGCCAGTAAACGGTGGTGTCGCCGTAAGACTTCGTGTCTTCTAGTTCGAAATCCGCTGGGAACTCGGGCTGCGCATCGCGGCTAGAGCGTTCAACCACGATGGTTGCATCTTTACCCAAGTGCTTTTGTAAATCATTCAGGTTCGCCACAATTTCTTCGTTGGAAATTTCGTACGGCGGGTCGATAAACACCAGATCGAACTTTAGCTCGCTAGCCGTTTCTAGAAACACGTGGACCGACTTATTAACAACCTTGCCGTCGAGCTCTTCGCCTTCCTTTTCCAAAGCCTTGGCTACCAATTTGAGGTTGGTTACACAAACCGCTGCCGCTTTGCCGTCGCGCTCAACCAGACGCACGGTCCTAGCTCCGCGGCTGCCAGCTTCCAGTGCCAGAGCGCCAGTGCCCGCATAAAGGTCTAGAACCGTGGCATCTGAAAGTGCATCACGAGATTCAAGCCTGGAGAAAATGCTTTCGCGAATTCGATCGCTGGTTGGTCGGGTGGTTTTTGCAGGACTAGCCAGTTTTAAGGAGCCGGCTATCCCAGCGATGATACGGGTCATGAATAGCATTGAACCATGCTTTTGCCACTCACGCCGTTAGATCGCCTACTTGGCGACCGCACGGCCAAGGCGCTGGCCAAGCATCTTGGGTTATTCACCGTGAGCGATTTGCTGGTCCACTACCCGCGTCGCTATTCAGCTAGAGGCGAACTCACACCAATCGACCAGCTGCCAATCGGTGAAGCTGTGACCGTTGTCGCTGAAATCAAGGATGTTCGCGAGCGATTCATGAAGGGTCGCAAGGGTTCGATTTTGGAGGTACGAATCACCGACGGAACTTCGTCGATGTCGCTTTCGTTTTTCAACCAGGCTTGGCGTCAGAAGGATCTGAAACCAGGTACTCGAGGTTTGTTCGCTGGTAAGACTTCGGTTTTCCAAAACCAGGTTCAGCTAGCCCATCCCGACTACGAACTTTTCCCAGAGGCCCTCACGCCAGAAGAGGCCAAGGCCTGGGCCGATCTACCCATACCGATTTACCCGGCATCCTCATCGGCAACTACCTGGGCAATTGCCAGAGCGATCGGTGTGATCCTAGACACGCTGCCAGAGCTACAAGACGAACTTCCTGCCGAAATCATTTCCGAACATGGACTGATGTCACTGGACGCCGCGATTCGAAACATTCACCAGCCGAAAGTAAAGAGCGACTGGCAGGCGGCTCGAGATACCCTGCGAGTGCACGAAGCCTTTGCTCTGCAAGTCAGCCTTGTAAAGCACCGAGCCGAGAACGGACACCTGGTTGCCACACCACGGGTTGCCGGAGAGCTGGTTCGCAAGTTTGATGCATCGCTCCCGTTCGAACTCACCTCCGGTCAGGTGAAGGTGGGCAATGAGATTTCGGAAGATCTGGAAAAGTCCCACCCGATGAATCGACTCCTTCAGGGTGAAGTTGGTTCGGGTAAGACTCTGGTTGCACTTCGAGCCATGCTCTCGGTAGCCGATTCCGACGGACAGTCCGCGCTACTTGCACCTACCGAAGTTCTGGCTGCTCAGCACTATCAATCCATTCGCAAAACCCTCGGCGAAGACCTAGCCAAGGAAATCGGACTAACTCTCTTAACCGGTCAGCTCAATACCGCCGATCGTAAGAGTGCACTGCTTTCGATAGTGTCTGGCAAGGCCAAGCTGGTGGTTGGTACTCACGCGTTGATTGCCAGCAAAGTTGAGTTCTACGACCTAGGGCTAGTGGTCATCGATGAGCAGCATCGATTCGGAGTGGAGCAGCGAGAGGCACTCCGCCTCAAAGGCAAGCAGCCACCTCACGTGCTCACAATGACGGCGACGCCGATTCCGAGAACGGTTGCGATAACTGTTTTTGGAGACTTGGACATTTCCACCCTGGATCAACTTCCGGCTGGTCGCAAAGAAATTCAAAGCCACGTGGTGCGATTCGATCAGCCAGCACTGGTTGCCCGCACTTGGGAACGCATTGCCGAAGAAGTTGCCTCGGGTCATCAGGCATTTGTGGTTTGCCCGAGAATCACCGAAACGGCCGTGGAAGCGGACGAAGATTTGGAGGCGGGCATCCCAATGGCTGCCGCCGAAAGCATCGCTGAAAACCTTCGCAAAATTCCTGCCTTAGCTAAGGTGCGAATCGGTCTGCTCCACGGGCGAATGTCGTCCGATGAGAAGACGGAAGAGATGGCGAAATTCGCAGCTGGCGAAATCGACCTGCTGGTTACCACGACGGTGATCGAGGTTGGCGTGGATGTACCAAACGCAACCGTCATGGTGGTGCTCGATGCCGATCGCTTCGGAGTGTCCCAGTTGCACCAACTTCGTGGCCGCGTTGGTCGAGGCGGCAATGCCGGGCTCTGCCTCTTGCTCACTACAGCAGAACCTGGTTCGCTAGCCCTCGAGCGCGTAACCGCGGTCGCCAGCACGCTCGATGGATTCCGTCTGAGCGAAATCGATCTGGAGCTCAGGGGAGAGGGCGATGTACTCGGTGCATCTCAGTCTGGGGGTCGCTCTAGCCTGCGTTTGCTGCGGGTCATTCAAGACGCCGAATTGATTATCGCCATGCGAGATGCCGCGGTAAAGGTTTTGGCTGCCGACCCCACCCTGGAAAAACACCCGGCGCTCGCCGAAACACTAGAACGCCTCGACGAAGCGGCAAAAGCAAATATCGCCAAAGGCTAGTAGTTCGCTAACCTAGTTACATGACCAAGCTCGCCGTTTACCCCGGCTCATTCGATCCAATCACTTTGGGTCACCTCGATATCATCGAGCGCGCCTCGGAGGTTTTCGAACAGGTGCAGGTAGTCGTGGTTCACAATCCTGCCAAGAATCCTTTCTTTACAGTTTCCGAACGCGTACAGATGGTCACGGATGCTCTGATCGAGCGGGGTCTCATGGGTAAGGTGACCGTGGATTCGCTGTCCGAAGGCCTGCTCACAGAGTACGCCTCCAAGATTGGTGCATCGGTTTTGATCAAGGGGTTCCGCACCGGAGTGGACATCGAGTATGAACTTCCAATGGCTCGCGTCAATCGTGATTTGACCGGAATCGAAACCGTGTTCCTGCCATCAGACCCTGCCAACACCCACATCTCGTCGAGTTTGGTAAAACAGGTTGCGGTTCTCGGTGGCGATATCTCGAAGTATGTGCCTGCATCGGCACTCAAAGCATTCAAGGCAAAGGTGTAATCAAGTGACTAGCCCGTATCTAATTCCAGTTCACGACCTAATGCACAAGGCCGGATCGCTTCGACGCATCGACATAACTTTCCCGGTTCCAGAAAGCCTGGACAACTCGATTGCAGCAATCGAAATGGGTGCTCAAATCATCATCGACGGCCGTCTGGAATCGGTTCACGAGGGTATTTTGGTTACCGCGAACGTTTCTGGGGAAGCCACCTCCGAATGTTCCAGATGCCTCGATCCACTAAAACTGAAGGTTGATGTGGAATTTCAGGAGCTTTTCGCCTATTCTTTAACAGACGAAGATGACCTTGTCATTACAGACGAAACAATCGATCTGGAACAGGTTGTCCGAGACGCGGTAGTTCTAAGTCTTCCGTTCCAGCCCATTTGTAGCAACGACTGTCAAGGTTTGTGCGTCGAGTGTGGAGCAAAGATGGCCGACAACCCGCAGCATGTGCACGAAGCCCCGGTTGACCCGAGGTGGAATGCCCTAAAGAACTTAATGGAGTAAAAATGCCAGTACCAAAGAGACGCCTATCTCGTTCGCGCACCCACGCACGTCGTTCGCAGTGGAAGGCCGCCGAGGTCACCCTAGTCAAGACCGTTGTTGGCGGCAAGACCGTATACAGCCTGCCTCACCGCGCCAAGGTTGTAGAAGACTCTGCTGGCAACGCTCTATTCATGGAGTACAAGGGCCGCAAGGTCGCAGACGCCTAAAGACATGAGTCTTAGCGAGCTTGAGGCTCGGCTCGGTGTCCACATCGAACCAGCACTACTCGAACTCGCACTGACCCACACCTCGTATTCATACGAGAACGGCAATCAACCCAGTAACGAACGCCTCGAATTTTTGGGGGACTCGGTACTGGGTTTTGTTGTATCCGCTTACATCACCGAAAAGTTCACCGACCTGGCTGAGGGTGAACTGAGCAGAATTAAGAACGCTGTGGTTTCGGCAAAAGCCCTCGCGCCACTTGCCGAGAAACTTGGTCTGGGAGAACACCTGCGCCTTGGTGTCGGTGAGGAGCGTACCGGCGGTCGCACCAAGGCCAATCTTTTGGCAGACGCCTTCGAAGCGGTTCTGGGAGCTATCTACACTTCGGCTGGTATCGATGCGGCAACCGAATTTGTTCGCACTCAAGTTTTCCCACTGCTTGCCAATCCGCAGGCATTGCTAGATGCATCCGAGCCAAAGACCAAGCTTCAGGAACTTACCGCAAAGCTTGGCTTGCCAGCTCCCGAGTACACCATTGCTCACGACGGCCCAGATCACAACCGAGTATTCACAGCCAGCCTGGTTCTAAATGGTCGCGTCTTCATGGGTTCAGCACGCTCCAAGCGCGATGCGGAAACCGAAGCCGCACTAGCCGCACTAGCCAAACTTTCCTAACATGCCCGAATTACCTGAAGTTGAAACGGTTCGAGCCGGCCTAGCCGATTACCTAACCGGCGCAAAAGTCACCTCGGTCGAAGTGCTCGATGTCCGCAGCCTCAAGCGTCACCAGCCAGGTGTTCAAGACTTCGTAAACGTAATGACCGGAGCCACTCTCAAGCACTTTTCACGTCGAGGCAAGTTTCTGTGGATCCCACTAGACCGTGAAGGTTTGGCGATGGTTGGCCATCTTGGCATGAGTGGGCAAATGCTGGTTCGAGATGCCGGCAGCGAGCCGGATAAACTCACCCGAGTCATTTTGCACGCGGTCACTCCCGACGGTAAAGAGTTGGAGCTACGATTCGTAGACCAACGAATCTTCGGTTCGCTAGCGATTGATGAGCTGGAAGAAGTCGAACACGGTGAACGCATTCCGAAAACCGTGACTCACATTGCCAGAGATCCGCTGGATCCAAACTTCGACAACGTCGCGGTAATGAAGAAGCTCCGCACTCGCAAAGCGGGCATCAAAAAGGTTTTACTTGACCAAGGAGTTTTGAGTGGAGTTGGCAACATCTACGCCGACGAAGCGCTGTGGCGAGCAAAACTTCACTACGACCAGTCAGCCAATACTCTGACGCTCCCAAAGACCAAAGAATTGATGGCGCACGTTCGTGAAATCTTGGCTGCTGCCGTCCTGGTTGGTGGCACCAGTTTCGATGAGCAATACAAGAACGTAAACGGTCAATCGGGCTATTTTGAGGTTTCTCTGAACGCCTATGGAATGACCGGTCGCCCATGTCCTAGATGCGGTTCGGCAATCGTTCGCGAGAACTGGATGAACCGAGGATCACACTTCT
>JBEGPG010000018.1:0-9724 GCA_041181585.1 Actinomycetota bacterium
TCGACACTTGAAGCCAAATACAACGAGGCTAAGCAACCATTCAACACCTACAAGAGCTCGCACCCGAGCCTGGAGGCAATCGCTTCCTACATCCCTGATGATGAAGAGGTTCTGCAGGTAATCAAGGGAACTCGCATGGCTGCTCGTGGCCAGGTATCGTCGCAGGCTTTCGTTGTAATGGTTTTGACCAACAAGTCGCTCCACGTTCTAGGAAAGCCAACTGCTCTTTTTGATAAGGTCAAGCAGTCTGAGGTTTACAACTTCGCAATGGTTACCGGTGTGACTCGCGCTAAGAAGATGATGCTTGGTTGGGCTATCGAGATTTCTCGTGCGTCGAATGTGGATACTTACGTGCAGATGGAAGAGGGTGACTCGGAGAGCTTCTACAATGCTCTTCGCGAATTGGTTAACGCTGCCCAGCAGGGTGGTGGCGGTGGTACCACAGTCATCAACCAAATTGACCCAATGGATCAGCTGAAGAAGCTGAAGGACCTTTTGGATGCAGGCATTCTTTCGCAGGAAGAGTTTGAAGAGAAGAAGAAAGCACTTCTAGACAAGATCTAAATGTTGCACTTCAGGAAACTCAGCACCAGTGATTACGATCAGTGGCGTGCGCTCTGGCAGGGATACCTTGAGTTTTATCGGCAAGAACTTAGCGAAGAACAGACTCAATTAACTTGGTCGCGATTCTTTGATGATGAATACAACCTCATGGGATTCGTCATTGAGGTTGACGGCAAGTTGGCGGGTTTGGCTCATTGTTCATTCACCAATTCAACTTGGTTGCAAAAGCCTGACCTCTATTTGGAAGATCTGTTCGTGGCACCTGAGTTCAGGCGTCGTGGTTTTGGTGAAAAGCTAATTCTGGAGTGTTCAGCGGTCGCTAAGGCTGCCGGGGCTACGCGGCTGTACTGGCAAACCCAGCGAAGCAATGAGAGTGCTCAGGCGCTTTATCGCAAGGTTGGAACGCTAAGTGAATTCATCGTTTTTGAGAATGTCTTCTAAGGTCTAGGTATTTAGCCAAAATAAACTTGTCTACGGACGTTGATTATGGGGTTTTGTGCCGAAAGCAAGTTTTAAGTTACCGAAAACAGTAGGGCCTTGGTTCACCTACTGGCTCGAGTACATACCTGACGACGAGCTGGGTGTTGAACGAAAGAAGTGGTTTCGAGAAACCCTCAATCAGTTGCTTGCCAAGAATCCATTTGGGCGCAGAACTCTAGATTCGATTACCGTTCAGGACCTCACAAACTTTTTAGAGGGATACGTTTATCCCGAATTCTCTCGTGCTGATTCTGCGAAGCTGCGCCTTTACCTTCATTACGCTTTGGTGGCTGCTCGTAATCTCGGTGGCGCAAAGGGTTACACGGTATCCAAGTATCTGACTGCAGGGCAGTTGTTGTTCAGGCGAATTGGTTTCACCGCACTTGCCGTGGTCGTGGTGTTTTCGGTTTTCGTTGCATCATTGACGTTGGATCGAGTGGTGCGCAAAAAGGAAGACTTCCTAACCGCGTCGGCAACTGTGTTACGTGAATCTGGCTTTGGTGTAGCTGTGGCTTTTGCCGAAGACGTTTATTACAGCTACGTGAATCCTGCTCGTGTGGGTGGTGTTCCAACCGCGGGTCCAAACGATGATGATTCTGATGGTAATGCCGAGGTGAATACCTCCGGTGATGCTGTGGTTGCTTTCAACCGCGACTGGGGAGTGGCACACGTGCCGAGTAACTTGCCGGAACGTTTGGTTTCACCAGTGGTTCCGATGGATGGTGAGGGGCAGTGGCAGCCGACTCGCATCAAGGTGAACGGGAACACTGCCATTTGGATCGCCCGTATTCGCCCTGACAATGTGCACACCAGCTATTGGGCTACGGTTACCTGGTTTGACCCGCAGCTACTTGCTTTTGAGCAGGTTCCAGGAACCAAGGTTCCAGAAGTAAGTGGGCTCGAGAATCGAACTGGCCTAGTTCCAGCGAAGCTTCGTAAGTTCTATGTGGCTGGGCTAAATGGTGGATTCCTGATGCGCGATAGTCAGGGCGGTTACGCCTATAACGGAGTTGAGTACAAGAAGCTACTTGACGGTAAGGCGTCGTTGGTCACCTACAAAGATGGCTCGTTCGATGTAGTCGAATGGGGTCGTGATTACGTTCGCTACGGCGTGCAGTCGGTTCGCCAGAACATGGAGTTGATTGTCGATGGCGGAGTGAGCCAGGTCAAACGCGAAGATCAGTCGAAGTGGGGCTGGGTTTGGCAGGGGATTGGCTCCGGTAAGAACCTCGTTTGGCGTTCTGCAATTGGTGTTCGCAAGGACGGCACGATGGTTTATGTGATTGGCGCTGCCATGAGTGCCAAGTCTCTGGGTGACGTGCTGGTTCGTGCTGGTGCCGAGCGAGCGATCTTGTTGGACATGAACTCCGCCTATGCCAATGGTTTCCTATATGGCCCATACAAGGGTGGAAAGAAACTTGATGCTGCTTCGGATCGCTCACCTGAGCGCTTTTGGCTTCCGAGCGAGCGCGACTTTATTGCGGTTTACGTGAAGTCGCCGGCAACGAAGACCGATTAGTCACACGGCGCAAGCTGTGCCACGCGCTGGGGAGTGACCCCGAGTAATACCGCAATGTCACGCATGGTTAGACCCTGCTCGCGCATGCGGCCTACCACTTCACGAATCTCCTGTGATGCCTCTTCTTGCAACTTAGCAGCCTGCTTCATCTTCTCTTGGGCGGCTTCCATGTCGCAGATAATGCCAGGCATGCTGGCGATCACTTTGATAACCACGTCGCAGCTGTCGGTGATTCCGTAATTCTTAGCGGCTTCCTTGACCATGGCTTCAACCTTGTCGAGGCGCTTGGCGCTGAGGTGAAGGTTCTTAAACTCTGGGATCTCGACATTCCAGGTGTCGTTCTCGCGTTCGCAAAGTGCTTTGACTTCCATGCGACACTCCCATCGTTTAGTAAAGAGGCACTTGACTTATTTAGTCAACCCGTGCTTTACTTATTATCGTAATCTTTTGAATCAACTAAATCAAGGAAAGTGAAACATGAACATCGTTTACTTCGTAATTACAGCTGCCCTCACCGTGCCATTGGCCAAAGTCTTCTGGGGTGCCGGTAACTTTAAGCGCACCGCTCCAGTAAATGCTTTAGTTGCAGCAGGCATGGGATGGGCTGCCAAGACTCCAGTTCCTGTTATTCGCCTTATCGCAATTCTCGAAATTCTCGGAGTGGTTGGTCTGGTTCTAGGCCAAGCTGCAGCATGGTTACCTGCTTTCGAGTGGGTGGGTTATGTTGGTGCCGCTGCCGCATTTGGTTTAGCCCTAACCATGGTTGGTGCTGCCATTTTGCACATTGCACGCAAAGAGATCAAGTACACCTGGACCAAGAATGTTGGATTGGGTGCAGTTGCGGCTATTGCCGGCGTGACTCTTCTCTTGGCAATAGCTGCCTAAGTCTCAAACTTCACAAAGACCCTGGTGGTCGTTCTTTCGAGAGCGGCAATCAGGGTCTTTCCCGTTAACCAAATTAAGCTAACCGTGGTGACTGCTCGTCCTGTGTTCCAAATGAATCCGCCGGTGGTGAAATCGAAAATAACCAAACGGGCTAGGTTCTCGGTTAGAGGGCGACTCGCATCGAAAGCCAAGGGGGAGTCAAGACCTACAAACAGCGGAAGCGTCAAGGCAGTGATGGAGAGCCCATAAAGGTAAGACGCAAAGATGCCATAGAGACTCAGTATTCCGAGACGCCAGGGGAGTCGATCTGGCTTTGGGAGCCAGCCCGAAACTCCTCCCACCAAAGCGGCTAAGAGCATCTGGAAGGGAAGCCACGGTCCTATCCCTCCGCTAATCACAGAGCTGACCAAGATGCTCAAGGTTCCCAGCGCGAAGCCGAAGCCGAAGCCGAAAACTGAGCCAGCAATGATCAGTATGGCAAATGCAGTTTCCATGCCTGCAATTCCAGCCCCCATGAGTCGAACCACGGAATTTAATGCGATCAGTACTGCGAGAATTGCGAGGCGTCGGTGGTCAAAGCGCAATGGGAACACCTCCCACCATTGTTGTGATTCGAGCGTTGAGTGCCTGCCCGAGGTGTTCGTCGTGGGTTGCGACGACTACTTTTAGGTTGTCTGGTAGCGTGGCTACGGTCTCGATCAGTCGCTGCTTTGCCAATGCGTCGAACCCCAGGGTTGGCTCGTCGAGAAGAATCGTTTTTGCTGGCTTCACCAGTTGGATGCTCAAGGCGAGGGCAAGTTTTTGACCGGTACTTAGTTCTTGCGGATTTTTGTCCAGATTTACCTCCGGTGCGAATCGCTTGAACACCTCTGCGCTGGTTCCCGATTCCACCGATGCATCTCGATCGGCGCGTCTCAGTTCTTCGCGTACCGAACTAAGAAACAAAATGTCGCTGGCTGGCTGTGGAACCAAAACAGCGTCATTGCTCACTAGCGATTTCAGGTAGGTGGTTTTTCCAGAGCCGTTTTCGCCGTGAATTACGGTTACCTCTGGTCCAACAGCTTCTGGTGACAAGAGTTCAACTGGTGAAAAGATTCCCTGGGTCAAGGTTCCATCCACAACCTGCAGCATTTGATCGGCGAAGTTTTCCATATTTTCAGAACGATGCTCGGCAACAACCACCATCGCGCCAATTTGCTTTAGGTTTTCCAACGTGGTTTGTAATGCCTTGGTGCCAGTCTCATCCAAGGCGGCAAACGGCTCATCCATTAGCAACAGGTTGCTGCCGGATGCTAGAGCGGCTCCGATTGCCACACGTTGTTGCCATCCCGCCGAAAGTTTCTTCGGGTCTTTGGCCAAGACACTTGTAAGACCCAAGGCCGCTGTGATTTCAAGAAACTTTAATTCGTCTGCGTTAGAAAATTTGAGTTCCTCGAGCACGGTATCGGCCACTAGGGAATACTTCGGGATCTGAGAAACCAGAGCCGCCTTTGGGTACTTACTGTGAATCAATTTCAGTAGAGAAGACTTGCCAGATCCGGTTGGGCCGGTGATAAGCAACAGCTCCCCAGACGCCAATTCAAGATTGACGTTTGAAAGCACGTTATTGGTGGGTGAGTAGCCGATGCTCCCGCCCCGAATGCTCAACGCGTTTTCGGTGAGTATGCCAGTCTGCTTCCGCTGAGCGATGGCAGTTGTAAGTTCTAAGGCGCGGTCAACGCTCGCCGCAAATAGTGGGACAAGGATTGCCCGAACCAGCATTAGGCCCTTGCGTTTTGCTCGAAGAGTTACTGCGAACCTTATGCGATCAATTGTTTCCACTACCTCTGGAATCAGGGCCAGCGAAAGCGCAACCGCCTGCAAAATAGTGGAGTCCTGAGCCCGCCATCTAGATAGCAATTTTCTGAAATCAACTAGGACGTTTATTAGCCCGGTAATCATGATGACTGCAACAAGCCACAAGCCATCCTGGAGATTTGCTGCTGCAGATTCAAGGTTGAAGTTCGTGAAAACCAGGTGAAATGCCAAGCGCACCAAAATTACAAACAGTGCCATCCAGAGGTACTGTCGCAATAGTTTGGAGCGACTGGAAATCACTAGTTTGTGCAGTCGATTGGTCTCGGAACAGGAAGGTCCTTCAGGTCAGTACCTTCGTTCTCGGTGTAGACCCAAGCCTCGGTTGTTCCACAAATGCTTTGGTGGTCGGAAGCGCCGCTGGCGGCATATTCGTAGGTCTTATCCTCGGCTAGGTAATAGGCCCAGTAGGCATTAACTGGATTGCTGCCATCGCATTTTGCTGATTTTGGCAATCCGTCGATGGTGCACGCGAAGGCGGTTGGGTACTTGCTGGTTCCCTTTACCTCGAAGCCAGCGGCCTTGAGTAGTTTCCAGCTGTCTCCCTTGTAACCAACTGCGCAATGAGTAGTCACTTCGCCTCGAAAGTCTGTGGTTACGGTCACCCCAGCGGTGGTCTCGGTGCAGGCGCCAACCGTCCAGGTCGCATCGGCAATCATCGGCACCGAAGTGGAACAGCCGGCAAGAGCCATTGAAGCCGCAGTCAATGCAATTAGGTGTAGAAGTTTCAAGGGTTCCTTCGCGATAACGAGAAAAAGGTAGCGAAGGCAGGCGTGAAGTAACACCTGACTCTGCAACCGCAGTCCTCGACGGTTTTGTTGAGAGTACTAGCTCAAGGCAGGCATTCCGACTTCTGTGAACAGTTACGGTTGCGGGACAGCGCCGGATTTTCACCGACTTTCCCTGCAGCGAGATCAGTGGTTCTAGTTTAGAGGCAGCCAGGTAGTGGCCCAGGCGTAGCCGACAAAGATGACGGCATCAAGAAGGAAATGAGCAAATAAGAGCGGGATTAGTTTTCCTGTGCGGCGGTAAACCTGGCCAAAAACCAAACCCATGACCAGATTTCCCACGAACCCACCGAAGCCTTGGTAGAGGTGGTAACTTCCACGGATCACTGCACTGATCCAGAGTATTTTGCGATCGCTCAGTCCGCGCTCGCGGAATCGATTGAAAATATACCCAATCATGATTCCTTCTTCGAGAGCCGCTGCGGTTGCGGCACTCAGTAGAAGAAGGATTACGGTCCACCAGTACTGATTCACATCGGTCGGCACAACCTTGGCCGAGAGCCCGAGTGCTCTAGCCCCAAGGTAAAGCCCAAGCCCTGGAACGCCAATACTCGCAGCCAGGGCAAGGCCGGTAAGTAGTTGCCTACCGAGCTTGATCCAACTGATGCCCAGTTTGGTCAAGGCGAGATCACCCAGCAGGTACGCCGCCAGAGCTACCGGCACCCATTGGAAAAACATTCCAACCAACTGGTATGAGAAATCCAGGAATTCCACCACCGATGCGCTCTGGTTGATGGTGGTTTGGCTACCTGAGAGTCCCGGCTTGGAGAGCAGGGCGGTTAGCAGTGCGAGCACGCTGTAGACAGCCGATTTTCCAAGGCTCACTCCTAAAACCAGCGAGACCTCGATATCGATTCTGCGTTTTGACGTCATAGTGCTTTCACAAAGACCGAGATGGCAAGTGCAATGATTAGCAATCCACCCGCTAGGCCAATCCAGGCTCGAACACGGTTGGTGGTGATGCTGCGAATGGAGAGGCCGGCCAGAACCAGTGCTTCCTGCCAAACTAGCGAGCCAATCAGAACTGCAATTGAAAACACCGCCACGGTGCTTGTGTTCAAAGAGTAGCCAAGGTTTGCCACATTTGGGGCAATCGCCAAGAAGTACAAGGCGGTAGGGGGATTCACCACGGTGGCTCCCACGAACGTACCGTAGGTGCCGAGCACCGACGTGGTCTTGGCTTCACTCGGCTTTAGGTTGACATTATTGCTCAAGAGCTTGTAATTCTTTACCGAAGTTTGAAGTCCAAGCACTAGGAGGATCAGCGCTCCGATAATTCCAAACAATAGCTTCGACGATGCCAGAGTGGACGAAAGCCAACTACCAATCACGAAAACGGCTAGGGCGTAGGCGCCATCTACCGACGCCATTCCGAACGCACCAACCACACCGTGCTTGAGCCCTTTAGAAATTGTGGTGTTGATCAGCATTATGGCCATTGGTCCAACCGGAATAGCAAGAGCCAGCCCAGCCATAAAGCCAATACCAAACAGTTCCCACATAGTCCCATTCTCTATCAAGCCGCTCACAGGAAAGGGCGGTAACCTAGTTTTAGTTTTTGCGTTTGGAGAGTTTTGAAGCGATTTATTGCAGTAGCCACCGTTTCCCTAGTGACCGCGATGTCGCTGGTTGGTTGCTCGGCTGGTAACTCGGTGGTGCCGAACTCTCACGTGACCATTGCTGAGGTTGGAGCGTTCACGACGCTCAATGCAGATGTAACTCAAGCCGGTGCCAAAATCGCGGACGATTTTGCTGAACTAGCTATGCAGTCTTTCTACGACTTAGATAAGAGCGGCAATCTGGTTGCGAACGAGAACTTTGGAACCGTTGAGGTCACAAAACAGGAGCCGTTCACGGTTACCTACACACTTGGCAAATCGGCAGTTTGGAGCGACGGCTCGAACTTAGATGCAACCGATTTAGCGCTCGCGGTGATCGCTGCTCAGAAACCGGATTTCAAAGCATCAAGCTCATCAACTTCGCTTGCAAATGCCGAGATTGTTGGGACTCCCAAGATTGGCCAAAAGTCTCTTTCGCTCAAATTCACGCAACCCATCTCGGATTGGAAGACAGCTCTCACGGTTTCCGTGCCGGCACACGTTGTTGGCAAGGCGGCTGGGATCGGTGGCAATGTTTCTGCAGTTCGAGCTGGAATCGTCGATGCCATTGTGGGCAACCAGGCAGACGTTCTTGCAAAGTTGGCGGCTGCTTACTCAGATGCATTCACTCCAACCGCGCCCATCGATAACTTCGTAACCAATGGCGCCTACACGGTGAAATCGGTAAGCGCAGAAGTAGTGGTTCTAAAGGCCGAGCGTGACTTTGCGGGGGAGCGCACCCCGATTGCGGAAACCGTGAACCTGATGTCTTATCCAGACAACGCCGCTGCGTTCAAAGCCGCTGGAAGCGGTGAAGCCGATGTCTTCCTTCCTCGGCCGAGCCTCGCCGAACCGCAGTCTGATTTGGTGAGCCAGGCTGGGGCGCTTGGAAGCAAAACCGTGAACCTGCTTGCCCCAAGTAGCAATTATGCAGAGCAGTTCGTGATGAATATGGGGTCCGGTGCATTTGCCGACACCAGTTACTCGGATCCAAGTATTGGCCCAGCGCTTCGTTCGGCCTTTATGGAACTGGTGCCTAAGACTCGCGCCATCGACTTCGCATCACTAACTCAGACCGTGACTCGAGCCGATTCGTTTGTATTTTCGGCTGGCTCCAAGAATTACTCTGCCGTGGCCAGTAGCAATGGCAGCACGAATTACATGATTCAGGATGCTGAAAAGGCCAGTAACCTAATTGCGGCTCTGAAGCTAAAAACCGCGCCAACCGTGCGTGTTCTATTTGATACCGACGATCCAGCGGCCGTTGCCGAATGGACGTTGCTGTCCGATAACGCGAGTGACGCAGGATTCAAATTGCGAAACATTTCAAGTTCGGACCCGAGTGCCCACCTGGCTGGTGGTTTCTATGAGGTTTACCTAGGAGCGCTGCCTCTTCTTGGAGTTGGCACAGGTTCCGTGCAGCAGCTCGTAACTGGGCCTTCACGCATGCCTCTAGAACTTTTCAATGGGCTAACGGCCAAAGTTCAGTCCGCCGGTGAGAAAGGCCTATCAGCGGCGCTTTCCACCCTGGATAAGGCGTTATTCGATCTTGGCTACGGTCTTCCGATGTACCAACTGCCTACGCTGGTGATTGCCAACAAGCGAATCAGTGGTTTTGGCGCCCACCCGTTCGGGCAAAACGCTGGATGGGGTTATTGGACCTGGCAAGTTTCAGCCGACAAATCCTAGCCTCCCCAAGGTAGACTAGGAACACCGACTTTCAGCGTGCCTTTTATTGCCACGCCCAAATCACAAGGATGATCCTATGGCTCAGGCCAAACGCGAAGAACTTAGAAACGTAGCAATCGTTGCCCACGTTGACCACGGCAAGACCACCCTGGTAGATGCGATGCTCCGACAGACTGGATCGTTCTCGAGCCACGGCGACGTGAACGAGCGAGTCATGGACTCGGGTGACCTTGAGCGCGAAAAGGGAATTACCATCCTCGCGAAGAACACCGCCATTGCTTACAAGGGTGAACACTCGGGTGGTAAAGAAATCACTATTAACGTGATCGACACCCCTGGTCACGCCG
>JBEGPG010000019.1:0-6726 GCA_041181585.1 Actinomycetota bacterium
GATCGTTCACTAGGCCAGGGATTTCGGCAATTAGTACGTCGCGGATAAGGCCGCCGAATGCGGCGGTGATTACACCCATGATGCTGGCGATGAGGGCTGAGTGGCCGGCGGATAGGGCAATCTGAGTTCCCGATGCTGCGAATACACCGAGACCGATGGCGTCTGGCCAGTCGATGGCCTTGGCGGAAAGTTCAACGTTTCTTGCTTTGACCAGGAACTGGGTGGCGATGGCTAGCGCTGCTAGGAGCCAGATCCAGATCTCGTTGGTCATCCAGAAGAATGGGTGGCGGTTTAGTAGTAGGTCGCGCAGGGTTCCGCCGCCGAATGCGGTGACTAGAACTAGGAGAACTACGCCAACCATGTCGAGCTTCTTGCGGGCTGCTGCGATTAGGCCGCTTGCGCCAAATGCCACGGTTCCAATGATCTCGAGGATCTGGAGGGTTTGGGTGGCGAAGGTACTTTGCATTTATCTGGTTGCGGTGTCGACGACGTTTTTGACGAGCATGGCTCTGGTCATTGGGCCAACTCCGCCAGGGTTCGGTGAGAGGTAGCCGGCGATTTCGCTAACGTCTGGGTGAACGTCGCCGAGTAGTTGGAAGGTTCCGTCCGGGTTGTCGTGGCGGGTGATGCCAACGTCGAGAACGGCGGCGCCCGGCTTGATCCACTCTGGTCTAACGAAGTGGGCAACACCTACTGCAGCAACTACGATATCGGCGCGCTTGATGATGTGCTCAGGGTCTTTGGTAGCCGAGTGAACCAGGGTCACGGTGGCGTCGATGCCCTTCTTGGTCATGAGGAGTCCAAGTGGTCGACCTACGGTAATTCCGCGGCCGATGATGGCTACTTCCTTGCCCTTGGTGGGGATGTCGTAGCGAGATAGGAGTTCTACGATTCCGGCAGGGGTGCAAGGAAGCGGTGAAGTTATCTCTTGGTTGACACCGAGCACAAGCTTGCCAAGGTTCACCGGGTGAAGGCCATCGGCGTCTTTCGCTGGGTCGATCAACTCGAGCATTTCGTTGGTGTCGATACCAAACGGAAGCGGGAGTTGGACGATGTAGCCGGTGACATCTTTGGCATCGTTGAGGTCTCGGATTGCTGCTCGAATGTCGTTGGCTGATGCGTTGACTGGCAGGTCAATGCGGATTGAGTTGACACCCACCTGAGCGCAGTCGCGGTGTTTACCGGCAACGTAGGAGTGAGATCCTGGGTCGTCGCCAACGAGTAGCGTGCCAAGGCCTGGGTGGATGTCGTGTTGCTTGAGTTTGATGACGCGTTCTGCGAGTTCGGCTTTGATGGCCTTGGCAGTCGCCAGGCCGTCGAGCTTAATCGCGGTCAATCTTTACCAGTTCTCGAGGTCAGGGTAAAGCGGGAAGGCGTCGGCTAGCTTCTGAATACGTGCCTTTAGGCTCGCGATGTCAGGGTTAGGCATGAGCACGCTCGCGATTACATCGGCAACCTCGGTGAACTCTTCCTTGCCGAAGCCACGGGTGGCTAGGGCAGGAGTTCCGATGCGGACACCAGAGGTGACCATTGGTGGACGTGGGTCGTTTGGAACCGAGTTGCGGTTCACGGTGATCTGTACGTCGTGAAGTAGGTCTTCGGCGGTCTGGCCGTCGATTGGTGCATTGCGGAGGTCAACGAGCACGAGGTGAACGTTTGTGCCACCGGTTAGAACCTGAACCCCGGCGGCCTTGACGTCTTCCTGGGTGAGACGGTCGGCAATGATGGCAGCGCCTTCGATGGTGCGCTTCTGGCGGGCCTTGAATTCGTCGCTGGCTGCCTGCTTGAACGCAACTGCCTTGGCGGCGATTACGTGCATTAGCGGGCCACCCTGCTGACCTGGGAACACTGCGGAGTCGATCTTCTTTGCGAACTCTTCCTTGCAAAGGATTAGACCTGAACGAGGACCGGCAAGGGTCTTGTGAACGGTGGTCGAGACTACGTCGGCGTAAGGAACTGGGCTTGGGTGAAGACCGGCAGCAACCAGACCAGCGAAGTGAGCCATGTCGACCCAAAGCTTGGCGCCTACTTCATCGGCAATCTTGCGGAATTCGGCGAAGTCGAGGTGTCGGGCATATGCCGACCAACCTGCGATGATCACGGCTGGCTTGACTTCGTGGGCGCGTGCGCGAACGATGTCCATGTCGACCAGGTGGGTCTCAGGGTTTAGTTCATAGGAGTGAGCCTCGTACATCTTGCCCGAGAAGTTCAGGCGCATACCGTGGGTCAGGTGACCACCGTGAGCCAACTCAAGACCGAGAATGCGGTCACCTGGGTTTGCAAGAGCCATAAGCACTGCTGCGTTTGCGCTGGCTCCCGAGTGTGGCTGAACGTTTGCGTGCTCGGCACCGAATAACTCCTTGGCGCGGGTGCGAGCCAGTTCCTCGGCGACGTCTACTACTTCACAACCGCCGTAATAGCGCTTGCCTGGGTAACCTTCGGCGTACTTGTTGGTAAGTACCGAGCCCTGAGCCTCAAGCACGCCGCGGGAAACAAAGTTCTCCGATGCGATCATTTCAAGGAAGTTGCGCTGGCGGTTTAGCTCGTTCTGGAGGACGGCAGCGATTTCTGGGTCGGTTTCGCTCAATGGCTTAGTAAAAGATGAAGGCAGCATGAGTTCAAGTTTACCGAAACTGCCGAGACACAAGGATTTCTAGGGCAACACGCCCGCTAAAACTTACAGTGTATAAATTGTTCGTTATTATGAACTATTGGACTCGGGGTCTAAATCGTCCAGAAAGTAGAAGTAAATGCCTGTTCCCGTGATTGTTGGAATCTCACTAATCACCCTTGGATTCGGTCTCGCTGTCTACATCGTGATCGCAAGCATCCGCGACCGCCAGAAAGTTCGCCCCCTAACCACCGACGAAGACGAGTAAGCCTCGTTTAAGATTGGCTCTATGACCGAAAAGGCGAGCCACTGGGTACTGACCCTTATTTGTGAAGACCAACCGGGAATCGTTCACGCGATTTCGGGGGCCGTTGTTGCTGCCAAGGGAAACATCACCGAGTCGTCGCAGTTCTCTTCGGACGGCTCCGGTCGCTTCTTCATGCGCTTGCAGATCGAGGCCGACATCACTCGTTCGGCTTTCGAAGCCGAGCTGGCTCCGATCATCGCCAAATACAACATGACTTGGGAACTTGATGAGGTTGGACGCCCACTCAAGACTTTGGTCTTAGTTTCGAAGAGCGCGCACTGCCTCAACGACATATTGTTCCGCCAGCGCGCCGGCCAGCTTCCAGTTGAGATTCCTGCGGTTTTCGGTAACCACGCCGATCTCTCCGAACTCGCCGAGTTTTACTCGATTCCGTTCGAGACTCACAAGATTGTCGACGATGCCACCAAGGCTGCGTTCGAGCACATGCTCCGTGATTACATCAAGACCGCCGGCATCGAGCTAATCGTTTTGGCTCGTTTCATGCAGATTCTTTCACCAGAATTCGTTGCCGAATTCGAAGGTCGGATCATCAACATTCACCACTCGTTCCTACCTGGCTTCAAGGGTGCAAACCCTTACGGTCAGGCTCACGCCAGAGGTGTAAAGCTGATCGGTGCCACTGCGCACTTTGTTACCGCCGACCTAGATGAGGGTCCGATCATTGAACAGAACGTTATCCGAGTGACTCACAGTCACTCGAAAAACGAACTGGTTTCCATGGGTCAAGACGTTGAGTCGAAGACCCTCACCCAGGCGATTCGCTGGTTTGCCGAGCACCGCGTGTTGCTAGACGGCGACCGCACGGTTATCTTCGAATAACCCTCGGGCGTCTGGCGATTGCCAAAGCCAACAGCGCTACCCCAACTGCCACCCACGAGTCGATCGAGAGCGGTTTGATTTCCGCAATTCCTACCGATGATGACCGTGTGGGTTTTGCCACCTCGACATCCGGTTTCACTACAGGTGTTTGCACCAAAACTTCCGATTCTGGTTCTTCATAGGCATCCACAGAACTCGGGGAAGTTACCGTGGCAGGTGTCAGGGTGAGCACCTTCACCGCCGGGGAGTCTACGTTTTGAAGAGGGCCGGCATTGCCTCTAAGGTCCACCACGCTCATAGCCGCCAAGGTTAGTTTCAGAGAGCCTGCCTTGCACGAGTTAGAGTCCACTCGGTAGTGGAGACCCGCGTTGAGTTCGGTAAGCGAGAAGGTGCAACCCCGGGCGGTGCCGGAACGCGACAGTGCGTTGATCGTGAATCCGGAGACCACTTCGTCGAATCGCAATTCGAAACTTGGGTTCAGTGTCTTGTCCACTCGAGCTACTTCAGTGAATTGTGCACTGGGCGCGATAGTGTCGAGGTTGCCAGGGTTGGTTTGGTCAGCAAGTGGGCCGAGGTTTCCAGCTGCATCGAGCACGGTCTTGTTCTTCACCGTGACCCAGGTTTGTTCTTGGCAACCGGTGAGCCAAAGTTTGTAGTTTGCTCCCGATCCGTCGAGCTTGCTAATCGAACAGCCGCTTCCGGCAATCGTTAGAGCATCCACATTGAACCCTGTTACTGGTTCTGAGAATGTGATGTCGAACTCGGTGAGGTCAGAGGAATTGCTCGTGGAAGCGGTGGTTACGGTTGGCGGATCAAGGTCTACCAAGACATCGCCTGCGGGCTGATCGGCGACCGGTCCGGCGTTGCCCGCCAGGTCTCGAATCTGGTTGTGGAGAAGCACTAGATAGGCGTTTGCTCCGGAAGCACAACCCGTGACCGAAATCTCAGCTGTTGAGCTATTTACCATTCCGATTGAGGACAGCTGACAGCCGCTACCCAGAAGCTGGAATGCCGAAGCCAGCGGCTTGTTGAACTGTTCGTCTGAGGTGAGCATAAACCTTAGAGTGGTTCCGTTATTCGGTGACTGCGGTGCCGCAAGGTGAAGATTAGGGCTCTGCGTGTCCACGGTAACCTGGCTCGATCCAACTGCCGTGGTTGGCCCAACGGCAGCTCCGATAACAGAGTCTTGACGGATCGCCATGACCACCGTTCCCCCGCTGCACCCGTTGAAGGTAACCGTATAGAGGTAACCGTCACCATTCAACGAATTCATAGCGCAACCGGTCGAAGTTCCAAGGTTTTGGAAATCAAATTCGTCGATGCCGTATGTGAATTGATCGAATCGAAGTGAATAACTGATCGAGCCGTTGGTGGAAACTTGGTTGGCCGGTGTGAAGGCCAACACCGATGGAGCAAAGGTGTACTTTAGGACAACTTGACCATTACCGGCTCGAACGCCTGCAGCATGAGTCACATTACTGGTGAGTGACATGGTGGCAAACGACGAGCCTCCGCCTCCACCCGCACCGTCGCTACCACCGGATGCGTTGTCGGACCCTCCGCCACCACCGCCATAGAAGCCGCCTCCACCGCCGCCACCACCGGCGATGTTTCCGTTACCACCAATTCCACCGACGGCGAGGGTACCTGCAGTTCCATTGCCAGTAGTTACACCGAGGCCGGCGATTCCTCCGGCAACCTGGCTTCCTCCGCCACCCGCGGTTCCGGTTGGTGCTCCTTTGGTTCCTGCACTCGCTATGGTCAAGCCACCAGGGCCGCCTGCACCGCCGATCCAACCCCCGGTGCCACCGCCACCGCCTGCAACCACCACGCGGTCGCTGAGGTTGATTGATGTGCGAAGGTCGCTGGCTCCACCACCCGAGCCCTGATCACCATGGCCATTACCGGAAGCTCCGCCGCCGTTAAAGCCACCGGGAGCACCGTTAGCCGAGGAGCCCGTTCCGCCAACGTAGATGTACAACGACGACGGAATCACGGCGAAATCACCGGAAACCGATCCACCTTTACCTCCGGAGCGACCGCCTTGGGCACCATATACTTCGAAGTGAAGACCTTCGACTCCGATTGGTGGAGTCCAGATTGCGTAGTCGGCAGAATAGTCGAATGTCACCGTGCAGGTGCCATCGACGCAGACCGGAACAGGGTTCACCACTACAGCCTCGGCCGGTGTGGTGAAACCAATCAGAGATAGAGCAGTGGCTGCAACAGCGGCAGCAGTTTTGCGAACAAGAGTTTTCATGCACGCAAATGTAAAACTCCCGCCGATTTCTCAGCGGGAGTTTTCCACAGATTGTTGCTGCTTAGGCAAGACGTGCCTTTAGGTTCTCTGCAAGCGATGCAAGGAAGTCCTCGGTGGTCTGGTAACCCTGGTCGCCACCAACAAGAAGCGCGAGGTCCTTGGTCATCTTGCCAGACTCAACGGTCTTGATGATAACGTCCTCTAGGGTTTCGGCAAACGTACGAACCTCAGGGGTGCCATCAATCTCAGCACGTGCGATTAGGGCACGAGTCCAGGCATAGATCGAAGCAATTGGGTTGGTCGAGGTCTTCTTGCCAGCCTGCCAGTCGCGGTAGTGACGAGTCACGGTACCGTGAGCAGCTTCGGCAAGAGTGGTCTTACCATCAGGGGTGGTTAGAACCGAGGTCATCAGACCTAGCGAGCCGAAGCCCTGGGCCACGGTGTCCGACTGAACGTCGCCGTCGTAGTTCTTACATGCCCAAACGTAGCCACCTTCCCACTTCAGAGCAGCGGCCACCATGTCGTCGATTAGACGGTGTTCGTAAGTGATTCCGGCAGCCTTGAAACGGTCTGCGTACTCGGCATCGAAGACTTCCTGGAAGGCGTCCTTGAATGCGCCGTCGTAGGCCTTCAAGATGGTGTTCTTGGTCGATAGGTAGACCGGGTAGTTACGGGCTAGGCCGTAGTTGAAGCTCGCGCGAGCGAAGT
>JBEGPG010000020.1:0-17308 GCA_041181585.1 Actinomycetota bacterium
GAGAATACAGCTACTAGAGATTGAATGTTGGTGCTCATGTCGGCAACGTTATCGGTGATTACGTCGATCTTTGCCAACTGCTTGTTGGTTTGGTTTACGGTTTCAGAAACACCCGAGAGTAGTGGCGGAAGGCTTGCGTTAACTTCCTTCACGGTCTCCGTGGTTTCATCGAGCAGTTTGCCCAGTTTGACCAACGGGATGGCCAGGAACAGCACTAGCAAAGCCAGAGCCGACGCAGCAATTACTGCTGCCAGTTCGCCACCACTCATCGGGTTTCCTAACTATTAGTTGTTATCGAGCTGCGTAGTACTCAACAACCAGCTGAACTTCACAGGTCACTGGTACTTCGGCGCGCTTAGGGCGACGAGTAAGAGTGGCGTGTAGCTTGTCTAGCTGGACGTCAAGGTAACCAGGTACAGGAGGTAGGACATCAACGTGTCCACCGGCTGCAGCAACCTGGAAAGGTTCGGTACGCTCGCTCTTTTCGTGAACGTGGATGGTCTGTCCAGGCTTCACACGGAACGATGGACGGTCAACGCGCTGACCATTTACCAAGATGTGACGGTGAACAACCATCTGACGAGCCTGGGCAATGGTACGTGCGAAACCGGCGCGAAGAACTAGAGCGTCAAGGCGCATTTCCAAAAGCTCAACTAGGTTCTCACCAGTTAGGCCCTCGGTGCGCTTTGCCTCGACGAAGATGTTGCGAAGCTGAGCTTCACGGATTCCGTACTGGGCGCGAAGACGCTGCTTTTCGCGTAGACGAACGGCGAAGTCGCTGTCAGCCTTACGCTTGGTGCGTCCGTGCTGACCTGGAGCGTATGGACGCTTCTCTAGGTACTTGGCAGCCTTAGGAGTAAGAGCTAGGCCAAGAGCACGCGATAGACGGGTTTTGCTGCGGGTACGTGAAGTTTTAGACACGTGATCCTTTCGGAGTATTCGTTAACAGTTTTGATGTACTGCCTAGGAAGCTCGGCTAAATGAGCATCTTTTGCATCGTCTCGCAGCCAGAGAGGTCGAAGCAAAAGGCAACTTCACAAGTTTAGCAAGGAAAAAGCCTATTTGCCACGAATAATCTTACGAAGGCTCTCCCAAAGACTCGCCAAATCAGACTCAGCACCCAATCGCTTTGGACGGTAATAGACCCGTTGATCAATGGGTTTGGCAACATAGTCTTGCCTAACTACGGATGCCGAGTCATCGTGTGGGTAGATGTAACCCTTTCCGTTGCCGTAGTTCTCTGCACCAGCGTAGTTCGATGACCGCAGGGGTTTCGGAACTTCACTGATCAAACCAGCTTTCACGTCGGCCAAAGCGGCGTTGATGGCGTTGTAGGCGGTGTTGGATTTAGGAGCCAGAGCCAGATAGATGGTTGCCTCAGCTAGAGGAATTCGCCCCTCTGGCATCCCAATGAGTGCAACGGTCTGAGCTACGGACGTGGCCAGTATGAGCGCCTTTGGATCAGCTAATCCAATGTCCTCAGCAGCGAGAATCATCAATCGACGAGCGATGAATCGAGGGTCCTCCCCCGCGTCAATCATTCGAGCAAGCCAATAAACCGCAGCGTCAGCATCCGAACCTCGTACCGATTTTATGAAGGCGCTAATTACGTCGTAGTGGCTATCGCCGTCTTTGTCGTAACGCGCCGGCGCCGCATTTAGAGCGGTATCAAAATCTAACTCGGTGATCACAGCCGACGCTCCGCGACCCGAGCGGTCCCATGCAGCAAAAGCTAATGCCTCAACAAAGGTAAGCACTCGTCTGGCATCACCCTGTGACGCTCTGATAAGCGCTTCTAGCGCCTGCTCTTCGATCGATACCAGCCCCGCAAATCCACGCTCATCTTGAAGGCAACGATTAACCAGACTTCTAAGTTCCGACTCATTGAGCGACTTAAGCTGCACCACCAAGGATCTGGAGAGTAAAGGAGAGATGATACTGAAGGATGGGTTTTCGGTCGTAGCCGCCACCAGAATCACCCAGCCGGCTTCGACAGCCGGAAGCAAGCTGTCTTGCTGAGCCTTTGAGAATCTATGAATCTCGTCGAGGAAAAGCACGGTTTCCAGTCGATAGAGTTCGGAATCCTGCTTTGCGCGTTCAATGACCTCGCGAACTTCTTTCACCCCAGCTGAAATCGCACTCAATTGTTCGAGCTTTCGACCCGGTGTTGAAGCCAACACGTTGGTAATCGAGGTTTTTCCAGTACCAGGTGGCCCCCATAGAATCACCGACTGAGCGCCCTTTGTTTCGCCGCTGAGTAGGCGATGCAGTGGCGTGCCCGCCTTTAGAACTTCAGATTGGCCAACTACTTCCTCGATTGTGCGGGGGCGCATTCTGGCCGCCAAAGGCACGGCAGATTCGAAGAAGTTTTCAAGGCTCACGCTAATAGGCTACGCCAAGTAAACTAGGCAAGAAACTTGGAGGAATCTTGGCAAAGCAAAAAAGCAAGCTTTCGAAGGCTGCAGAATCACGAATCGCTGGTTACGAAGCGAAGTCGACTCTTGTTGAAGGTCGTAAAGAAGTTCGACGCAAGGACAACTGGCGCGCCCTTCTAGTAATCACCGCTTCCCTTGCAGTGGCCATCACCGCTCAGCTTGCCTACTTCAACCTCGGTCCAGGCATCCCTAAGCCAACTCCGAAACCCCTAACCGCTCCGGACGCGTCCGTGGCGCAGAACCGCATCTGGAACGGTTCCATGACCGTTGCTGGAAAGCCAATCGAGTTTGAGCTATTCGGAGACAAGGCACCCAAGGCCGTTGCGAACTTCGTGACTCTGGCTCAAAAAGGTTTCTATGACGCGAACAACTGTCACCGACTAACCACCGAGGGAATCTTCGTACTTCAGTGTGGCGACCCCCAGGGTGACGGCTCGGGCGGTCCTGGCTACAACTTCGGACCGGTCGAAAATGCTCCAGCCGACAACGTTTACGAAGGCGGCGTAATTGCCATGGCCCGTCAGGGAAATAACGCAACGAGCATGGGATCGCAGTTTTTCATTGTTTACGGTTCGAGCATGATCCCATCGGACTCCGCCGGTGGTTATACCGTCTTCGGAAAAGTCACCAAGGGCTTGAACTCAATTCGTGAGCTAGCCAAGGACGGAACCGTTGATGGCAAGGGTGATGGTAAGCCCAAGAACCCGATTGCCCTCGGCGGCGTAAGAGTAAACTAGTAAAAACCCTAAAAGTAAGGCATTTCGATGACCACGCACGCATTCGGTCGCGTTGATGAAGAGAACAACGTATACGTTATTGAGCCAAACGGCGAACGTAAGGTTGGTCAAGTCCCTAACGTCACCCAAGAAGAAGCGCTCGAGTACTTCACCAAGAAGTTTGATGCTCTCGAGGGTTCGGTGCGCTTACTAGAGCAACGCGTAAACAAGCGCGCGGACGCAGAATCGGTATCCAAGACCGCCGCCAAATTAACCGTTGACTTGATTGACGCTGCTGCCGTGGGCGATCTACAGAAGCTCCGTGAGCGCGTGCTTGCTCTGGCCCCAAAAATCCAGGACCTACTTAACCTGAAGAAGGAAGAGAACAAGGAAGTAATCGCTGCAGCGATGGCTGCCCGCGAAGAAATCGTTGCCAAAGCTGAAAAGTTGGCGGCGGGTGATTTGAGCAAGGTGATTTGGAAGGATGTTTCCGCCACCCTGACCGAGCTTTTCGAGGCATGGCAAGCTGCTCAGAAGAACGGTCCACGCGTACCTAAGGCCGAGGCAGACGCACTCTGGAAACGATTCCAGCAGTCGCGTAATAAATTGGAGAGCGCGAAACGAGCTTTCTTTGCAGAGGCCGGAAACAAGGCCAAGACCGCTAAGGCGAACAAAGAAGCAATCGTGAAAAAGGCCGAGGCCTTAGTAGCCAAGGGCTCCGATGCTGTTGCCGATTACCGCAAGTTGCTTGACGAATGGAAGGCTGCCGGCCGAACCAAGAACGACGACGCTCTCTGGGTTGCCTTCAAGGCAGCTGGAGACGCCATTTATGCAGCCAAGGGCGAGCAGATGGCCGCAGTTACCGCTTCTCAGTCGGAAGCCTTGGAGGCCAAGCTGGCCCTACTCGAAGAGGCCAAGGCAATCGACCCTACCAAGGACCTCGCCAAGGCTAAGCAGCTTCTGCTAAGCATTCAGGACCGATGGGAAAAGGCTGGTCGAGTGTCTCGAAATGACCTGGCCAAGACCGAGGACAAGCTCCGTGCCATTGAGACCGCAGTTCGCAATGCTGAGCGAGAACACTGGAAGGCTACGGATCCTGCGGCCAAGGCCCGCAAGGACGATGTGACTCTCAAGCTAGAAGAGGCAATCACTAAGCTGGAAGCCGAACTTGGGAAGGCTACCGACAAGAAGAAGATTGCCGAACTTACCGAAGCGCTCGCTGCCAGAAAAGCCTGGCTTGAAGTTGTTTCTGCGGCTTCTAAGTAACTAGCTATTATTCACTCGGTAGACGTCGTACACGGCGTCAATTCTGCGTACCGCGCTCAGTAGATGATCCAGCACTGCTGGATCTCCCATCTCAAATACAAATCGGCTCAAGGCCACGCGGTCACTTCTCGTAGAAACCGAGGCGGAAAGGATGTTGACGTGGTGTTCTGCCAGTACACGCGTAACATCGGAGAGAAGTCCAGCTCGGTCTAGTGCCTCAATTTGAATGTTCACCAAGAATAGGCTCTTGGAATTTTTTGCCCAACTTACATCCATCATGCGCTCTGGTTGCTGCTGAAGCACTCCCACGTTCTTACAGTCGGATCGATGCACTGAAACACCAGAACCACGTGTCACGAAGCCGATGATGTCGTCGCCTGGTACAGGGGTGCAGCAACGCGCCAATTTCACCATCACGTCGTCATCGCCGCGAACCAGCACGCCGCTGTTGTCACTTCGCTTGCGGTCGGCACTTACATTCTTAGTTGGAATCTGGAAAGGCTCCACGATGTCGTCTTCGTCACTTAGCGAAGCTGTAAGTTTCTCAACCACCGACTGCGCCGAGATGTGGTTCTCTCCAACGGCAGCGTATAACGACTCAACATCCCCATAGCGCAGATCTACAGCTAGCTTTACAATTCCGTCAGCCGCTAACAGTCGTTGCAAAGGCAGGTTGTGCTTGCGCATTGCCTTCGCAATAAGTTCTTTACCGTTTTCTACGGCCTCGTCGCGTCGTTCATTCGAGAACCACTGTTTGATCTTGGCGCGTGCGCGAGAGGATGCAACGAAATTTAGCCAGTCTTGGCTCGGTGAAGCATCGGTCGATTTAGAAGTGAAGATTTCGACGACGTCGCCGGAGTGCAATTGGGTCTCTAACGGAACGAGGCGACCGTTGACCTTGGCTCCCATGGTCCGATGGCCAACGTCGGTGTGAATGGTGTACGCAAAGTCAACCGGCGTGGCTCCGCTTGGAAGGCCAATGACTTTACCCTTTGGCGTGAATACGTAGACATCCTTTGCACCAATTTCAAAACGCAAGGAATCCAAGAATTCGGCGGGATCCTGAGTTTCCGACTGCCAGTCGGTAAGGTGTTTGAGCCAAGCAAGATCTTCTTCACCAGACGCTTCGCTACTACCAGCTTGTTCCTTGTACTTCCAGTGAGCGGCAACACCATACTCGGCACGTTGGTGCATTTCGTGAGTACGAATTTGGATCTCAACGGGACGACCGTTTGGACCGATCACAGTGGTGTGTAGCGACTGGTAGAGGTTGAACTTAGGCATCGCGATATAGTCTTTGAAGCGACCAGGTACCGGATTCCATCTAGAGTGAATCGCACCCAGAGCGCCATAGCAATCCCGAACACTATCAACCAAAATTCGGATTCCAACCAGGTCGTAAATATCGTCAAATTCACGACCTCTAACAACCATCTTTTGATAGATGCTGTAGTACTGCTTCGGGCGTCCGTCGACCTTAGCCTTGATTCGACTGTCACGGAGATCGTCATTAATGTTTTGAATCACACCATCGATGAACTCGGCGCGCTTTGGAGTGCGCTGGCGAACCAGATTGACAATCTCTTCATAAACCTTTGGATACAGAACCGAGAACGAAAGATCCTCGAGCTCGTTCTTGATGGTGCTGATTCCGAGACGGTGTGCCAGAGGTGCGTAAATCTCTAGGGTTTCCTGAGCCTTGCGCTGCGCCTTTTCTGGTTCGACGAAACCCCAGGTGCGCGCGTTGTGAAGTCGATCCGCCAACTTAATGACCAGAACTCGAATGTCCTTAGACATTGAGATGACCATTTTGCGAACTGTCTCGGCTTGTGCATGCTCACCGAACTTGACCTTATCGAGTTTGGTTACACCATCGACAAGCGAGGCAATTTCATCTCCAAAGTCTTTTTGAAGCATCGGAAGGGTGTAGTCGGTATCCTCGACTGTGTCGTGAAGCAACGCCGCAGCAATAGTGACTGGACCGATTCCCAAATCAGCCAAGATTTGTGCGACCGCTATGGGGTGGGTGATGTACGGTTCACCGCTTTTGCGTTTCTGCCCCTCGTGAGCATTTTCAGCTACAACATAGGCCTTTTCGATCAGAGCAAAATCACCGCGTGGGTGGTTACTCTTGACCACGCGAATAAGCTCGTTGATCTCAGCCGAATGCGGGTGATTTCGCCCAAAAAGACGACCAATACCGCTGCGAAGAGCGCTAATCGACCCCGTGGAAGTGCTATCTGACATTCGTCGCCACTCCCCTTTCGCCGATTACTTACGCTTGGCTAGAACCTTAGCAGCCGCGTCACGGAACTTTGGCTCGTTCTCACGTAGCTGCGAATAAAGTGGAGCAGCGATGAAAATGGTCGAGTAGGTTCCAACCAACATACCGATGAACAAAGCCAACGAAATGTCGCGGAGGGTTCCAGCGCCGAATACATAAGCGCCGATGAACAAAATAGCTGCTACCGGAAGAATCGCCACAACCGTGGTGTTGATGGAACGAACCAAGGTCTGGTTGATTGCCAGGTTCACACGCTCTGCAAATGTAGCAGTTTCACTGTGCTCGACCTCTTCGGTGTTCTCGCGAATCTTGTCGAAGACCACAACGGTGTCGTATAGCGAGTAACCGAGAATCGTAAGGAATCCAATTACCGCCGACGGAGTTACTTCAAACCCGAACGATCCGTAAATTCCTGCAGTAATGAGCAAGTCGTGCAACAGTGCCGCCATTGCGGCAATCGACATCTTGACAGTACGGAAGTAAAGCGCCATCAATACGGCAGCTAGGGTAAGGAACCATGCCAGACCGTTTAGCGCCTTACCGGTTACGTCTGCACCCCATGATGCACCGATGAAGCTGGATGACACGGCCGAAGACTTGACATCGTAAGCCTTGGCAAGAGCCTGACGTACCGCTTCCGACTTCGAGTCACTCAGCTGCGGAGTTTGTACGCGAATGGAATCGGTGCCAATGGTGGTTACCTGAACTTCCTTCCCAGGCAGTTGCGCGTCTAAAGTCTGTCGAGCCACCTCGGTACCCTTTGAGGCACCACCGGTGATCGAGAACTCGGAGCCACCCTTGAATTCGATTCCGAAGTTGAAACCATTGTGAAGGGTAAAGGGAAGGATGGCCGAGACAGCTATCACAATGACGCTGATGGCATACCAAACCTTACGACGACCGGTGAAGTTGAAGGACTTGTCACCCGTGTATAGCTGATTTCCAAACTCAGAGAATTTAGACATTAGTTGTCACCTGCCTCTTTGCTCGAGCCGGCAGCTTTGCGCTCGGCAATGGTCTGTCGCTTGGCAGCCTCACCAGCGGACTTCTTGTTCTTGGCTACGTTCTTGTCGGCATCACGGAATGTGAAACGCCCTGTGTAACGCTCACCGGTAAGTGCCTTGATTTCAAAACCAGACCAAGGGCTACCCGAAGCGAAGAAACGCAGATTTGCGGCAAGCATCAGCATCGGTACCGTGAACATGGTTACTACTGCAAGGTCGATTAGAGTCGTTAGACCCAAAGTGAATGCGAAACCACGAACGTTACCAACGGTAAGGAAGTAGAGGGTTCCCGCAGCCAGTAGGCTCACGACGTCCGAGACCAAAATAGTTCGCCATGCGCGCTTCCATCCAGCAGTTACTGCTACCGAAAGCGGTCTTCCGTCACGGAGTTCGTCGCGAACACGCTCAAAGTAAACAATGAACGAGTCAGCAGTAATACCAATCGCAACAATCAAACCAGCCACACCGGCTAGCGAAAGGCGGTAATCCATACGCCAGGAAAGCAGGGTAATTGCAAGGTAGGTCAAACCGGCAGCGACAGCAAGCGAACCAATGGTGATCGAAGCTAGTGCACGGTACTGGAATAGCGAGTAGATGAATACAAGCAACATACCGATGGCACCGGCGAGTAGACCACTCTGCAACTGCTGGGTACCGAGGGTTGCAGAAATGTTCTCCTGGCTTTGAACCTGGAAGCCGATAGGTAGCGAGCCGTACTTCAGCTGGTTAGCCAAAGCGGTAGCGGACTCATTAGTGAAGTTTCCGGTTATCTGTGCGGTACAACCGGTAATTACCGCCTGAATAGTCGGTGCGGTGATGATGTAGCCGTCAATGGTAACTGCGAACTGGTTTCGAGGAGCAGTTAGTGGGAACACACGCGTGGTCACGTCACCGAACTTCTTCTTACCTTCAGCATTGAAGGTTAGGTCAACGGCATACTGGCCAGTCGCCGAGCCTTGGCTAGTGGTAACCGGAGCCGCAACAGCCTTAGAAATCTCGGTTCCGTCAAGCTCAACCGGGCCGAGAATGAACTTCGCAGTGCGCTCACGGTCACAGGTTACGAGTGGCTTGGCTGGGTCATCGATCTGACCTGGAGTGCGGAATTCCTTAGAGCAATCGAGTGCCTCATACTGAGCCTGCAACTCCTTAGTGACCCAGTTTAGGTCGCTGTTGTCAGTTGGAGCGGCTGAGCTGGTAGCAATCGGGCTCGACTGCGGAAGAGTTGGAGTTGGCTTTGGGTTGTCTTTTGTGGCTGGTGGAGTAACCAATGCCGAGGAAC
This sequence comes from Actinomycetota bacterium, assembly GCA_041181585.1. Classification (GTDB taxonomy): domain Bacteria; phylum Actinomycetota; class Actinomycetes; order Actinomycetales; family Microbacteriaceae; genus Rhodoluna. The sequence goes on from JBEGPG010000020.1 coordinate 8,985, forward strand.
CGGCTCCAGTTACAAGCACAGGACGGAATTCGAGCTTCGCGCTGGCCTTGATCAACTCAAGGGTGCTGTCTGAAGGAGTTCCAGGAATGCTGACCACAATGGCCGATTCCTTACCGTCACCTTGAGTAGTAATCTGGGCCTCGGAAACACCGGTCGAGTCGATACGTTGACGGATGATGTCTACTGCCTGGGCAAGCTGTTCCTTAGAAACGGACTGCTCACCGCTAACATTCGGCTTCAGAATTACCTGAGTACCACCTTGAAGATCTAGAGCCAACTGTGGAATTAAGGTTGCTCCAGGGGTCTTGGTGTAGGTCGCTCCACCGATCAAACCAGCGAAGGCGATAAATACAACCAAGAGCCACGTAAGGCGCTTGCGTGCCTGCTTGTTACTCGACTTGTCTGCCATGGTTACTTCTTAGCGGTGGTCTTCTTTGCAGCAGGCTTAGCGTCAGCAGCCGGTGCGTTGTCAACAACACGCAAAACAGCTCCCCTAGCAACCTCAAGAGTGGTCGTTCCGGCGCTCTTGAGAACCACACGGTCCTCGTTGATGCTCTTGATTTCCCCGTAGATACCGCTGGTCAACATGACCTGAGCACCAACCACAACCTTGGTCTGCATCTCGGCTTGCTTAGCCTTCTGCTTGCGGTTGTTCATGACCATAAACACGATGAACGCGCCTGCGACTAGGAGTGGTAGGTACTGTTCCATTGTTAAGCCTCTGCCTTACGTAAAAAATGCGCCGAAAAGCGCCTAGAGAAATTATAGGTCAAGCAAAGGCGGAGCATCGGTACTTCCGAAGCCTCGTCCTAGGTGGCGGTAAGCAGCTGCAGTCGCTTCACGTCCGCGAGGAGTGCGAACCATTAGGCCAATTCTTACCAGATACGGTTCCACAACGGACTCGATGGTTTCGGGTTCCTCCCCCAAAGCGACAGCCAGAGTTGATAATCCAACAGTCTTTCCGGCATATCTACTCGTGAGTAGATCCAGAATGTTCTTGTCAATTCGGTCAAGACCAAGCTCATCAACCTCGTACAGAGCCAAGGCCTTTCGGGTGGTGTCTACGTCGACGGATCCGTCTCCGTGTACCAATGCGTAGTCACGAACCCTTCGCAAGAGACGGTTAGCGATTCGAGGAGTACCACGCGAACGCCTCGCAATCTCGGCAAGCGAACCTTCATCGTGAGTAAGACCCAAATGAGCGGCGCTTCTGCGAACTACCTCTTGTAGCTCGTTGGCTTCATAAAACTCGAGGTGCCCAGTGAATCCAAATCGGTCACGAAGTGGAGTGGGAAGCATGCCAGAACGAGTAGTGGCACCAATTAACGTAAAAGGTGCCAACTCCAAAGGTATCGAGTTAGCCCCAACACCCTTGCCAACCATCACATCAACGCGATAGTCCTCCATGGCCAAGTACAGCATCTCTTCTGCTGAGCGTGACATTCGATGAATTTCATCGATGAACAAAATCTCCCCAGGAACCAGCGAACTAAGGATCGAAGCCAAGTCTCCAGCATGCTGAATTGTCGGGCCGGAAGTTAGACGAATCGGGTGTCCAGTCTCATGGCTAACAATCATGGCAAGGGTGGTCTTACCAAGACCGGGGGGCCCAACCAAGAGAATGTGGTCGGAATTAGTGGAACGCAGCTTTGCTGATGCAAGCACTAGTTGAAGTTGCTGACGAACCTTGTTCTGTCCAACAAATTCTTCTAGGTTGGCTGGGCGCACAGCAGCCTCGAATGCTAGTTCACTCTCATTGGGTTCGGGCGTGAGTAAATCGTCCAAGACTACTTCGCCAACTTCTGGAGTGCAGCTCTAAGGATGGTTTGATTATCGGCACGAGGCTGTTCGGCCTTAGCGGCCTTGACGGCATCTGCAGCTACCTTAGCCTGGTAACCCAGTCCAACCAGCGCTGCGACGATTTCATCGCTTGATGAAGTTGCCTTTCCTGCTGCAACCGATTTGATTTTGCCAGCCAGGCTTACCACTAGCAGCTTTGCAGTCTTTGGCCCGATACCGCTGACCTTTTTGAATGCGGCATCGTCTTCGTTCGCTACCGCCAATTGCAGTTCCTCAACACCGAGTTGGTGGATAACCGAAAGTGCCGACTTCGGGCCGACTCCGCTCACACTGCGAAGCAAATCAAAAGTTTCAAGTTCTTCGATGGTCTTGAAGCCGAAAATCGTGAAGGCATCTTCTCGCACAATAAAAGCTGTGTGAAGAAAAACTTCAGAGCCCGTAGAAACCGAAAGTGCAAGATCGGGAGTTACCTGAACGGCGTAACCGACACCCTGGACATCGATTACCAGAATGTTCAAACTGACACTTTGAATTGTGCCGCGCAGGGAAGAAATCACCTGTAAATGCTAACTAAGCCAGCTACTTTCGCTTGGCAACTCGCTCAGCGTCACGCCATGCCTGCTGAGCCTTGGTGAGCTTTGTTTCACCGGCAGCGGCCAATGAATTCTTCCAAGCATTGCAAATCGCAATCGCCAAGGCATCAGCTGAGTCGGCCGGCTTAGGTATTTCACTTAGTCCGAGAATCTTGGTCACCGCGGAGCCGATCTGCGCCTTTTCGGCACGTCCCGAACCGGTAACCGCAGCTTTTACCTCACTCGGAGTGTGCATTTGCACTGGGATTTGGTACTTATTGGCCAGCATCAGTACAACACCGGAAATCTGTGCGACTCCCATTACCGAACGAACATTGGCTTGTGCAAAAACACGCTCCAAAGCAATGGTGTTTGGCTTGTGCTTCTTGATGAGGGTCTCTATCGCCTCGCCAAGTGAACCGATTCGCTCGGAAAGTTCCACTTCTGGAGAGGTTCGAATCGTGTCGACGTGAACTAAGGAAATCTTCCTAGATGATTCGGCCTTGATTATTCCGATTCCGCAGCGAGTGAGTCCAGGGTCTACCCCAAGAATCACCCGAGACACTAGTCTTGCTCGATCTCTGCAAGAACCTCAGGCGACATATCGAAGTTCGAGTAGATGTTTTGTACGTCGTCGAGGTCTTCCAGGGCATCGATTAGGCCGATTACCTTACGGGCTGTTGGAGCATCAACCTGTACATGCATAGAAGGAACGAACTCAACATCTGCTGCCTCGTAGTCGATATTTGCCGACTGCAGTGCGGTACGAACGGCAACCATGTCAGAGGGGTCAGTTGTGATAACCAGTGACTCACCGCGATCTTCAACGTCTTCGATTCCGGCTTCCAGAGCAGCTGCGAGAACCGAATCTTCGGTTGCCGACTCCGACTTGTTCACTGTGATTACGCCCTTGCGGCTAAACATAAAGTTCACCGAACCAATGTCGGCCATGGTGCCGCCGTTACGGGTAACACCAAGACGCACCTCGGCTGCGGCACGGTTCTTGTTGTCGGTCAAACATTCAATCAAGATTGCGATTCCGTTAGGCCCATATGCCTCGTACATGATGGTCGTGTACTCGACCGCATCTCCGCCAACGCCAGAACCGCGCTTGATGGCTCGTTCGATGTTGTCGTTAGGTAGAGACGACTTACGTCCCTTCTGGATCGCATCGTAAAGAGTCGGGTTTCCCTCAATGTCAGGACCACCGAGACGCGCTGCTACTTCAATGTTCTTGATTAGCTTCGCAAAAAGCTTGGCGCGACGACCGTCGATAACGGCTTTCTTGTGTTTGGTTGTAGCCCATTTGGAGTGGCCGGACATGATGCTCCTGAGTTGATTTGTACTTAGAGAATTCTATTGGTTTAGCCGCGAATCAGCGCTTCATAGAAGTACTGGTGAATACGGTCTTCGCCGGTTACTTCAGGATGGAAACTGATTCCAAGGCGATTTCCCTGGCGAACGCCAACCACTCGCCCATCGGCTAGTGAAGACACAACAGTAGCCTTTGCCCCAACCATGGTGATCAAAGGCGCACGAATGAAAGCCGCGTGTACCAAACCTTCGACGCCTTCAAATCCAAGATCCACCTCAAAGGAATCAAGTTGGTTTCCGAATGCGTTGCGTTGAACCACAACGTCTAGCCCACCAAAGGTTTCCTGACCCTCGATGCCGTCGATGATTTCATCAGAGAGCATAATTAGCCCGGCACAAGTTCCAAAAACCGGTAAACCGGAGGCAATCGAAGTCTTGATTGGTTCGAACAGGTCAAAGATGCGAGCGAGTTTGCCGATGGTGGTTGACTCTCCCCCAGGAATGACTAATCCAGATACCGATTCCAAGGCGGAAAGGGTCTTCACAGGAATTGCTGGAATTCCGAGACGACTAAAAGCCTGCAGGTGCTCGCGAAAGTCACCCTGCAGGCTCAGTACGCCTACCGGCTCAGTCATTACCAGCCGCGCTCAGCCAAACGGTGAGGTGCTGGTAGATCAGAAACGTTGATACCAACCATTGCTTCGCCAAGACCACGGCTGACCTCGGCAAGGATTTCAGGGTTGTCGAAGTGGGTGGTTGCCTTAACGATTGCCTTCGCACGTGCAGCCGGGTTACCCGACTTGAAGATTCCAGAACCAACGAACACACCATCTGCACCCATCTGCATCATTAGTGCAGCATCGGCTGGGGTGGCAACACCACCGGCAACGAACATAACAACCGGAAGCTTGCCGGTGCTCGCTACTTCCTTCACCAACTGGTACGGAGCCTGTAGTTCCTTGGCAGCTACGTAAAGTTCGTCTTCGCTCTTGGCGGCTAGAGCTCGAATTTCGCCCGAGATGGTGCGAATGTGCTTCATGGCTTCGGATACATCACCGGTACCAGCCTCACCCTTTGAGCGAATCATGGCAGCACCCTCGGTGATTCGACGTAGCGCCTCACCTAGGTTGGTTGCTCCACAAACGAAAGGAACATTGAAATTCCACTTGTCGATGTGGTTCACGTAGTCAGCTGGGCTAAGAACTTCAGACTCATCGATGTAGTCAACACCCAGAGACTGCAAAATCTGCGCCTCCACGAAGTGACCGATACGAGCTTTAGCCATAACCGGAATCGAAACGGCAGAAATGATTCCATCGATCATGTCTGGGTCAGACATCCGGGAAACGCCGCCCTGGGCACGAATGTCGGCAGGTACACGCTCCAGAGCCATAACTGCAACCGCTCCCGCATCCTCGGCTATCTTGGCCTGCTCCGGGGTAACGACGTCCATGATGACACCACCCTTTAGCATTTCAGCAAGGCCGCGCTTTACTAGTGGTGTTCCTACTTCTGGCTTAGAAAATTCGCTCATGAAATCAAGTCTAAACAACGAAACAGATTGATTCGAAAGAAAACGAAACAGTTATTGCCAACCGGCAGCCAATTCCTCGCGAACCTGACTCAAAAGCTTCGGAAGCGCCTTGGTTTCGGCAATGATCGGAAAGAAGTTGGCGTCGTTACGCCACCTAGGAACTATGTGCTGGTGCAGGTGTCCAGCGATACCAGCGCCGGCAACTTCACCCTGGTTCATGCCAATGTTGAAGCCGTGTGCCTTGGAAACACGCTTCAGTACTTCCATCGCCTTTTGAGTAAGGGCCCCAATCTCAGCGACCTCTTCAGGGGTTGCCAAGTCATAGGTCGGAATGTGGCGGTATGGGCAAACCAAAAGGTGTCCCGAGTTGTAAGGAAACAGGTTTAAAAGAACGTATGTGGTCTTCCCGCGGAAAACAATCAAAGACTGTTCATCGGAAAGGCCAGGACCAATACAGAACGGGCATTGATCCTCGGAAGGTTGTTGCCCGTGCTGGATGTAAACCAAACGGTGAGGAGTCCAAAGCCTCTGGAACGCATCTGGAACCGCAGCGAAATCTGCAGCGTGCTCCAGACGTTCTTCGGTCATTAGACCTGTTCCTTATTGGCAATTGCCGAAAGGATTCTCTCAATAGCCTGATCCACTGGAACACCGTTCTCCTGCGATCCGTCGCGGAATCGGAAGCTAACGGCGCCATTTGCTCGGTCCTCTTCACCTGCAATCAGCATGAATGGAACACGATCCTTGGTGTGGTTTCGAATCTTCTTCTGCATGCGATCGTCCGAGTCGTCAACCAGCACGCGAACACCATTGCTACGAAGCTTCGACGCAATCGAGTGCAGATACTCGCTGTATTCATCAGCAATCGGAATACCTGCAACCTGCACTGGAGCCAGCCATGGAGGGAAATGACCTGCATAGTGCTCGGTTAGAACTCCGAAGAATCGCTCAATCGAACCAAAGAGAGCACGGTGAATCATCACCGGACGCTTCAAAGTTCCATCGGCGGCTGCGTACTCCAAATCAAATCGCTCTGGAAGATTGAAATCGAGTTGAATTGTTGACATCTGCCAGGTACGACCGATGGCATCACGCGCCTGAACCGAAATCTTCGGACCATAGAAGGCTGCGCCTCCTGGGTCAGGAATCAATTCGAGCCCGGTGGCAGCTGCAACACGCGAGAGTGTGCCAGTTGCTCGCTCCCAAATCTCATCGGAACCAACGAACTTCGGGTTTCCTTCTTCACGAGTGGAGAGCTCTAGATAGAAATCAGTCAAACCGTAGTCACGAAGCAAACCGAGCACGAACCCAATTACGTCGGTGAGCTCCTGCTCCATGTTTTCCTGAGTGACAAAAAGGTGTGCGTCGTCCTGGGTCAAACCTCGTACACGAGTCAATCCGTGAATAACACCGCTCTTCTCATAGCGATAAACGGTTCCGAACTCGAACATGCGTAGCGGTAAATCGCGATATGAGCGTGACTGGCTCTTATAAACCAGGATGTGGAATGGGCAGTTCATGGGCTTCAGGTAGTAATCCTGACCCTGCTTACGAACTACACCGTCCTCGTCGATTTCCTCATCCAACTTCATTGGCGGGAACATGCCATCGGCATACCAAGCGAGGTGACCAGAGGTCTCAAACAGGTTCGACTTGGTGATGTGTGGCGAGTAGACGAAATCGTAACCGTTTTCCTCGTGACGCTTGCGACTGTAATCCTCCATAACGCGGCGGATAATGCCACCCTTTGGATGGAATACGGCTAGTCCAGATCCGATCTCGTCCGGGAATGAGAACAAATCCAACTCGGCACCAATTCGGCGGTGATCACGCTTCGCGGCCTCCTCGAGGCGGTCGAGGTGCGCTTTCAATTCGTCCTTGGAAGGCCATGCGGTTCCGTAAACTCTCTGAAGCTGCTTGTTGGCTTCATTGCCTCGCCAGTAGGCTGCAGCCGAGCGCATCAGTGCGTAGGCATTGCCAATCATTCTGGTGTTAGGCAAATGCGGACCTCGGCAAAGATCCTTCCAAATCGTTTCACCGGTCTGCGGGTTCACGTTGTCGTAGATAGTCAATTCGCCAGCGCCAACTTCTGCAGCACCATCACCAACAGCATCCGAGCCCTTTAGCCCGATTAGTTCGAGCTTGTATGGTTCGTTTGAGAGCTCAACACGGGCATCAGCATCATTGGTTACTCGGCGAACGAAACGCTGCCCTGAGCGAATGATGCGATCCATCTCCTTCTCAAGCTTGCGAAGGTCTTCAGGAGTAAACGGCTCAACAACATCGAAGTCATAGTAAAAGCCATCTTTAATAGGAGGGCCAATGCCCAGCTTCGCTTCAGGGTTCACATTTTGAACCGCCTGGGCTAGCACGTGCGCAGCCGAGTGGCGAAGAATGTTCAGGCCGTCAGGCGACGAAATCTCTACGCCTTCAACAAGATCACCGTTCTGAACGGAGTAAGCAAGATCCTTGAGTTCGCCGTTGACGCGAAGTGCAACCACGGTCTTGGATTCGAACAGATTGAAACCGGTAGTGCCAGCGTCAACTTCTCTAGAAGCGCCGTCTACCGTTATCTGCAAAGAACTCATTCCCCCATTCTAACCAGCGACATTTAGGTCTGCCTTAGTAGAGAAAAGGCAATTTCTGAGGTTTTATGAACCTATGGCAAAATCCCAGCACGAAATCGATAACGAAGTAATTGCTTCGGAGGAATTCCAAAAGAACTCGATGGCCCACAAGCTCAACTGGCTTCGCGCGGGCGTTTTGGGTGCCAACGATGGAATCGTCTCCACGGCCGGTCTTATCTTCGGTGTGGCTGGTGCTGGCGCCGACCAGCAGGCAATTTTCATCGCCGGTGTTGCTGCACTAGTCGCAGGATCGATCTCAATGGCAGGTGGCGAATACACCTCGGTCAGCGCTCAAAAGGATTCCGAGATTGCCGCAATTGCCAAGGAGAAAAGAGAACTCAAGGAAAACCCTGAAGCCGAACTTCGTGAACTCGCCTGGTTCTACGAACAAAAAGGAATGAGCCCAAAGCTCGCCAAGCAGGTCGCCGAGGAACTCACCGCAAAGGACGCCCTAAAGGCTCACGCGGAGGCCGAACT
>JBEGPG010000021.1:0-5004 GCA_041181585.1 Actinomycetota bacterium
GTTGGTGTGCAGGGTCGCTACGTGAGTGTGTTGAGTCATGTTTCTATTCTCTCACGAGGGCTATCAGGTTGGGCGGGTAGGCTGTTCTAATGCACATCGCAATGTTCTTGGATCAACATCCAAGGTCTCTCGGGGGGATTCAAACATCCGCGATGCTTCAGAAGAAGTATCTTGAGAAACTTGGTCACCGGGTGACCTTCGTGTCTCCTTCTTCTGGAAAGCGCCTAATCGAAAAGGGCTTCTTCACCCTGCCGTCTTGGCCACTAACCCTCAACTGGGAGTTCTCTTTCACAGCGAATGCCCGCCGTTCGCGTAAGCGTTTGGATCGAAGCCAACGACGACGCCCGGACAAGTTTGATCTCGTTCACATTCAGGCCGATATGTGGAGTGCCATCATCGGCATCGGTTTCGCCCAGCGCAACCACCTGCCGGTAATCATGACCAGCCATTTCAATCTGGCGGTTGGTACTCAAGAGGTAATCGGCAAGTATCCGTCGAAGTTTTTATTCTGGCTGCTCAGCCGCGAGTTCCTAAAGCACCTGAGGCTGCCGTTGAAACACACCACAACCGATGCCTGGGAATACCTGCAGTTAATTACGAATCAGGTCGACGTGGTTTTGGTACCGTCTAGCCACTTCGCTAGAGACCTAAAGGAGCACGGCATTAGAGCTCCGCTACAGGTGATGCACAACGGTGTGGATGACGAGCGCATCGAAGCCACACTGGCGAGCATCAAAGATGAACCTCACCACACCGATAAAAAGGTTCACCTGGTTTGGGCTGGTCGTTTCCAGCATGAAAAACGCCTACTTGAATTCATTGAAGCCGTGAAGCTCGCCAACCTCGATCACGTGGTGGTTGATGTTTATGGCAAGGGTCCGCTTTGGAAGAAAACCGCAGAACTGATCAAGGAATATGGTCTAGAGCACAAGGTGGTTCTGCACGGTCGCGCTCCGCACTCGGCAATGTTGAAACACTTTGCCAAAGCCGACGCCCTCGTTCAAACCTCGGTTGGCTTTGAGACCCAGGGTATGACCGTTTTCGAAGCGGCTGCTGTAGGCACCCCGAGCATTCTCTGTGACCACAACATTGCCGAGGAGTTTGAGCGAGGTGCGCACTGGGTAGTTCGTGACGATTCGGTTGAGGCCCTGGCCGATGCTTTGGTCTCTGCGGTGAACGACATCCGCTCCGGCGACAAGCGCGGTGAACGTTTGGTTGGCGACGAACTGTTGCTGCAGAGCGGGCTCACCAAACGAGCGGTTGCCATCTACGAGAAGCTGCTTGCCACCGGGGGCCGCTACAGTACTAAAGCTTGACCGGAAGCTCGGCCGTGAGCCGAACTCCCTTACGCTCGCTCTTTAGTTCCCAATGTAAGCAGATTTCGTCAAGCATCTCCGAGCCAATGCCGCTGGTATCGCTGTTGCTCAGAGATTTGCCGTTGTTATAGACGTCGACCTTCAAGATGTCGTCGGCGATGCGGTCAATGTCAATCTTGGCCTCGCTTGCCTCGCCATGGCGAACAGCATTGGAAACTGCCTCTTTTACAATTTCGTTTACGCAAAATTCGCTGTCTGCGCTGCGAACGAGTGCTCGTTTGGCTCGTTCCGAAACATCAATGGAGATATTGCAGATCCCATCCCAGGCACGTACTACTTGGCGAAGCCCGTCTTCCAAGTTGAGAGAATCATGCAGATTTGAGTTGATGGCGGATTCGGCGCGAATCAGGTCTTGTTTCACTAGTTCTACGGTAACGGCGTCGATGACCGCTTCTCTTTGAAGCCTGGTGAGTGCTGCAGTTAGTGCGCTCTGAACATTGCCGTGTAGAACTAGTAGCCAGCGCTTTCGAAAGACCCAAACCTTTTGAGCAAAAAGAGCATTCTCCTTGGCAATCTCGTTTAGGTCTGCTCGAATCTGTTTCTCAATTTCTAGTCGCTTCTCGAAGAGGTCACTAAGCTGAAGCAGCATGAGCGGGCCTAAAAGGCCAATTGCCACGGCAAATCCGGCCAACATATAGAACTGCGGTTCTGGATAGTTCAGGTAATAGAGATAAATGACATTTGCCGAGGAGGCGGCAAGCGCGAAAACCACCACCACCACAGTAGCGCTCAATCGAGAGAATTGCAGATCCCGAGGCAACATGAACTTAAAGATGCTCATTATTAAGAAATAAATGCCGAACAACGCTGCTATGTCTAGAAGGCCATTGGGCGATCGGAAAATACTGAGCCAAATGGCAAGCCCGAGAATTTCAATCAAAGACGAATAGGTGACTTCAATTTTGTTCTTGAGTACGAACCTGGTTGGAAGCTTTGGATTTAAATTCTTAAGGCTGGCGAAATCTTTAGCTTCGAATGGTGCCGGTATCTCCCTTGATATGGCTGCCATCATGGGTCTGATCTGTTCGGTGATGGTGTTTCTAAGATGTTCGATCGCCTGCTTGGTCGTTTGATTATTACCCAGCAGCTCTCGAATCGCGTTCAGTTGGGGAATAAGCGCCTGTCTGGTGCGCTCTTGAAGACCATCGTTCACCACCGATAGGTGCTCGCCCATGTGCCTGCGGGTTACGGCCAATCGATTTTGAATCTCGCCTAGGCGTTTCAGCGAGGAAAGGTATTCGATCTTCGAGCCGTTACCAATTGCCCAGAAGGCAAAGGCTGCGGCACCCATTAGGAAACCACCGAAGAGTCTAAATAGCCAGAGGTGTTCGGTTTCCAGGTTTGCCCAATCCGAGAACAAACCAACCGAAAGGTTTCTGGTTGAACCGATGATTCCGGCCACAAGAAGGTTCAGCCAAGGTCTGGACTTTTCTGGGCGACGCATCAGGAAACCGAATCGATAAATCAGACCCATGGTTAACGGAGGTAAAAAGGCGGCACCGGAAACTATTAGCCAAAGCGGTGAATAGTTGGAATTTCGAACCGCGTCGGAGAGAAAAGAAAGAAAAGAAAGTAGATAAAAGTAGAAGAGGAAAAACCCGAGCGACCAGGCCGAAGATGCGCCTAAATACCCAAATGTTCGCGAAAACGGCTGTTTCGGCGACGCTTTAAATGACCCCACTGCCTGCATACTTCACTATGTCATAAGGCGGTAAATTTGACCTGATGCACATACTATTTTTCGCTGATCATCACCCCGACTCTTTGGGCGGTGTGCAGACCAGCCTCATGCTGCAAAAGAAGTACTTGGAGCGTGCCGGGCACACGGTGACCATGGTGGTTTCGCGACGCTTCCGTCGCAACCGTCGCCTTGAAGGAATGATCGAAGTTCCTTCGCTGCCGCTTCCGCCAACCGGAGCATATTCGATCGAGCCTTCACTCAAGTTGGCTTATCGTTCGGTTCAACGCAAGCTTGCCAAGATGGCTCTCCCCGTGGACATCGTTCACGTGCAGGCCGATGTTTGGGGTGCAATCCTGGGTGCGGCTTGGGCCAAGGATCACGACCTGCCATATGTGCACACCGTTCACACCAACCTCGACCTAGGTTTCTCACACACCGTTGGCAAGACCGGAACGCAACGAGTGGCTCAGGTACTGAATCGTTGGGCCGCCTCGATGCTCGGTCACGACGTGCCTAAGAACGACAAGAATGTTTGGGCGTTCAAGGAGCAGGTTTGCCGACACGCGAACTATGTGACCTCTCCTTCTGGTCACTTCGCCAGAGAACTTGAGAAGCACAAAGTTGTTGAACACGCGTTGGTATTCCCGAACGGCGTGGACGACGACGTGGTCGACGGGATCGAAAAATCGAGCAGCCCGGCAGGCGACCGCGAACTTGATTTCGTTTGGGCTGGGCGCATGAGTGCGGAAAAGCGCATCACCGAATTCCTCGGCGCCTTCCACCAGGCTAACCTGCCGAACACCCACCTTCACATCTACGGATCCGGCCAGCTCGAAGCCCGCGTTCGCCTGCTGCTGGTGCAACTGGGTTTGACCAAGAACGCCACCTTCCACGGCCGACTCCCTCACCGCGATTTGGTATCTCGTTTTGCCTCGGCCGATTTGGTTGCCCAGAGCTCGGTTGGTTTCGAGACCCAGGGCATGACCGTCTACGAAGCAATCGCTGTTGGCACCCCGGTCCTAGTGGCCGATCCAAAGATTGCCTCGGAGCTTCCGGCCGAGCACGTCTGGCTCTCCAAAACCCCAAGCATCGACGACATGGCCAGAACCCTCACACGTGCCGCCAAGGACATTCGTTCTGGCAACTCGAAACGTGCCATCGACACCGGTGACTGGTCGGTTCTGCAGAGTCAGATCACCGCAAAGATGATTCACATTTACGAGAAAGCAATTAAGGAAGGCCCCAAGGATTGATCAAGATTCACCGTGGTTGGTGGATTGCTGTCGTTACCTTCCTAACGTTGATTGCAGCTGCGGCTTTCCGCTCCACCACATCGCCATTCCTAATGCCACTTGAGATGGAATTCGGTTGGTCGCGCTCGCTCACTTCGTCGGCGCTTTCACTCAACCTGATCGTCTATGGTCTAACCGCTCCGTTCGCGGCAACTCTGATGCAGCGCTTCTCGGTGAAGCGAGTGGTTGTCTTCGCACTCGGCTTGGTTGCCTTGGGATCCGGGCTCACGGTTTGGATGACCGAGGCCTGGCAACTCTTTCTCTACTGGGGAGTGATGGTTGGGTTTGGAACTGGTTGTCTCGCACTCGTGTTCGCGTCCATGGTTGCCAACCGCTGGTTCCACAAGCACCGAAGCTTAATCACCGGAATTTTCTCGGCCGCTTATGCCACCGGGCAGTTGGCATTCCTTCCACTGATCACCACTCTGACGGACAGCGTGGGCTGGCGTTCGGGTTCGCTCGTCGTGGCGGCATTCGCCCTGCTGATTGTTCCGATTTTCGCAATCGTCTACAAGGAGCGCCCTCGTGATGCGAAGACGCTGCCGGTTGGGGCAACCGAGCAGTTCCAGGAAGACGCCAAACCTACGGTTACGGTACGAGGAAACCTGAGCGTTCTGATTGCTGCAGCGAAGACCATGCCGTTCTGGGTATTGGC
>JBEGPG010000022.1:0-4331 GCA_041181585.1 Actinomycetota bacterium
CCGCCTCCATTTTGTCTACTTTGGAAACGATGTCGAATGAAGAATCTGCCATGAGTGTGATTTTAGTCGCTCACAATCAGGTATTCTTGGAAAGCACGTTCGTTCAGCGGATTACCGGTGGACGAAGGTGTATTCGGCTAGTTACCCAAGCGGCCAAAGGGATCTGACTGTAAATCAGCCGGCTCAGCCTTCGGGGGTTCGAATCCCTCACTAGCCACGAAAACCTCACCTCTCCACAGGTGGGGTTTTTTGTTTTCACGGACGCATCTAAAACTTGACATGAAGTGCAATACAGGAAATAATTTTCAGTATAAATATTTCCTATATAGAAGGAATTGTGATGAACGTCGAGCTTTGGATGTGGTTTGCGGTACTTGGTCTTATCTTGGCCATGCTTCTAATTGACCTATTTGCTCACCGCAAAGCCCACGAGATCAGTGTGAAGGAAGCTGCCGGTTGGTCAGCCTTCTGGGTCTTCCTTGGAGTTGCATTCGGCGGGGTGATTTGGTGGCAGTTTGGAGCAGAGTACGCCACTCAATACTTCTCCGGATTCCTCATCGAGAAGTCGCTCGCGGTCGATAACGTGTTCATTTGGGCAATCATCTTTGCCAGTTTCGCGGTGCCAAAGATGTACCAGCATCGAGTTCTCTTCCTCGGTGTTCTCGGTGCTCTGGTATTCCGCGGGATCTTTATCGGTCTCGGCGCTGCAATCCTTGATTCATTCGCATGGGTGCTTTACGTCTTCGCGGCATTCCTGATTCTCACAGGAATTCAGATGTTGAGGAAACGTGAAAGTCACGAAGACCCGTCTGATTCAAAGTTTTATAAGTGGTTCTCCAGAGTAATGCCATCGACCGATGAGTATCACGGCCAAAAGCTCACCGTTCGAAAAGCCGGCAAGCTAGTGGCAACTCCGCTTCTTATGGTGCTGGTTCTCATTGAATTCACCGACATCATCTTCGCGGTCGACTCCATTCCTGCGATTTTCGCGGTAACCGAGGAACCGTTCCTGGTGTTCACCGCGAACGCGTTTGCAATTCTTGGCCTTCGCGCAATGTACTTCCTGTTAGCCGACATCATGCACCGATTCGTTTACCTAAAGGTTGGCCTTGCCCTAGTGCTGGTCTGGGTCGGCATCAAAATGGCGCTGCACGATTTCGTCAAGGTGCCAACCTGGTTCTCTCTGGGCGTGATCCTGGTGATTCTGGTCACGGCAATCGTCGCCAGTTTCAAAGCGACCAAGAACGCCGAGACTCCGCTGGAAGGTGGAAAATAGTCCCATGGCGAAATGGACCTTCCTTACTCACCACGGACATGTGCTGGTCGCCCTCGCTCGCGACCCCCAGTTAACCATCGATCAGCTCTCTGCGCAGGTTGGAATTACCTCGCGCGCAACCGCAGGCATTCTCAAAGACCTTGTGGATGCCGGATTCGTGGTCAAGGGTAAGTCTGGCCGCAATAACACCTACGTGGTTCACGGCGACATTCCACTTCGGCACCCGCTGAACGAAATGGCTAGCGTCTCCGACCTCCTAGCGATTTTCGATAAGTGAGCCCCATGCGCCAGGAAATCAAAGGGTTCAACGCAGTTAAGGAAGCCGCCAAAGACTTTGAGACCTACTCCAGTGACCTGCTCGGTGATCGAGATGTGCGAACCTACCGACAGCTACCACTGGAAGCCGATCCGCCACGACACACTAAGTTTCGAGAAGCGGTACAGCCTTACTTCATGGCGTCGCGGCTCGAACAATTTCGCCCTCGGTTTGAGGAACTCGCGCGCACTCTCATTCATCAAACCCAGCCCTTCGAAGTAACCAAGGATCTTGCTTTGCCATACGTGATGGGTTGTCTTGGCATTATCTTTAACCGACCGCAAGATGTTGAAGAGTGGCTATCTTGGGGTCCCGATGTTTGGACCGCCGAGTCATATATGAACGGCCACCACGACGAGTCGGCAACTCGAGCACACCAGGATCGAGACTTCTCGGTGGAGAGCTCGCGTTCCGGAAAGGTTCTGCACAACTACCTCGACCGTGTATTCAACGTTGCCGTGGAACGAGCTCGGCAGGAGCTCCCGGAGCAAGATCTCTGGGATTTTGTAGCCAGGGTCGAAATCGATGGGGTGCGAGTTTCACGCGATGAAATGTTTGGTATCGCCGGAGTCTTACTGGCTGGTGGGCGAGACACCGTGGTCAAACTAATCTCTGGTTTGGTTTGGCACCTTGTTCAAAGTGAGAATGACCGAACTTTCCTCGCCCAGAATCCGTCCTGGTACTCCCGCACCATCGCCGAATTCGTTCGCTTCCTTTCGCCACTTCCAAAGATGGAACGAGCGCCAAGAGAGCAAGCTGTTTTGCCAGATTCTGACCGCGACGTTAACCAATATGTTCTGCTCAATTTCGTCTCGGCAAATCATGACCGAGAGATCTGGCCTGATGCAGACCAACTCGACATTCATCGAGATCGAAAGCCGCACCTAGCATTTGGCTTCGGACGTCACAGCTGTTTGGGTATGAACGTAACCGAAGTTGAAGTCTCGTCGTTCCTAACGGTGCTCACAAATGAATGGCCGAGCTGGAAATTCGAAGAGACACCACAAATCGTGTGGGTCGAAGAAGCCGACAAAGACGGTTTCCCTTTCAAATACATCGAAAAGTTTTCTGAAATTACGGTATTCACCGGGGAATAACGGCGTCGCGAATCCAGTTAGTTTTGCATAAGTGCAATAAATAGCTAGGGGTTTTCAAAGATGAGAAGCATTGCCAAGTTTTTGTCGGGGCGCATCACCGCACCTGTAACCATGTTGCTGGCGCTAATTTTCGCCGCAATTGCATTCGGTCCGCTCTCTGCGGCCGAAGGTGGAACTGCGCAGCCGGGGGTCGGCTTGCCAGCAGACAACGAGACCGTCCTGGTCGACGAAGCGCTCAAAAAGCTTCCCGGCCAGGACGGAACTGCAGCCGTGATTGTTTACGCCACCGAAGATGGTTCGAAACTTAATGATTCGCAGTTGAGCTTCTTGAGGGGAACTCCGGTCGAGGTGGTTTGCCCGCCAATCATTCCAGCGCCTGCTTGCCCTGCATTCATTGCCGCGCAGCCGGTGACATACGAGAACTCGGTAACCGATCGCTTCCTCGACTACAGCAACGCCAAGGTGAATGACAAGAACTTCGTTCCTCCGGTTACCTTCTCAGACGACGGCGTGGCTGCGGTAGTAACCATTCCGATGGAGAAATACGAAGAGACCGCCCAGATTACCTTGCGCGTGAACGAGCTACGCGACAAGATGAAGGAAGGCATGCCTTCTGGTCTGCAGGCCAAGCTCACCGGTCCTGAAGGGTTCCAGGCAGACATTGCCGGAGTTTTTGCCGGTGCTAACTTCACCCTTCTCGCAGTGACCGCGATGGTGGTCATCCTCTTGCTGCTGGTTACCTACCGCAGCCCAATCCTCTGGCTAGTACCGCTATTGGTAATTGGAACCGCCGACCGCATGGCTCAGATTCTTGCCGGTGCCGTGGCAAACGCTTTTGGAATTACCCTCGACGGATCGGTAACCGGAATCCTTTCGGTGCTGGTGTTCGGTGCCGGTACCGATTACGCGCTACTTCTTATATCCCGTTACCGCGAAGAGTTGCTTCACTACGCAGATCGTCGTGAGGCGATGGCCGTTGCCTGGCGTGAATCGTTCGAGGCAATCGTTGCTTCCAGCGGAACCGTAATCCTGGCACTGCTAACCCTCTCGTTCGCCGACCTCGCTGGAACGCGTGCGCTCGGTTTGGCTTGTGCCATTGGAATCGTGGTGGCTCTGATCAGCGCGCTGTTCGTACTTCCTGCCGCATTGGTCTCGTTCGGCCGCTGGATCTTCTGGCCTCTTACTCCGAAACTCGGGGGAGTGAACAAGACCGACAACGGTCTATGGGCCAAGCTCGGTCGCGGTGTTAGCAAGCGTCCACGTTCCGTGGCCGTGGTTGGCGTCCTAGTTCTTGGCGCCTTGGCGCTGGGTGGTCTCAACGTGAAGATCGGCCTATCTGCAACCGATCAGTTCATGAAGAAGCCTGAAGCAGTTGCTGGTGTGGAACTGTTATCGAAGTCTTTCCCTGCCGGAACCACCAACCCAACCGTGGTTGTTGCCAACAAGGAAAAGCTCGACGATGTGGTGAAGGCCATTGAAGGCGTGGACGGCGTTGCCTCGGCCAAGATTGCCCAGAAGGTAACCATCACCGAGACCGGGCCAAAGTTCGAAACCCTCACCGACGGCACCATCGGAAAGATCGATGTGGTGCTCGATGGCTCCAGCCGTTCCGAAGAGGCTTACCAGTCGATTCGAGAAATTC
>JBEGPG010000023.1:0-7242 GCA_041181585.1 Actinomycetota bacterium
TTGATTCCAGCAATCAACCAGTTGTCCAAAACCGTTAGTGCCTGAACCTTCTTGCCATTGGCGCGCTCAGCGGCAACCACATCGGTCAGGTACTTCTCGTGCTGCGAGTTCTCCATGCCGATCGAAGCCAAGTTCTCACGCAACGCCTTGGCATCAAACGCGTAAACACCAGCGTTCACCTCGGTAATTGCCCGCTCCTCATCGGAGGCATCGCGGTGCTCAACAATCGCAGCAAAGTGGCCATCTGCATCGCGAACGATGCGACCGTAACCGGTTGGGTCATCGAAACGAGCCGAAAGCACGGTCGCTCCAAATCCTCCGGCAACATGGCTCTCAACCATCGCCTGAATGGTTGCCACATCGAGTAGCGGCACATCGCCACTCGTAACCACAACGGTTCCGTCGAAGTTAGAAGGAAGCTTCTCCAGACCACACTCAACAGCGCGACCGGTTCCTGGCACGTCGTCCTGGTCGGCAATGATTGCAGTTGGGTAGAAGGCCGAGATGTATTCAACAATTAGCTCGCGCTCGTGGCGAACCACCGGGATCACGTGGTCGCCACCAAGTGCAGTGGCAGTTGAAAGTGCGTGCCCAAGAAGTGGAAGACCCGCCAACTCGTGCATCACCTTTGGAGTCTTCGAACGCATGCGAGTTCCAGCACCAGCCGCCAAAACAATGACGGCGAACTTGTGATCAGCCATGACTCTCCTTACGCTCCGCCCATAGGATTCGAACCTATACCGAACGCCTCCAAAGAGCGTCGTGCTGCCATTACACTAGAGCGGACCGCAGCCCAAAAAGAACTGCCCCTCTAGTTTGCCAGAAACTAGCCGATGGCTTCGGAAGTTTCGAGCCACTCAGCCTCTAAATCTTCACGTTTTTTATTGAGTTCGCTCTGCATCGACACCAACTTACTCAAACCATCGAAATCACTCTGGTTGTGCTCAGCCATTTTCCCGTGCAAAACGGCTTCGTCCTGAGCAAGTTTCTCGAGAGCCCGCTCGATTCGAGAAAGGTTCTTCTCCGCCTCGCGAAGAGCAGCCCCACTCAGTCCAACGCTCTCGCCAACTGGGTCTTTAACTGCCTCAACGCGATGCCCCAAGCTAGCCTGGCGAAGCTGCAGGTACTGGTCAATTCCGCCGGTCAGATGCCTCAAACTTCCATCGCCCAACAATGCAAACTGCTGATCCGTAGTTCGCTCAAGCAAGTAGCGATCGTGACTCACCACAATCAAGGTACCCGGCCAGGAATCCAGCAGGTGCTCCATCGCAGTCAGGATGTCGGTATCCAAATCATTAGTCGGCTCATCCAGAATCAGCACATTCGGTTCACCAAACAACAGACGCAGGAACTGCAACCTACGACGCTGCCCGCCGCTCAATTCAGAAATCGGCGTCTGCAACTGCGTCTTGGAGAACCCGAGCTGCTCAACCAATTGAGTGGTCGAAACTTCCTGCTTATCAACAACAAAGAAAGTTTTCTCACGAGCAATCAACTCGTAGATTCGTTCATCGGCAAACTCATCGAGTTCCCGAATATCTTGGCTCAAGACTGCAACATTCACCGTCTTGCCGCGCTTAACTCGACCAGCAGAAGGCAACAACTCACCGGTCAACAACTTCAACAAAGTGGTTTTGCCAGCACCGTTGACGCCAACCAAACCAACGCGATCACCGGGACCCAGTCGCCAAGTCACATCTTTCAAGAGTTCTCGATCGGCAACCGAGTAACTTAGCCCCTCGACATCCAGAACATCCTTACCCAAACGGGTCGTAGCCAACTTGCTCAAAGCAACGGAATCACGTGGGCTTGGCTCATTAGCGATCAGTTCGCTAGCAGCATCCAATCGGAACTTAGGCTTCGAAGTTCGAGCCGGCGCTCCCCTGCGCAACCAAGCAAGTTCCTTGCGCATCAAATTCTGTCTTCGGGCCTCCGACGCAGCAGCACTACGGTCTCGCTCCACTCGCTGCAGAATGTAGGCAGCGTAACCACCCTCGAATGGCTCAATGATTCCGTCGTGCACTTCCCAGGTGTAGTTACAGACAGCATCTAGGAACCAGCGGTCGTGAGTAACCACCAACAAACCACCGGCAGAAGCAGGCCATCGACGATTCAAGTGATCCGCAAGCCAAGCAACACCCTCAACATCAAGATGGTTTGTAGGCTCGTCTAGCATCAGAACATCCCAGTCCTGAACCAATAGGGCCGCCAAGGCAACCCTTCGACGTTGACCGCCACTTAGTTCACGAATCAGCTTCTGCCAATCCAAATCACCCAACAAACCGGCTAGAACATCGCGAACCTTTGGGTCACTAGCCCACTCGTGCTCCGGGCTATGCCCGACCACGGCGAATCCGATGGTCGCATCTTCAGCGAAATCATCAACCTGGCTCAGCATGCCTACACGTAAACCACCACGGTGAGTCACTCGCCCAGAATCCGGCTCGTGAAGCTTTGCCAACAACTTCAAAAGCGTCGACTTACCATCACCATTTCGGCCAACAATACCGATTCGGTCACCCTCGTTAAGCCCAATCGTGACCTCATTGAATACGGTCTTAGTTGGAAATTCGAGACTGATAGTCTCTGCGCCTAGTAGGTGTGCCATGCGGAGAGTTAAACCTTCGCACCAATCTCGTCTGGGCCTTCATTATTGCGAAGTACTGAGCGCAACATCGCCTCGAAGTCTTCCTTGGCAAGAAGTTCTGGGTTTGCATCAAGAACCAATTTGATCTTTACTGCTAGTTCTTTTGAACTAAACCCTTGAAGTTGTTTCTGCCAATCTATTGCGACTTGAGATGGGTCTGTAATTTGAGCACTCTTGAGGAGATTCCACATTTGATCTCTAAACGCTTCCAATTCAAGCAATCTACTCAAAGCTGTTATCCACTGTTCTTCGGTGAGTTTCACACCCTCACTCTCGACAAGGTCGGAACGCCAGTACTGCTCGGCATTTTCAATCTCAATTGACTCCAAGACACGTGGTTGAAGTTTTCTTGCCAGTTCAGCCTCGCGAGCCTTTTTCTGCTTCCTTTTCTCGAGTTGCTTGGTAACGATCACGGTTCCAGCGATGAGCACCGCCGCTCCAGCGGCGATAAGAGCCCAGTCTTTTGGCTTTAGATTCTTTAGGACAGAATCAGGTTCTTTCATGAGAGTAAGATCCACAACTGCGTTTGCGCTGTCCGATCGACTAACCCCAATTGAGAAACCCGGTGCCTCCTTCGAATCAGTGAGGTGAGTGCCTAGTTCTTGCCAAACTTCCATTAGGACTTTGTTGTATTCAGTCATTACGTTTCCCCTGTTTATTCATTTCTGCACCGACCGAGGGGCCAGAGGTTGCGATTGCCGAAGAGCCGAAGGTATCGGCGATCTTCTTGGCGCTTTCGGCGTCCTTCGCGATGGCGAAGACGGTTGGGCCTGAGCCACTGACCTGAGCGGTGAGTGCTCCGGCGACTAGAGCGCGGTCGATGGTTTCCTGTAGTTCAGGCTTGAGTTCTAGGGCTGCCCACTGAAGATCGTTGTGGATGTTGCGGACAACGGTTTCGAGGTCGCCGGCTTCGAGGGCTTCGATGAGTTCGGTTGGGGCGAGTGGGTTGTCGCTTGGCACCAGGTCGGCTGATTCGCGTAGTTCGTCGAGTTTGTTGTAGACGGCTGGTGTGGACAGGCCGTTTGGGTTGGTGATTAGGACTACGTGCAGTTCAAGTGGCGTGGTGATTGGGGTTAACTTCTCACCGATTCCAAGACCTAGGGCCAGGCCACCCATGGCGGCAAATGGTACGTCGGCTCCTAGTGGTGTTAAGTCTTTTGCCGATTGCTTTGTGAGCGTTTGGACTGCAAGTGCAGCTGCCGCTGCGTCGGCAGAGCCTCCTCCCATTCCTCCGGCGACAGGCACGTGCTTGTCGATAGTGATGTGAAGAGGTTCGTTAGTGAAAAGGGCTGCGGCTTTGGCAACCAAGTTGCTTTGGTCGGTTGGAACGCCTTCAAGTCCCTTTACCGTGCCGGTCACATTGATTGCGAATTCGTTTGATTTCTGAACGGTCACGGTGTCGCGAAGATTAAGTGCCAGATAGACGCTGCAGACCTCGTGGTAGCCATTGGCAAGCTTTGGTCCAACCGCGAAGTAGAGGTTGATTTTGCCTGGAGCGCTTGCCGAAATCATGGATCTACTCGATTCGAGATTTGTTGGAACCAGTCGTTCCAGAGCTCGCGATACTTGGATACCTCTTCTGAGGTTTTGATCAGGTCTTGAGTCAGGATTACCTCACAGCGACCAAGGTTGGTTTTGATGAGAACCTCAAGGCGAGTGAAGTCGGCGAGGGCGACCAGCACGCGGTCGTTCGGGTGGCTTTTCAGAACTCTAGGTTCCAGTTCGCTTGGCCACTGCAACTCGTCGCTGACGATTGAAAAGATTCTTGGTGCTTCTGCGGGAAGTTCGAATGTCATTTCTAACTTCTTGATGTCTTTGTTTCGACCGATTGGATTGCTCATGCTTGCTCGGCGATCTTCTTGAAGTCGTTGATGTCGAGTTGCTCACCACGAGCCTGAGGGCTGATTCCGGCTTTGGTTAGCAGTTCTTCCGCCTGGGCTGGCGATCCGGCGAAGTCGGCAAGAGCCTGACGAAGGGTCTTACGGCGTTGACCGAAGGCGGCGTCGATGATGTCGAAGGTCTTTTCCCTAAGCTCTTCGGTTCCGAGAGGGGCTTCGCGTTTGGCGAAATAGACGAGCGAGGAATCCACATTAGGGACTGGCCAGAAGATGTTGCGACTCACGTTTCCGGCAAGAGTTGCGTCGGCATACCAAGCGAGTTTGGCACTGGGGCTTCCATAGACCTTGCTGCCCTTCTTGGCGGCAAGGCGGTGGGCTACTTCCGATTGAACCAGCACGAGGCCGTGGTTGAGGGTTGGGAAGGTTTCAATGAAGTGAAGTAGCACTGGCACTGAGATGTTGTAGGGAAGGTTAGCTACCAGTGCGGTTGGATTGTGAGGGAGTTCGGTGACCTTCATGGCGTCTTGGGATACCAGACTGAAGTTGGCGTTTGGGGCTCGCTTAGCAACGGTGGCTTCGATGGCGGCTGCCATTTTTGGGTCGATCTCGACCGAGACTACTTCATCCGCGACTTCGAGGAGGCCGAGGGTGAGCGAACCAAGACCTGGTCCGATTTCAACCACGGTTTCGTGTGGACCCAGCTTTGCCGAAGCCACGATCTTGCGGATGGTGTTTGGGTCGATCACAAAGTTTTGACCGAGTTTCTTCGTTGGTACCACGCCGAGTGCATCGGCTAGTTGACGGATGTCGGCGCCTCCAAGAAGTTCAACCATTAGTTCCACGACCCGTAGACGGTCTCGGTGTTGGTGGCAAGTTGCGCGGCTAGTTCGTTGACGTCGGTGAGACGAACTTCAGCCATTTTGCGAACTGTGATTGGAACTAGGTAGGAAGCATTCGGGCGGCCGCGGAATGGTTCCGGGGTGAGAAAAGGAGCATCGGTTTCAACGAGGATTAGTTCCTTTGGCGCCAAGGCGAGTGAGTTGCGGAGGTGTTCGTTTCGCTTAATCGTGATGTTGCCTGCGAAAGACATGTACCAGCCATTTTCGATGCAAATTTCGGCAAGGTCGGTGTCGCCCGAGTAGCAGTGGAAGACAACCTTGTCGGGTGCTCCAACGCGCTTGAGGGTTTTAACAACCTCATCGTGAGCCTCGCGATCGTGGATCATGAGCGCGATGTCATTTTCCTTGGCGATGCGAATGTGTTCCTCGAATGAGTGCTGCTGAAGCTTGAGGGAGTCTTCGCCTTCGGTTCTGAAGAAGTCGAGCCCAGTTTCACCAATTGCCCGAACTCTTGGTTGAGTGGCAAGTTCGGCGATCTCGGCGATGGCGTCGTTGAGTTTGGCTAGGTTCCCATATTCCGGAGCCTCATTCGGGTGAAGGGCCACTGCGGCTAGCACTCGCGATTCTTCGCTGGCAAGCTTGGCCGACCACTTCGAGGTTTCGAGCGTTACCCCAACCTGAACTACGCCTTTGATGCCAACCGATTCAGCCTTGTCGAGTTGCTGCTGGGTGCTCAGCGCCTCGTCGCCATAGGCAATGTCAAAGTGGGTGTGGTTGTCGTAGGTGGCAACCTCAAGTGGTTCGGGTAGTGGCGGGTAGCTCACTACTTACCTTCGGCTTCCGATTCGATTCGAGGGAACAGAGGTTCTAGTTCGCCGATCCTGGTACCAGCGGCCAATTTGCCCCAGTTTGCTGCCGACTCGGTGGTTGCCTCATCGATGTTTCCTAGCGAGCCGTTGGTTAGCGCCGACCATAGTTTGGCGGTTGCCTTAGGGGTGATTGGGTTGAGCAAAACGGAGAGCACGCGAAGACCCTCGGCGCAAATGTAGAGCACGGTTTGAAGGCGCTCACGCTTGGCTTCATCCTTGGCTAGAACCCAAGGTTCGGTCACGGTGATGTAGTTATTCAGTGCGTCGACCAAGGTCCAGATGCTGTTGATGGCATCTTGGATGGCTACCTTATCGATGGCCTCGTCGGCGTCCTTGGTTGCCTTCTTGGCGATGTCGATGATGTTCTGGTCCTCAGGGGTGTAGTCGCCAGGAGTCGGCACTATACCGTCGAAGTAGCGGCCAATCATGGCAAGCGAGCGCGAAGCTAGGTTTCCGAATCCGTTGGCAAGTTCACTCTGGTAGCGAGAAGCTAGGTCTTCCCAAGAGAACGAACCATCTTGGCCGAATGAGATGGCCTTCATGAAGTAGTAACGGAAGGCGTCCGAGCCAAAGGTATCGGTAATCTGCTCAGGCGCAATACCGGTGAGCTTCGACTTCGACATCTTCTCGCCACCAACCAACAACCAGCCGTGACCAAATACTTGACCCGGCACTGGAAGGCCAGCAGCCATCAGCATGGCTGGCCAGATCACTGCGTGGAAGCGAAGAATGTCTTTACCAACGACCTGCAGGCTGGCTGGCCAGAGTTCCTGGAACTTGGCTTCATCTTCTCCGTAACCAATGGCGGTGATGTAGTTCAGCAGTGCATCGAACCAAACGTAGGTGATGTGGTTGTTATCCCACGGGATGTCGATTCCCCAGTCGAACTTTTCCTTCGATCGCGAAATCGATAAATCATCTAGACCACGACGAACGAACGAGACTACCTCGTTACGTGCCGAATCCGGCTGAACGAAGTTCGGCTGCTTGGCGTAAAGGTCAAGTAGTGGTTCCTGGAACTCGCTTAACTTAAAGAAGTAGTTGGTTTC
>JBEGPG010000024.1:0-3886 GCA_041181585.1 Actinomycetota bacterium
TGCGTTCACAACGCAGGTCGCTCGCAGATGGCAGCTGGCTGGTTGCAGCACCTGGCCGGTGACCGCATTGAGGTTCGCTCTGCTGGATCGGCACCCGGTAATTCCGTGAATCCTGCTGCAGTTCAGGCCATGGCCGAGGTGGGCATCGACATCTCGAGCGCTACCCCAAAGCTCCTGACCACCGACGCGGTTGAGGTTTCCGACTACTGCATCACCATGGGTTGCGGCGATGTCTGCCCATTCTTCCCAGGTAAGCACTACCTCGACTGGAAGCTTGATGACCCTGCTGGGCAAGGTGTTGAAGCAGTTCGCCCAATCCGTGACGAGATCAAGAAGCTAGTCGAAGGCTTGATCGCCGAAATCGACGAGAAGTACTAACTACTTTCCTGCAGCGATTTCCTTGGCGCGAGCCAGAGCGGCTTCGGTTGCCTTAGTAAATAGTGTGGCCAACTCTCCCTGTTCCATCACAGCGATTGCCTGCATGGTTGTTCCGTTCGGGCTGGTCACCTGGCGGCGAAGGTCGGCTGGGCTCTGGTTCGATGCGCTTAGCAGTTCGGTGGCGCCGGCAAAGGTTTCCTCAACCAACATGGCTGCGATGTCTTCGCCGAAGCCCATGTTCTGAGCCGCTTCGGTGAGTTGTTCGATCAGGTAGAAAACGTAGGCAGGGCCTGAGCCAGAGATGGTGCTTAGGGCATCGATCTGGCTTTCTGGCAAAACCACGACGCGTCCCACAGTTTCAAAAAGCTCAAGCGCGGTTTCCAGTTGGGCATCGCTAACGCGCGACCCGGTAGAGACTCCGGTGACTGCGCGGCCAACAATGGCTGGAGTGTTCGGCATCGAGCGAACCACGGCTACCGAGGAAGGAAGCACCGCCTCCATCGACGCAGTGGTGGTGCCGGCAGCAACTGAAATCACCAATGTGTTTTCGTGAATCTTATTTGCTGCTTCCTTCAAAACTTCAACCACGTAGGCAGGCTTTACGGCAACGAGAATCACGTCGGCGCCGATCACGGCGTCTTGGTTAGCAGTTGCCTGCTGTTCCTGAGAGATGGCGTTGACACCGAGCTCATCGGCAAGCTTGGTGGCGCTGGCAGCGCTCTTGGTGGTGATGGTTACCTTCTCGGCTGGAAAGCCAGAGGCCAGTAGACCAGAGAGAATGGCGGTGCCCATGGAACCGGAGCCAAGAATTGCAATGCGATTGATATTCACCAGTTCAGTTTAGGTTAGGGCCAGTGTCTGCGCCGATTGGTAGTTTTGATGAATGGCAACTAAATCCAAAGCTGAGTACACCTGCGCCGAGTGCGGCTGGTCTAGCCCGAAGTGGGTTGGCCAGTGTGGTGAATGCCAGGCTTGGAACTCTTTGGTTGAAGGAACTACTTCTGGTCGTGGCCTAGGCGTCGCCAAGTCGGTGAAGGCAGCGGTCATCGTTGGATCTTCCGCTGCTAAACCGATCACCGAAATTTCCACCGAGGCTGTTACAGCCTGGAGCACCGGTGTTGGCGAATTCGATCGCGTTCTCGGTGGTGGCTTGGTGCCAGGTGCCGTGGTCTTACTATCCGGAGAACCAGGAGTGGGTAAGTCAACTCTGCTCCTTGAGGTGGCATCGAATGCTGCCGCCAAGGGTCTTCGAGTGCTATACGTCTCTGGTGAAGAATCGGTTGGGCAGATTCGTTTGCGAGCCGAACGCACTGGAGCACTAAACCCAAATCTTTATCTGGCGTCTGAGACCGACCTGGCCAGTGTGCTCGGTCAGGTGGCCAGCGTTGATCCGCAGCTGCTGATTGTTGACTCGGTGCAGACCATTGCTCACGCCGAGATTGATGGCGCCGCCGGTATGCCAAGCCAGATTCGCGAGGTTGCCAGCAATCTGATTCGGGTAGCCAAGGAAAACAACCTGCCAATCATTTTGGTTGGGCACGTTACCAAAGATGGCAACATCGCCGGTCCTCGAGCCCTGGAGCACCTGGTGGACGTGGTTTGTCACTTCGAAGGAGACCGACAGACCGCACTTCGATTCGTGAGGAGCCAGAAGAACCGCTTCGGCCCCACCGACGAGGTTGGTTGCTTCGAGATGACTGGCGATGGCATCAACGAAGTTCCGGACCCTTCAGGCCTCTTCCTCTCCCGCCCAGAAACGCCAGTCTCTGGAACTTGTGTAACGGTAACGGTTGAAGGTAAGCGCGCTCTGATTGCCGAGGTTCAGGCTCTGGTTGTGAAGTCGTCGTCGCCAAACCCTCGCCGAGTAACCAATGGTGTCGATTCGTCTCGCGTGGCCATGCTCTTGGCGGTACTCGAACGCCGCGCTGGGTTACGCGTGGGCGAGCTGGATGTTTATGTTTCAACCGTAGGAGGGGTGAAGCTAACCGAGCCGGCTGCCGATTTGGCTATTGCTCTTGCCATTGCCTCGGCGGTTCAAGATAAGCCGATTGCTCACAACCTAGCCGCCTTTGGTGAGATCAGTTTGGCTGGTGAGGTTCGAAAGGTGAACAACGCCAAGCTTCGCAATAATGAGGCCGCTCGTCTGGGATTTGTTCGAACCGTAGACTCAAACGTCACTTCGGTGAAGGCTGCGTTAGCTCTAGCCCTCAATTGGTAAATCGGTGAGAGTGAACTCTTCATAGTTCGAAGAGACCACTCCATTCACCTCGGCAACCAGTGAGTATGTGCCCGCCATGGCTGGAGCCTGCCCCTCACCGCAACCAGAGTTGCTCGAGTAAACGCGCATCCACATTCCTGCGGGAGACTTCAAAGGCTTACCCGGCTTAAGCACGGTTTCCTGGTTCCCGAGATTCTTGCGGTCACACTGTTTGGAGTCCCAAACCACCTGCTCGGAGTTCTTGATTCTGAAATATTGAACCGCGGCACCGGTGTTGAAACTGCAGGCAGTCTTGCCATTGTTCACGATGGTGAACCAGATCAGCGGCTTCTCCCCTTGGGCAAAGCTAGTCACGTGGTTTTCCCCGTCGCCAGCGTAGGCAGTTACCGAGACGACGCCAGGAGCGCAGGCGGCAACGTTGGTGGCCTTGGACCCGCTTGGGAAGAACAGGCCGATCACAAACGAGATCAGTGCCCAAATTGCCCAAATCAATAGGCCAAGTATCACCAAGCCAGCAATGCGTCGGCGGCGAATGATGTGAGGGGGAAGTGCGCGATTCACTAGATTAGGGCCAGCATTCTGGTGTTACCCAGGGTGTTCTCTTTGACCCGCGCGAGGTCGAGGAACTCCGCAACACCATCGTCGTTCGAACGAACCAACTCGGCATAGGTTTCTTCATCAACCGGAACATCGGAGATTTCTGCGAATCCGTGCTTGGCGAAAAATTCGGTCTCGAAGGTAAGGCAGAACAAGCGCTTGATTCCGAGAGTTTTTGCGCGCTCAATCAGAGCCTTCACAATTAGGTGACCGATTCCCTTGCCACGCTGATCATCGCGAACGATTAGTGAACGAACTTCTGCTAGGTCTTCCCACATGATGTGTAGAGCTCCGGCACCGACCACTTCTCCGGCTTCGTTCTCGGCAACTAGAAATTCTGGGACCTTTTCAAACAGCGAAACCAGTTCCAGCTTCAATAGCTTGCGGCCGGCACCTTCATTTGGCTGGCGCATTGCTGCAATAGCACGAACGTCCAGCGCGGTGGCTGGACGAACGTGGAAGTTAGAAGTGGTCACCACTAAATGCTAGCGGGAACATTCTGCTTGGTGTCGAATACGAACTCGCCATCGGCGATGTCGACCACGATGTGGCTGGCGTTCGATAGCTCGCCACGCATGATCTTCTCACTTAGCTTGTCTTCGATTTCGCGCTGCACGGCACGACGCAGCGGTCGTGCTCCAAGAGCCGGGTCGTAACCGATCTTGATTAGCTGCTGCTTGGCGGCTGCAGTTA
>JBEGPG010000025.1:0-6994 GCA_041181585.1 Actinomycetota bacterium
TTCAAGATCATCACCGGAACTGCGTTCAAGACTCACACAATGTCGTGCCAGAACCAGGTTTCGGATGCTCGCACTATTGCCGCCGGCGTCGCACCTGTTGCCGTTCCGCAGACACCGGTGAACTCAGTCTTCAAGGTCACCGACAAGTGGGGAAACCCAGTAGCCGGCGTGACCGTTCACTTCAGTTCGAGCGGAGTTGGTGCAATGACTAACTCGAACGATGTGATTACCAACAGCGCTGGCGAAGCAACGGTCGAACTAACTTCACAGGAGGCTGGTGCCCAGCAGGTAACCGCTGAAGTTGTGGATGGGAACAACGTGACCCAAATTGCCCAGGGCGCGGGTTCGGCAAGCATGACGGTGAACTGGGGAACTCCAGATATCGCCGTGGCACCTGCGAGCAAGGCCATTGTGTTTACCTTCTCTAACCTGATTGGGCAGCGCGCTCTTATCCAAGAGGGCAAGCTGAAGAGTTATGTGAACATCGCTTTGGGATCTCAGGTGCTGCGAAAGAAGTACGGCAAGGGCCGTCACGTTTTGAAGATCACCGCGGGTTCAACCGTGAAAACGGTAACCATTACAGTTCCCTAGAACGGATTATTTACCGTGAGGCAGCCCGGCGATGCGAATGTATTCCCGGGCTGCATTCACACGTGGGTTACCGCCAGCCTCGGTGTCGATACCGGCAGCTTGGAAGGCTCGCTTAACTAGGTTTTCCACTGCGCGAACCGTGGTCTCACGTTCGGCTGCAATCTCGGCATTCGACATGCCAAGAGCGACCATCTGCAACACAGCCAGCTGCGAGCGGCTAAGTTCGGCGAATGCGTAGTCACGCTTATCGTCACGGAATTCACGACCGGCACGGCCGCGCAGGGCTGCGTCGATGGCTTGGCTCAGCATCTTCGGATCGGTGATTCGATCTTTTGAGAGATAGGCGGCGTTTTTAGGAATCTTGCGGTTGTCTACGCCAACCACGCGAGGCTCTGGAATGTGAGTTAGGAACACAAGTGCGATTTCAGGGTTCTGCTTGCGGAGAATGAGGGCCAGGTCGATGCCGGTCGGGCCGTTGCCGAGTTCGATATCGAGCAGGGCCACGTCTGGGTCGAAATCATCGGCAATCTTGCGGGCGCCGGCCGCGCTGTCGGTAGTTTCAACAGCGAAACCATCGGCTTCCAAGTTGGATGCGATTAGCGAGCGAAGCAGGGCGTCATCTTCGACGACAAGTACTTTGCGATTGAATTGGCTCACGTGTCAAGAATGCCACCTCGGGTTGATTAACCCTCCAATAACTTCGCTCGTGCGAATTTATTAAGCGTGTTTTAGTGTTTGCGCGTGGCGAAGAACGAGCCAACGATTACCAGTGGAATTCCAATGAGCATTCCGGTGGTCAACGGCTCTTTTAGGAAGACCACTCCCAGCAAGATTGCCACCAGCGTGTTCGGGTATGTAATCAAAGTGGCGCGGGTGGAACCAATCTCTTTGATCAGCGCGAAGAACACGATGAATGCCACGGCCGAACAGACCACACCGAGCATTCCGAGAGCAAACCAGCCGTCGAAGCTTGGGGTAGTAACCCCCGGGTGAAGGGGACTTAGCAAAGCCGGCACGGCATAGACGGCAGCCACCAGCGTCATCGAAAGTGACATAACACCTTCCGATGGAACGTCGCTGGCCTTCTTGGCAATGATGGCTGGGGCAATTGCGTATCCGAGAGCAGCGATCATCACTACGCCAACCCAGAACGGATCGATCTTCCCCTCGAAGGCGTCGATGCCAACCAGTAGCACCAAGCCAACGAACCCGGTGACCAAGCCAAAGATGGTCTTCGGGTGGAAGACCGACTTGTCGCCCATATAGAAGTAACCGAGGAATGTGGCGAAGAACGGAACGGTTGCGATTAGCAAACCGGCTAAACCACTGTTGATGTGAACCGGAGAGCCGGCTTCGGCGGTGGACAGGGCAATCCACGGAATCATCATTTCCAAGATTGCAAACGCGAGCACATACTTCCAGGCCTTGAGTGCTGGTTTCAGGGCGCCACGACGAATGGCAAGGGGAAGTAATACTGCCGCGCCAACCAGGGTGCGGGCAAAGACTATGGCTGGTGCCGAGAACTCTTCTGCGGCAATGCGGATGTAGAAGTATGGAATACCCCAAGCCAATCCGGCGGTTAGAAATAGGAGGAAGCCTTTGCGCGACATGGTCTAAAGCCTACCCGTGAGCAGGGCTCTCGTTCGCTCCCAAACATTTGAAAAGTAGAATTGTGATTATGAACAAAATTGCCGAAACCAGTGCGCCTATTCTTCCTGTTATCGCTGAGCGCTGGAGCCCACGCGCTTTCGAAGCCGACTATGTAGTTTCAAAGGAAGATCTAACCTCGATTCTTGAGGCCGGTCGCTGGGCTGCTTCGGCAATGAACCACCAGCCATGGCGCTTCTCGGTGGTAACCAAGGGTGACGCGTTGGCAGAGCAGCTAACCTCCGAAGCCTTGTTCGGCTTCAACGCTGCCTGGGTTCCAAATGCATCGCTGGTCATTTACATCTCGGTTCCAGAGACCACCGAAGACGGCAAGCCGTACACCATCGCCTACTTCGATGCTGGTCTTGCCGCCCAGAACATCATGCTTCAGGCGCAGGCACTTGGCCTAGCCTCACACCCAATCAGTGGATTCTCAAGCGAAAAGGCTTCGGAGATCCTTGGCCTCGAGTCTGGCCACACCGCAATCGTTGCTATTGCCATTGGCAAGCGTGCCGATGCCGAGGTGCTTCAGGGTAGCCCGGCTTACGAACGTGAGATTGCACCTCGCCACCGTCTTGCCCTGAGCGAAGTAGTCCTGCGCGGCCTATAAAGATGACTCTAGTTCTTCACGCTTCGATTAGCGATCAGATTGAAGCCTGGTCACCTCAACTGGGTCCATGGCTCTTCTATCTGGTTGTCTGGGGTCTGGTTTTCGCCGGAACTGGATTGTTCGTTGGAGCCTTCGTTCCCTTCATCACCGGAGACTCGCTGGTTTTCGCAGCCGGGCTCGTGGCGGCGGGTGCTGGCAGCGGCGTGAACATTTGGATTATGGCCTTTGGCGTGGGAATTTCCGCTTGGCTGGGCGATCAGGTTGGCTACGCACTAGGTCGCCACTACGGGCGCCCGTACCTAGACAAGCGTGACGGCAAATGGCTTAAGAACGCCATCGAAAAGAGCGAGCGCTTCTACCAAGCTTGGGGTTGGTGGGCTGTTGTGATCAGTCGCTTCATGCCATGGGCCAGAGTGTTCATACCGCCGATCGCCGGAATCTCCCGCATGAACTATTACAAGTTCTTTTCGGCCAACCTGGTTGGCGCCTTGGTTTGGGGAGTGGGGCTCAACGTCACCGGCTACTTTGCCGCAAGCAACCCTGCAGTTAAAAACGTTTCGTATGGAATCGCAGCTTTCTTCATCATCGCTTCGATTGTTGCCGGTGTGCGCGTTTGGTTGAAAAACCGAAAAGGTTAGTTAGCCACCACCACGTCGGCAAGTTCGTTCGAACGCTCACGCGCATAGAACTCAACCTCCTGAGCCGACCATCGGGCAAAGAATTCGTCGTTGCCTTCGCGCTCGAGCCAGCGCTGGTAGCGGGCATCGGAATCGGCATCGACCCAAACTTTAATCGAGGCTGCTTCCGCAGCCAATCGCGATAGTGCTCCGCACCCCTCAACGATTAGCGGTGTCATTCCCTCAAACTCGCGCCAGCGCCCGCGCTCTGAGGAGGACCAATCCCACTCTTGCCAGTTGGCTTTACGCCTCGCCGCAATCGGCGTGATGATCAATCGCTGCAGGAAGTCCACTCCAGCTTGCAGGCCGTCCCAGCCCTCGTAGAGATCGTCCATGTGAATCAGGCGTGGCAGGGTCTCGCCGTCTTTGAACAATTGATTCTGCAAAAGCGCGGCAAGGGTGCTCTTACCGGAACCGGCTCGACCATCGATTAGAACGATTGGAGTGGCCACGCCCTCGTCCACAAGTTCCAGCACGCGTTCGCTGATTGCGCTCGCGGCGGCTTGCAGTGAAGGAAAGTCGGTCATGCTTCCAGACTAGATCTGGTAGTCCTCAACGTGCACGTCTGGGTGGGAATCGAAGCGGTAACCGCCACCGCGAATGGTTCGAATGATGTCTTCAAAACCTGCGATTTTCGAACGAAGACGACGAATGTGAACGTCGATGGTTCGATCGTTCGGCGCGTGCTCTTCGTCGGCGTTCCAAACCAACTCAACCAACTCACGGCGTGAAATGGTTTCGCCCTGGTTCTCAATCAAATAGTTGAGAAGGTCGAATTCCTTCTGGGTCAACTCCGCGTTCTCACCATTCACAAGCACGCGACGACGGGAAAGGTCGATCACCACACCGTCTTCGGTTTCATCGTCGGTGTCGGTGCGCTGAACCAACTGGTCGAGTGCGCGAGGGTCGTGCAGAGCGGTTCGTACCACGTCTACGTTTCGCCCTCCCGAACCCTGTGGAGCGAGTGCTACTGCCGCATAGGTTTCGGCACCTGGAACCAGTTCGTTCAAGGTCTTGCGAAGTTCTCGAACTAGTTCGGTGAGGGTTATTCCGGCGGCAAGCGCTTGCTTTTCATCTACGCCAACGTAAAGGGCGAAGCCTCTGGCTTCGGATTGAATCTCGGTGTTAGTCATTTAAAAATCTTTCAGGTGTGTGCGAATTAAGAACAGCCGTCATTGGCTTTAGTGCTGGGGTGCTGGTGTCTCTAAGTGCGCGAGCAAAGCTCAAAGCGGGCTTAGCGACACATTCGCATACACATGCAAACGCGCATCGAGTCGTAAGACACGATGTTGATGAGGTCGTTTGCAGGCATAAAAAAATTATAGATGGCTAGTCGGCTAGACCGTAAAGTCGATCGCCGGCGTCACCGAGACCAGGCACGATGTACCCAACCTCATTGAGCTTCTCGTCCAAGGCACCGAGCACGATGTTCACGTTCTTATCGCCAACGTGCTTACGGACCGCTTCGACACCTTCCGGAGCGCCGAGTAGGCAGATGCAGGTGATTTCCGTGGCTCCGCGTTCGAAAACGTAGTCGATCGAGTCAATCAAAGTTCCACCGGTCGCGAGCATTGGGTCGATGATGTAAACCTGACGACCGCTAAGGTCTTCCGGAAGTCGGTTAGCGTAGGTCAGCGGCTCGAGGGTTTCCTCGTTGCGCTTAATGCCGAGGAATCCAACAGTTGCGGTTGGAAGCAGCTTCACAATTCCCTCGAGCATTCCAAGCCCAGCGCGAAGAATCGGCACGATGATTGGGCGAGGGGTAGAGAGCTTGACTCCCTTGGCGCTGGTAACTGGGGTTTCCACAGTCACCTCATCCACGCGAATATCGCGCGTTGCCTCGTAGGCAAGAAGAGTCACCAGCTCCTCAACCAGCTGGCGGAACACCGGGCTCGGGGTGTTCTTATCGCGCAGAACGGTTAGCTTGTGGGTAATCAGTGGGTGATTGGCAACGTGAACTCGCATGGCTCAAATCTATCGCTTCGATAGGCTGGAGGCATGACAACCTCCCGCTGGAACGAGCCAATGCGTGAAGCACTCGCCCTGGCTCACCTAGCCGCGAGCACCTCGGGCGATGTTCCGGTTGGCGCCGTGCTGGTAAATCCCAATGGGGAAGTGGTTGCTACCGGCAAGAATGAGCGTGAACTTTCTGGCGATCCAACCGCGCATGCCGAGATCGTTGCCATTCGCGCTGCAGCTGCCCTAGACGCTAACTGGCATCTGAACGATCTAACCCTCGTGGTGACTCTAGAGCCATGCGCCATGTGCGCAGGGGCAATTCAGGCATCAAGAATTGGACGCGTAGTTTTCGGCGCTTGGGACGAACGTGTGGGTGCTTCTGGCTCTCGCTACGATCTTTTGCGCGATTCGCGTCTCGGATCAGAGGTAGAAGTTATTGCCGGAGTTCTCGAAGACGAATGCGCTCAGGTGATGCGTCAGTTCTTCGAAGAGCGAAGAATATCTGGCTCCAAGTAAATTACTCGGGCCGCCGGCACGGCTACACGAATGTCGTTCTCGGCCATGTCGATCGCGTGAGCAATTTCCTTAGCAGTCGCGCTCTGCTTCACGGCAATCTTGGCAGCCACCATCAATTCGTCTGGGCCTAGGTAAAGAGTCTTCATGTGAATGATGTCTTCTACGCCCTTGCTGTCGCGAAGTGCCTTGGCGATTAGACGGTTGTCCGAAACCGTAGCGCCTTCACCAACTAGCAGGCTCGAAGTCTCGATACCCAAGATCACCGCGACGGCAACCAACAGAGCACCGATGCCCAGAGTTCCAATGGCATCCCAGATCGGGTTGTGAGTAAGAGCGCTCAAACCCACACCAATGAATGCCAAAACCAAACCAACCAACGCTGCGATGTCTTCGAGCATCACCACTGGTAGTTCTGGGCTCTTGGCATGGCGAATGAACTTGATTAACGAGGTGTTACCTCGCTCTTCCTTCGCGGCACGAAGAGCAGCCGAAAGGCTAAAGCTTTCAAGCACAATGCTCACGCCAAGTACCACTAGTGGCAACCAAACCATCTCTAGTTCGTGTGGCTCGCTGAGCTTGTTGAAACCTTCAACGATGGAGAACATTCCACCAACGCTGAAGAGAACAATCGAAACCATGAACGCATAGATGTAACGGGAGCGACCGTAACCAAACGGGTGTTCCGGAGTTGCCTGGCGCTTAGCTCTGCGACCACCAACTAGAAGCAGGATCTGGTTTCCGCAGTCGGCAACCGAGTGAATCGCTTCCGCGAACATCGAAGCCGAACCACTGAAGGCAGCGGCAATGAACTTGGTGATCGCGATACCAACATTGGCGCCAAGCGCCGCAAAAATCGCCTTAGTCGAACCTTCGGTACTCATTGAACCCTCCAATGTAGTAGCCTAGTTGACGGTGACGTGTCCGAGCGGCCGAAGGTGCAACACTCGAAATGTTGTGTACGTGAAAGCGTACCGTGGGTTCAAATCCCACCGTC